>NZ_CP017768.1:1012500-1377500 GCF_002813695.1 Methanobacterium subterraneum | reverse complement strand
TCACCTCATCTGCGTATTTTTCACAGGCCTGAAGGAAATTGGTAACATAGCGGGGTATATGGAATCCCAGAAGGTTGTTGGATAAAAGCCCCTCCACAATTGATTTCCGCATGTACTCTGGTATAATGCTGAAATATTCAGTTTGAGGCCAGGGTATGTGAATAAACTGGCTTAAAAAGGTTTTTTTAAGTTTTTCACGGATATAGGTAGGGCACAAATATAAATGATAATCCTGTAACATTATCAGTGGTTCTTTTTCATTCCTCTTGCTTTCTGAAAGAATTTTATCTGCAAACTTCCTATTGAGGTACACGTAACCCTGTTCCCATGCATTGTGCATCTCATCATCAATATCTGGGGTGTAGGGATTGTTCCACATGTAGTGTTGTACAAACCAGAGAAGTGGATTACTTATTATGCTGTAATAATCTTCATAACGGTGCCTGTCCACCACCACAAATGGGACCCAGAACTGGGGATTACCTTCAGGAATGGGAACTCGATTATCAGGGAACTGTTTGGCCACTTCCACATCTCCCAGAGTCATGGCACTGGCAATCCAGACACCGTTTAAGGTTTCCATGAGGGGGAGCAATGTGGAAACAAGACCTCCGGCCCCTCTTTTCATCTCTATTTCACTATTTTTTTTGTAAAACTCCACCGGGCCTCTGTTAGAGGCTACAATAAAATTTTTATCCTTTAAAAACTCTAAAATCTTTTTCTGATTGGGAAGATTCATCTAAACACCATCCAAAAGACGTTTCATGACCAGTATAATGGAATATTTAATATGGTAACTCATTAGAAATCATTACACCCTTTCAATCAAATTAGGCCATTCAATCATCATCTTACGTCTTTTAATTATATTACACCTTTTCAATCATGGTTTGAACGGATTCAGTTAATTTTTGCAATTTTTCTGCTGATTTTGATTCTATGTAAACTCTTATCAAAGGTTCGAATCTGGAGGGTCTGATCAATATGAATGAATCTTCCAAATCCACTCTGACCCCATCCACCACGTTAATCTCCTCACCTGATTCGAATTTAGTTTTGAATGCGTCCATAACTTCATACTTCTTGTCATGTTCACATTCAATAGTGAAAACCGTCCTATTGTATTCTTTTATTTCCCGGGCCAGTTTGGATAGTGTGGTATCCTTTTTGGCCAGTATTTCCAGCATTTTCATAACCGAAAAGATGGCATCAAAACAATTCTGAAATTCTGGGAAAACATACATCCCTGGTTCGTCACCCCCGAATATTGCCTCAGAATCTTCAATCTCGTTTAAAACAGTATTAACCGAGGTTTTGATGATTTTTCCCCCATTTTTTATTACCATTTCATCCACAGACTGGGATGCAACTACTGAAGAAACTACAGTGCCATTGGGGTTATTTTCCAGAATATATTTGGCGAAGATACCCAGCACAGTCTGGTCCCGGATCATGTTCCCATTTTGATCAATGAAAACAGCCCGGTCATGATCGTTATCAAGTAAAACACCCATATCAGCGCCAATGGCGGTTGTAAGCTCTGAAACTAGTGATATTCTTTTAGGGCTGGGTTCAGGGAAATCACCTTCCAGGGTGTTTTCATTACAGCCAATCAAAACTGTTTCACAATTTATTTTATGAAGTAGCTGGGGGGCAAAGGGCATATCACCACCTTCACAGTCTAAAACAATTAAAAAAGATTTCTTATTAATGGCAGATACGTCAATTTCATCCAAAACTCCTTTAATATATTTTTCCCGGTATTCATGAACATATCTTAGGGTACCTATCTGATTCCAGGAAACTTTATCAGCATGCCTCTGTTCTAGGGGAATTTCATGATCACTGAATATCTTTATATCCACATCTTCAGGCCTTAAATGAGATTTACTAATGGTGATCATGACATTGGCATTGTAGAACTCTCGACTGTAGTGTATCACTGGAATGGGGGCAACTCCGAAGTCAATTACATCGACACCTGCAGCCATGAGTCCGGTGGTAATGGATCTTTTGATCATCTGGGAGGGCACATTCAAATCCCGGCCTACCACCACTCTTTTTTCCGGACCAACATAATTCCCTACAATAGTCCCCAGGTGAGAGGCGAATTTATTGGTGATCTCAAAATTAACAACTCCTCTAATATTCTGCACGTACCTTGACATTTTAAGTTCCTCGAGTACCATTTCACGATTAATATAATCAATTATAATTTAAATTGGGTTAATAGACACAGGTTAAGTTACAATGGGGTAGTCTGAGTCCACCATGGATTGGGGTAAGATCACGTTACTATTGGATATGTATCTTTCTGAACCAACTCTACTGTGGGGTCCTAAGCGGACAGAACCGCCCAATACTGCTCCATTTTCAATAAAACTCCCTCTTTCAATACGGCAGTTGGAATCCACAATGCAATCCTTGAGATATGAACTGTTTTGAATTATGCTATCTGAAAAAATTACAGAGCCTTTAACTGTGGAATTTTCTTCCAGGCGCACATTTTCTCCCAGAACAGTTTCCCTCCCTACGATGGCTCCTTTTCCTATGATACAACCATCCCCTATTACCAGGGGTCCAATTAAACGCGCATTCTCATGTATCTTCACATGTTCTCCCACCAGTATCTGCCCTAATCTACCAACACCTTCTTTCAGAGGCTTACCACTGGGTGGGGGTGTTATTTTGTGGTGGAGAACATCATAGTTTGCTTGCAGATAGGTTTTAGGTCTTCCCACATCATTCCAGTAACCTTCAAATATGAACCCATATATTCCTGCTTTTTTCTCTATTAATGGGGGGAAAACGTCTTTGGAAAAGTCAATTTCTCCTTTATCAGCAGTATCTATATAATCCAGAATTTCTGGTTCCATGATATATGTGCCGGTGTTGGCGATTTTACTGAAAACTTCTGAAGCTGCTGGTTTTTCCTTGAATTTAATGATCTGATTTTCTTCATCCAGCACAGCTATGCCAAAATGGCTGGGATCATCAACCGGAGTTAACACCACCGTGGCTAGTGCCTTTTTCCTCTGGTGGAATTCCAGTAATTTATTTAAATCTACATCAACCAGCACATCCCCACTTAAAACAAAAAATGTATCCTTTATATGCTGGGCTGCTTTTTTAACTCCTCCTGCAGTTCCCAAAGGACTATTTTCAACAGAATAATTAATATTCATTTCGGGATATTTCTCACTGAGCAAAGATTTGATCTGATTTTTAAGGTAGCTTAAGGTAACCACTAAGTCATTACAACCAGATTTCTTTATTCTGTCCACAATGTATTCAATCATTGGTCTGTTGGCCACGGGGATCATTGGTTTCGGTCGGGATAAAGTCAGGGGACGGATTCTGCTCCCCTTACCTCCGGCCATTAACACTGCCTTTATCATAACTATTATTGTATTTTTCATCATAAATACAATTATCTATTTAACCCTTAATTTAGCCCTTAATCAGTTTTTTAGACTATTATAACAGCTTAATTAGTTTGAAAGCCATTGAAAAAATTTAAGAACCTCATCCACGCCATTGACATAGTAGGATGAACCTTTTTTAACATCATGTGGTATCTCACTTGAGCATACCAAAACACCTGCCCCCCTAAGTTCTCCCTGATTTTCAAGAACCTTTAATCTTTTGAACGCATCCAAATCAGTTATATCGTCTCCTAAATAAATAATCTTTTTTAGATTGTATTCTTGGATAATATTTTCTAAAATAGTGCCTTTATCACAGCTTAACGGTGGTTTAAGTTCAACTAACTGGCGTCCTTCTGATATTTTGAGTTTTTCACAGTCAGGATCGTTTTTAATGTTGTGTAATATTTTCCCACGAACATTTTCAGATTGTGAGGCTAAACGGTAATGTACGGAAAAGCAAATTCCCTTATCTTCAAATAGTAAACCATCAATATGTGATAAGTCACCTTTTTGAAGTTTTTGGCCGGCCTGTTTCATTTGGGGGAGATATTTCTCCACTTCGGGATAGAGGGAGATCTTACCATTTTCCAAAAATTCCATCCCGTGGTTACCTACATAGAGGAGTCCGTCCACATCCACCATTTCACGGGCATTTAGAACGGACCTGCCACTAACCACTGCCACTAACGAGAATTTTCTATGGAGTTTAACCAGTTCCTCTCTCATGGAGTCTGTTACCAGTGCTTCAGTAGGGGTGGGGGCTATTTCACTGATAGTTCCATCAATATCAGTCACAATAGCAGTGGAACTGTCATATTTGAATGTCTCGAGATGTTTTAAATTATCAAAAAGATACTTGGTCACCGAACCACTCCCTTTCACTAACAATTATTCCCTGGGAATTGTATTTATACCCTTTTTAAAATTCAATCCCTATTAAAACTCATTTATTTTAAATTCATCCTTCTTTTAAATCAAATCCTTTTTTAAACTCATTTTAAATCCAATCCTTTTTTAAACTCATTTTAAATCCAATCTTTTTTTTAGATTTGATTTTCTTCTATTCAATCCATTATTTTAAATCAAATCATTGTTTAAAGATTCAATCACCTTGTAGGGATCATCCGCTACCACTACACTTCCGTAGAGTTCCATTCCACCAATGTCGGCAGTGTTCTTCAGTAAACTGCCTCGGTCCACCATCCGGATAATGTAGGGAAATTCCTCCTTATTATCCATTGCTGGGCAGGATATTGACAGGTTGAAACTATAAACTTCCAGGTCATCTATGAAACACCGGACAATCTTAAAAATAGTTTCATTTACAGTTTTATTTAAGAATGGGTTCTGGTGTGATATAATCATAACTTCTTTCTCTTTCACAGGGGTTAAATTACAGAAAAATCGGACTTTTCCCTGCTTTCCAGAAAGTCCCAATATTTGGTGCACTTTATACATGTCCTGGAAGTAGAGAGAACCAGTTTCTCTACTGTAATTCATGGCTGCATTTACCAGATTTTTCACCCGGGAGTAAGGTTCATCACCCATCAGTATCTGGCAGTGGCCATGGACTTGGGAGGCCCCGGCCCTGGGCAGACAATTCCAAACAAAGAATGGATATTTATAGAATTGATGGTCCTGGTGTACCTGTTTAAACCAGGAAAAACTTGTTTTTAGATAATCCCTGAATTCCTCCAGATTAAATTCAAGGGGGTTATGATTATTAAATATAACTAAACTGCTCCAAACATCATATTTTGCTATATTGGCTGCAGTTATGGAATGTTCTCCCTGTATTCTGCCGAAAGAATCCTCAGGAGTGTGCTGAATGGACTTACAGAAGTCACAATCTTTTTTTGAGCTGGATATAAGTTTTTTCAAATAATTTATTTCCTTATCCTGGTAGTTTTTTCTTATTCCTGGCCTATCTGCCCGTAAAGAATTAAAAAGAGCCTCTTCACCAGTCCACTTATTGCGGATTTTAATTATTTTCTGTTGTTTGATCCGGCCGAGAACATCCTCCTCTGATTCAACAAGGTTACCCTCAGAATCCCGACCCCCAAAATACTTCTGAGTTTTGGATATGAATGAATCAGGGATTATCTGGGTTCCAATCCCATAATGGGTGTGATAAATCTGTTTAAGAAGATCATAGGATGATTCATCAGTTTCTAGGAGATATTTCTCCATTTTTTCCAGATCAAGGATGGAACTCATTGACCAACACTCCGGCCTAATATGTGATATGTTATCAAAAACAGGTTATGTATTATAGTATTGTTGTTTTAGCTGATTTAATTTAGGGTATTGAAACTCAAAGTAAGTGAATTAGACTAACCTATAGTTTTATACATTTAGATATAAAACTCACAAAATAGAATTATAAAATTTCAAACTCAATTCATATTTATATAAAGAAAAAATTAGAGAAATAACTTATGGATAATCAGATGGAAAGGGGGCCAATGTGTCCAGGGATTTAAGGAGTAATTATGTGTGGGGGTTTTAAATGAATAAAACTAAATTAGTCGTTGTTATTTCCATGGTTTTAGTGGTTGTGGCAGGCCTATTTTTCCAGGGACAATTTGAAAATAAGCAAAAAACTGAACTGGTCACCCTGGTGGATCAGGCAGTTCAACTCATTGAAGAAAAGGGTGAAAACGCATTTCCAGAGCTTCGCAGTTCATCATGGGTTCACAATGACAGTTATGTTTTTGTATGGGGGTTAGATGGGATTCGGGTGGTTTACCCGCCAGATCCAAGTGGTGAGGGTAAGAACATGACGGATCTGGTTGATTCTGATGGAAAACCCATTGGCCAGCTCTTCATTAAAGCCGCCATAAACGGAAGTGGATGGGTGGAATATATGTGGCCCAAACCGGGTGAAATAACACCTTCAATTAAGATAACCTATATAAAAAGGGCAAATTACCAGAATCAAACTTATCTGGTGGGATCAGGAGTTTATATTTAAGGCGTTCTTTAATATTATTCTTCTAATAATCCTTTTTTTCTTCTGAACTATTATAATCTATAATCTCAAGGATTATCTTGTTTATTAAGATATTAACTTACCACTAGAATCTTTCCAGCATTTTCCCATAGATATCCTTTAACTTACCATCTGATCTCTGGTGAACCATTCTCAGTATCAGTTCGGGGGTGCTTCTGGCGAAGTAGTTCATCCTGGGGGTACGATCCACAATCAGGTTATATTCATCATCCAATCCCTGGGCCTCAATACCATCCACCCTTACATTGGTGGTTTTAAGTATTTCTCTGGCCATGTGGGTTACAATGATTGCAAAGGATTTTGAATCCTGTATGAAATCTATAAAGCTAGAAATAATTTTCACTGCAGCTTCCAGTTCAGTTATGGCTTCCAATTCATCCAGGAGAATTAATTTATCTTCTTCACGAACCACAATTGGCATGAAAGTGCTCAGGAATGATTCAAAAGCCCCAGCATCAAGGGAACGTTTTTTACTGAAGAAGTATAGTTCATCAATCAGTTTCACCTGGGCCTCTCTGGCGCACACAGGTAATCCCATATGGCTCATGATACTGATCTGGGCCAGGGTCTCCAGGAGGGTGGTTTTACCTCCACTGTTGGCCCCGGTGAGGAGAACCACATTATCTGGGGATTCCAGGGAATAATTGATCCTCTGCACCCTGGAAGGATCTTCCCTTGCTAAATTCAAGTGCAATCCTTCCTTGAAGCGGAACCCATCACCCATTTGGGGTGGGCGTAAATCATGATAAAAGGCGAAACATCCCAGGGTGAACTGATAATCAAATTCCAGCACTTCTTGTATTTCCATTTCTACATCACCCTTGAGTAGTTGCAGTTGAGATGCCACCTTAACTCTCTCTTCAAAGGCTTTAACCTCTTTTTTACCAACTTCTCGTTTTTTAACTCTTTCCAGTTCCTGTTCATCTATTTCAAGAGGATATTTCTGAATAAAAGGATCGAAACTTATTCCAGTATATTCTTTAATTTTTTTAACTGCTTCTTTAAGGATTTCATCAAAGATTTCCTGAATTTTTGGAGACATGCCCTTATTCAAAAGGTCTAAGACTTCCTCACCCGAAAGATCAACCTTTTTAATGGCTTCTTCCAGTTTCCTATCAGCATGGTCCTTAGCCTGGTTCACAGCGGTGTCAAACACTTTTTCATCAATAGGAGAATTTTCAATTGAATCCATTATCCTTAAAACATCCCCCAAAACAGATGGATACTGCAGTATTTGCCTGATTTTTAGAATATTTTCCAGAAGAGCCTGATTTTTATGATAATAAGATAAAACTATTTCGGGAATGATCTCCAGATCTTCTGAGTCACAGTTAACCATGACCAGGTTGGATGTTTCATCCAGTTCCAAAATACCCTCACGGTAGATGTACACCACCAGTTCAAATTCATCCAGACTCCCCACTTCCTGGATATTGAGTATTTGGGCGTGTTGATTAAGCTGACGATCCATTAAACGGGTATAATCTTCATTAGACTCTACCAGTATTGCTTTTGAAGTATCATATCTTGGTTTGGAAGTGCTGCTAGGATTTACATTTCTAAACAGGGCTTTAAGATCATCTCGAGGAAGTTGGGCTACTTTTTCTTTAGCAGCCATAACCATGTTAAGATTTTCTTGAATCTTCGCTTTGTTTTTACCCGGACTCAGGAGTAGAACTCGATTTTTAGCATATTCTGTGTTGGCATACTTTAATATGGACTGAATTATTTCTTCATAGATTTGAACAGCTCTTTCAGTTTTTAGAAACTCTTCAGTTGGATTTCCCAGAACAGCATTGATGATCTCCACTGCACGGCGTTGGCTAACCCCTTCCATACTTGCCAGGCGGTAAACATCGTAGTTGCCTGCAGCCTGGAGGAATTCTTCCTGACTACCGAAATGGTTAATGATCCGGGAGGCTAACTTATCACCTATGCCTTTGATATCACGTAAATCCAATATACCACCGTACTTTTACACTTACTTAAATGACTACTATTAATTAACCTGATATTTGTACTTGACTAACTTTTTACTATGTTCCTCCGGATATAAAGATTGTTTAAATTGTTTAAAATCTGGTAGGGGGAATCAAATAATTGAAGGGGTATGATTATAATTAACTGAAAAATTATCATTGATTAAATATTTATTATTTATTTTGTTTTTAATAATAATGGTTTGGTTTGGATAAAATTTTAAAAGTAACAAAAATGATAATATGACTATAATTATAACTTTTGGAATGTTTCAACCATAAGGAAAGGGGTTTAATGGATTTAATCGTATACATATTAATTCTTCTGTCCACCGGTGCTTTTGTGGGATTTGCTTCTGGTCTCCTGGGGGTAGGGGGAGGTTTTATAATGGTGCCGGTCCAGTACTTCCTTTTCACAGCTATAGGTCTCGATCCAGACACCTCACTTAGAATGGCTTTTGCCACCAGTCTTACTGTAATCCTACCCACAGCCCTGAACGGAGCATGGGGTCACTGGCGCAGGGGGGCAGTTCTGGTAGGTCCAGCAATCCTCCTGGGATTAACCGGGTTAATAGGTGGGGTGGTGGGTGCAAGTATTTCCAGTTACACTCCCGCTAGCATATTAAGTTTCATATTTGGGTTACTGGCTTTAGGAAGTGCCCTGTGGATGTTGGGATCCAGTTATCCTGAAATAATTGAAAACCCCTCTAACACCAGACAATCCTACCTTTTATGGGGTTTTATGGGGGGCTTTTCCTCAGGACTACTGGGCATTGGTGGGGGAGTAGTCATGGTGCCACTACTTAACCTTCTCCTGAAATTCCCCATACACAAGGCCATTGGAACATCCACGGCCTTCATTGTATTCGCATCCATAGGTGGAATTATAACCTACATCTTCACCGGAATTAACGCCACTGGTTTACCCCCATATTCACTGGGATACGTTAACCTATTACAATTCCTGGTTTTGGCCGCAACTAGCATCCCAATGGCTTTATTGGGAGTTAAAGCAGCTCACAGGCTCCCCGGTGAAAAACTGAAATATATATTCGCAGCATTACTGGTTTATATTGCTTTAAAAATGATGGGAGTATTCCAATGGCTGAATTTGCCATTGTAAAACAGCATTGAATTTCTTAGTAAAGGGGCAAATAAAATGTTGATGAAAAAATTTGGTTAATAATCATCATTTACACCCCTCAAGAAATTACCACTGGTAATTCCTCCATTGGATATTTTTTTCACCTTTTTTTTAAGTGAGTTCAATTTCTTCCCCAACTGGGAGCCCTGCTGGGAGGTTAATTCCAAGGCCTTCTGGTAGGTTGACAACATGGTTAGGACATAATCAACTGGTTTATTCCGGGAATCAATCACCAAATGGCCAAAACCCATATCCTGGAGAGAGGGGATGTGATCAAGGTGACATAATTCCACAGAATTTGAAATATGGGTCCTGCACTCTGCATCAATTTCCACTGGGAATATCCTGTTTTTTATATCCTTTATTCCCAGAAACTGATGGGGGTCATTGAATTTTTCAACGAACATTTCATCACCCATTACTTGAAGAAGACAGTCTTCACTTACCAATGCCTCTAAATTCCCCTGAACCATGAATTCAAGTTCACAATGGGGCACAATACTTTGGATCTTCAAAACCACCTTTTTTAACTCCTCCCTTGGAAGTTCTGGCGATAGGGTAATGCTTTTTAAGGATGACACATGGGGAGATAGTAGTTGTTCTACTGTCAAGTGGTTCCAGATATTCATACTTCCTGAACCATGGAGGTTAACTGGGTAAGAATTATTTTGCAAGGCCCATAGAGCACCAATTCCTCCAAACATCACTCCGGAGATAGATTTTTGGGGTAAATTATTCAGGAGATGGATTGCACCAGAAATAAACATTCTGCTGGTAATATCCGGCCATTTCCATACTAAATCTGATCCATAATCCTGGCAAAGGGTGGCGGCTTCCCTAATTAACAGGTCCATCCTATAAAAATAAGCCTTGTAATCATGACTATGTTTTAAACAGGCATGAGGGGATTTCCCTTCAGTGTTTACCTCTATTTTTGGTTGGAAGTAGATCCTTCGGCATCCGGCTTGAAGAGCGGCTTCCACTGAAGGGATACCATCCACGTAGATGGCCAGATTAATGGGCCGTGAAATTTTTTCACCAGAATCAGTTTGGTTAATAATGGGACCATCTTTCAAAGTAAAGATTGGCTTATCTTTCAAAGCCATTGACTCTTTTTTCAAAGAATACCTTTCCTGGGAAGATTCTTCCAATACAGATTCTTCCAAATTGAAATCCTTTGTTAACTGGGAAAATTGGGTCCTGATGGATTTAATATCCTTTGCAGATGGTTTATTTGTTTTCAGGATTTTATCCTGGATTCTCTGCAAAATCTGTCTTCTTAAATGGTTCAAATTACCAATGGGTGTAAATAAATCTCCAGGATAATTTAGGGATATACTCCGGATGAGGAATGGAGTACCACCAGTTTTTTTCAACTGCTTGATAATAGTCTCCTGTGATAATGGTTGTTTAATTGCTTTTTCCATTGCAAAATCAGCTTTAAATTCAATTTCAACATTATTATCCTGCCAGGCTGGTGATGCAGTAACCTTGATAATGGGAACCATTTCCCGGTTCCAATCTATCTGAAGATCCAGGGAGATCTGGTGGGGTAGCTGGGGATTACTCACCAAATGGTTAGCCCAATCAATTAGGGATTTCCTACGGGTTATATAAACACTACTTCCAATTTCAACTTTTTTTCTAAGTTTTAAGGATAAATAATCTTTTTTAACTTCTGGGGAATATTCAAGAATGGTTCCCCATAAATTATCAGATTTTCCCTCATTATGGGGTTGTTTAAAAAGAATCCCATCTCCTTTTTCAGGATTAACTTTAGTTTTGATTTTTAAAATTGTCCGGCCATTCTTTTTATCGTAGTTTACCACTTTACCCAAGTATAAACCCCTATTACCAGGATTACTCCTCCCCATCATTGACTGGTAGGATGCTCCCATCAACCAGCCCTTGGTTGTACCTCTGTTGAAGGACATTTTAAGATTGGAAACATCTTCTTCCCGTACTTTCCATTGTCCCCGGGCTATAGAATCCAATGCTTCCCGGTAGACCTTAACCACATTGGCCACGTACTCAGGGGGTCTCATTCTACCTTCTATTTTTATAGAATCCACTGGTGCCTCTGATATGCGGTCAAGATGGGAATAAATTGCCAGATCCCTGGTTGAAAGGAGGTAATGATCCTTTAGGGGGATTTCTCTTCCTTCCTGGTATTTCCCATATTTATCGGTATTTCCAGTGATTAACTGGTATTTTTTACGGCATGGTTGGGCGCACATGCCCCGATTACCACTTCTGCCCCCTATGAAAGATGAAATGAGACATTGGCCGGAATATGAATAGCAGATTGCTCCGTGAGCAAATACTTCTAGTTCTATTTTACGGGGGATTTGTCTGGCAGTTTTTTTGATATCTTCCAGTGACATCTCCCTGGCAAGAACCACCCTTTTAAAATCATTTTCAGCAGCCCAATTAACCCCCTGCGGGTTATGGATGGTCATCTGGGTAGAACAGTGCAGATCAAGGTGAGGTACCAGTTGTTTGGCAAGCCGGGCAACGCCCAGATCCTGCACAATAATTGCATCGGCCCCTGAACTGTAAATTTCTAAAAGATTCCGTGCTACCAGTGGAAGTTCAGATTCCTTCACCAGGGTGTTTACAGTCACATATACCTTAACGCCACGTAAATGAGCGTATTCTATGGCATGTTCCATTTCATCCTGGCTGAAATTCCGGGCAAATTGCCGGGCACCGAACCTTTTACCTGAAATGTAAACTGCATCCGCCCCAGCATTAACTGCGGCTTTAAATGATTCAATAGAGCCTGCAGGAGCTAGAAGTTCGGGTATATGATTTAAAGACATGTATCCTCAGGTAATGGGGTGATTTAAATAATAAACTGATTCAAATAACTGTTTATAATTAGTTGTAATATCGGTATAGTATTTTATTGGGCAAGGTCCATAATAAAATTATAACAAATCTCCCATTAAATCCATAAATTAAAATCATTAGTTATCCATAAATTAAATTCATAAATTAAAATCCATAATAATATTCTTCGGCGAAAATATGGAAACTGAACAGCTTTTTAAGATATTGAAAATAGTGATAATCCTAACACTCATAATAGGAGTGATAGGTGCGGTTTTTTACCTAGTTTACGGATTCACCATCCTGTGGCAGGCAATGGCCGCTGGTATAATAACCGGATTTTTACTGATCCTGGTGTTCATTTTCCTGGCTTTAGCTGTGTCTTTATGGCTGAAACTGATGTTGATGAAGAGGGAACTGGGAAAATGCCGTTTGGAACTAATGGAAATGTCCAGAAAATCAGCAAAACATGATGAAAATGATGATGAAAAATAACATCAATTAACTCTCCCGAATTATTGGATTATCAATTATCAAGAATCCTAAATAGCAATGTTTTAATGACTATTTACTCATAATGGCTATTTATTAAAACTATTCAAATAGATTATAATAGGAAATATAATTTTAATAGGAAATAATTTCCCAATACATCTTACTTAAAATTAATTCTAACCAAAAATGCACCGATAATTGGAATACTAAAACTTGAAGGATTGAGTGTATAATTATGAATCCCTACTTAGAGATATTAAGACCTGGAAATGCAATAATGGCGGTTATAGCCATTTTCTTAATGGCAGTAATCAGTGGCCAATTCACATTTGAAGTTTTAATGGCAGCAGTGGTAGTTTTCATTGTAACCGGGGCAGGGAATAGTATTAATGACTATTTTGACCATAAAATCGATGCCATCAACAAACCAGAACGACCAATTCCCTCCGGGAGAATATCCTTAAAAACCGCACTTATTTACTCCCTCTCATTATTCCTGGTGGGGATAATCCTGGCATTCTCCATCAACTTTTTACTGGGAATGATCGCATTTTTAAGTTCCATTTTAATGGTTTTTTATGCCCGTGACCTTAAGACAAAATGTTTAATTGGAAACTTGAGCATCTCCTTTTTAACCGGGCTTTGCTTTGTTTTTGGAGGTATAGCCGTGGGGCAGATAATGGTTTCCATTTACTTAGGTTTTTATGCCTTTTTAATGACTATGGCCCGGGAAATTGTCAAGGACATGGAGGATATGGAGGGTGATAGGGAAGAAGGCGCCACCACCCTTCCCCTGGTCTATGGTACCCGAACTTCATCCATAATTGCAGCATTTTTCATGATCATTGCCAGCATAACCAGCCCAGTACTCTATTTAGTGGGGATATTCAACCTGTTCTATCTGATAATTCTCATAGTGGCAATTGTTGTTTTCATTTCTTCTGCAATATCCATATTGAAAGACCAGTCCCTGGAGAACACCGGTAAAATATCCAAAAAAATCAAAATGGGAATGGGAATAGTCTTTTTAGCATTTGCTTTGGGTTCTCCATTTTTAACTCAACTAATGCCTATTTGATTTTTTTAAAAAAATAGTTTAAAATTATTTCAACAGGGATCTTCAGTTAAAAATTTAAAAATGGACATAAATATGGGTAGTAATGGGGTTAAAATTGGTTTAATACTTATTATTAGGGGTTTGAACTTTTTAAATTCAGTTGGGGAATATTTTTAAAATGGGATTGGTTTTTAAAATGGGATGGGATAACAATCGCTTTCACCAATTATGTAAAGAAAGATCTGTTCCTTTTTATCAATCTTAACCGGTTCCCATCCCTTAAATTTCCATACATAAGAAACCACCCTGGTTCCAGGTTTGAGTTCTTCTTGAAGTTTCTCCTTTAAATTCTCATTGGTTCTCCCCCATAGAAACAGGGTAACTACCGTGGCATGGTTGAGGTTTTGGTGAAACAGGTTTCCCCAGATAATTTTAACCTGTGAACGAAGCCCCATTCTCATCATCTTTAACCGGGACCAGGCCACCCTTAGGGGATCTGCTTCCACCCCCACACCCTGTGCTTGGTATTTGCGGGCAGCTTCAATAACTATCCGACCATCCCCTGATCCCAGATCATAAACCCGGTCTTCAGGGTGAACTTCAGCCATTTCTAACATTTTTCTAACCACTCTTTTAGAAGAGGGGGAGTATGCAGCACCGATTGCCAGGGGCCATAGCATAGAAAGGGCTATTATCACAATTAAAATGAGTACTACTGGAATCAAAGTATATATAGTTATAACCAGGTTTAAAACCCCCAATTGCTTATTGACTATTAATGGTTACTTGATGTTTTAGAGTTGTTTACACCTATTAAAAACACTTGGGTATGCGCAGTTTGCAAAAATATATACAGTAATTAATTATGATGTCAAGTTTAAATAAAGATATAAAATTCATTAAAGAAGGGTTTTCGATGGTTAAAAATAATCAGTTAAAGGATAAAATGAAGATCAAAATCGTTAAAAACGGTCCCTATATTGTTTCTGGAGGGGTTCCTCTATTTGAAGAAACAATAATAACTGATGAAGCAGGTCACACCAAAGGTTTGTCTGTTGAAAGTGAGTTACCTTCCCAGGAGACTTATACTCTCTGTCGATGTGGGGAGTCCAAGGAAAAACCATACTGTGACGGGGCCCATAATGAAACAGGGTTTGATGGAACTGAAACTGCCAGTAGAAAGCCTTATGTTGAAAAAGCAGAGGTATACGAAGGTCCGGAACTTAGATTAACTGATGCCCATGAATTCTGTGATCACTCCCGATTTTGTCTTCGATCAGGTGGAATCCGTAATCTGATTGCCCGCTCTGATGATCCTGAAGCAAAGCAAACCGCCATTGAAGAAGCCATGATCTGCCCCTCTGGAAGGCTGGTATTATGGGATAAAAAAACTGATAAGCCTTTTGAAAAGGAATTTGAACCATCAATTGTTTTTATCCATGATGAACAGAAGAAATGTCAGGGTCCAATATGGGTGAGGGGAGGAATACCAGTAGAATCATCTGATGGTACAATTTATGAGCCTCGTAACCGGGTCACACTCTGCAGGTGCGGTAAATCTGAGAATAAACCCTACTGTGATGGAAGTCACTGGATGACCGCCGAGCAAAAATTAAAATTCAGAAAGAAATGGGGACTGGATGAAAAAAAGGATGATTAAACATGGAATCTAATTTTCATAGTCTAGAATCTAGTTTATAATCTTAAATCTCCTTCATAGGTCATGAATCTTTTTTCCAGTCAGATTCTGGATTCTTAGTTTTAGTCAGAGATTATCATTCAGGTTTGGGGTTTTAAAAAAATCATACCATCTTTTCAAAGTATTCTCATCATAAATGCTCAGTTCACCCAGTATATCCCGGGCGAATTCCACCGAAGCTATGCCATTGGCGGTGATTATTCCCTCACTGGAAACAGAAGGCTGATTAACATATAAATCATTGCCCCTGTATTCTCCTATTAAGTTTTTAAGGTAGTTTCTACCGTTACTGGTGTGGGCCACATTTTCTATGAATCCATGTCTGGCTAAAAATACGGTGGGTCCGCATATGGCAGCAACTGGTATCTTAAGGTCAATGAATTTCCCCACCACCGGGAGGAGATCCATCACTGGATCGTTTTCCCACATTTCACCGCCAGGTAAGACTAGAATGGCCGCTTCACTGTAGTCAATCTCATTAAGGGCACAATCAGGGATTATGGAAACACCGCCCATTGTAACCGCAATGTCCTGACTGAAACCAACTGTTTTAACCTGATAATCAGCGGATTTATTCATCTCAGCCAAGGCCAACCCTGGCTCCCAATCCGATAACCCATCAAATACCAGTAAATAAGCTGTTTTCATGATTAAAACTCCACAGTCTGTTATTTCCCCACATCTTATTAATAATCACTTGAATAGCTTTTATTTCAGTAGCTTTATTTCAGTAGCTTTATTTCAGTAGCTTTATTTCAGTAGCTTTATTTCAGTAGCTTTATACTTTATTTCAGTACTTTATTTCAATAATCTTAATAGTGCTTTTATTGGCACGATTTTGTCACCATCCAATATGTTTACATGTAATCTTTTTAAATCATTTATAATAATCCACTAACTGGCATAGATTTAGGTACTTTAATTAGTTTAACAATTATCTTCACAGTTATGGGGAATCTAAGCAGGTGGCGATTTTGAACCGTTTTTGGGGATATTTAAGTGCAGTAATGGTTGCATTACTATTTGGAATTTGGTTTTCTCTGGATAAGATTTTACTGGGTTACCTACATCCCCTGGCCCTGGCCGCATTGATTTATCTTCTGGCAAGTGCATTTCTATTTTTAATAAGAGTTTCACCCCTGCATCATAGTTTGCTGGAAATCGTCCACCGGGAAAGCAAGGTGCAAATCCACATTTCACGAAGAAACTACCTGACCCTATTTTTAACAGCCATATTTGGGACCGTAATTGCCCCTGTATTGTATTTAACTGGTTTAAATCAGATAACCGCTGTTAACGCTGCTCTTTTAACCAATGTTGAAATACTGTTCATTATTCTCCTGGGCATATTCTTCTTAAAGGAAAAGGTTAAGGCCAAAGACATCGTTGGATTTATTTTTTTACTCATAGGGGCCATATTCCTGAGCACCAATAACTTACAGGATTTGACTTTTGACCAGAGTTTAGTAGGGAGCCTCCTGGTGGTTTCAGCATGTTTCTTTTGGAGTATGGATACAACTCTAACCAAATTCTTAAGTAACAAGAGGGATATATTTCTCCTCACCAGTCTTAAATGTGGAATTGGAGGGTTAATCTTATTTTTAATAAGCATTTTCCTGGGATTAAACTTCACACTTCCCTTAAACATGGTCCCGGTGTTGCTGTTCATTGGTTTAGGTTGTATGAGTTTTTCAATAGTTCTCACCTACATTGCCATCCGTGAAATAGGATCCACCCGAACCGGATCCATATTCTCCACCAGCTCCCTCTTCGGAGCAGTAGTTGCATTTATTATTCTGGGAGAGTCTTTAGAAGCCACTCAACTGTTTTTTGGTATTTTAATGTTCTTGGGCATACTAATATTATACAAAAACGGGAATAAAATTAATTAAGAGTAGAATTCATCAAGAACCCAATCAATCAATAGTAATGTTAAAAATACATCAGGAGAATCAGGTAATCAGAGGTTAGTATGTTTAGAGAGATAATCAGTATTTCAGAATCTTTCATTATCAGCAATGTATCCTGGGCAGTGTTCTTAGGCTGTATTCTGGAACAGATAATTGTTCCCATCCCTGCCAGTTTAATAGTTTTAAGTTCCACTTTCATCATCCTGAAGGGAACCAGCTTTTCATTGCCTGCAGTGTGGACTTTGCTGGTGAAAATTGTGATCCCTGCCTCACTAGGGATTACCCTGGGATCCTTTGTTTACTATACTCTGGCCTATAAACTGGGAACACCATTCATCGAACGAACCAGCAAATATTTGGGAGTTTCAGTTAATGATGTCTTGGATGTGGAAAAAAAGTTCAAGGATAGTCGTTATGATGACATCTTCATGTTCCTGGCCCGTTGTTTTCCAGTGATCCCCAGCATAGCCATCAACCTTTTCTGTGGCTTAATCAGGTATGACCTTAAAAAATACATCATCACCACATTCCTGGGTTCTGCAGTGCAAATTTTTGGCTGGGGAATGCTGGCCTGGTTTGCGGGAAATATTTACCTGATTCTGGAAGATAAAATAGCTTATATGAGTAACATTGTCACTGGAATCATTATTGTGGCGGTTGTATATTTCATAATCATGAAAAGACGTGGCAAAAACCGGAAAGATGGTCCTTAGAATGGATAACTCCCAGTGTTTCGACCACTATTCATTGTTATAAAATAAGTTATAATATGGGTTGGCACATCCACAACTTGTTTGAATTCCAAAAAAAATATTAATTTATTTTTATTCAAGGGGAGGATGGAATTTGTTATTTTCCTTTTTAGTATTGACCTAATCTGGGCGCAATTTGAGAGAAATTGGTAGAAAATTTGGAATAATTATTTAAACAATCTTCCTAAAAGGATTGATGTGGATTTCGTAAAAAGACGAATTCGGAGATATAAATGAATAAAATGCATTCGAGGTGGTTACTTTAAAGAATTTCAATGATCTTAATAAACTTAATTTCGCCTATGGGGAGTATTTTCCCTTCATTTCATCTATGTGCTTGAATCAGTTACTTGAAAACTTAGTCAGGGTTAACTCTTAGTGTAATATCACCTCAAAAATATGTTTAGTGATTTGAAGACCAACATTCAAATATCCATCTTTTTTTGAGGGTTGTAAATTTAATATGAATACTTTAAAATCAGGAGTGGATAGTGTGATTAAAGAGATTTTGAAATGGAGACCGGTAGCAATTGGAGTGGCAATGGTTTTAACACTCTATGTAATTTCAGACATTATTTCCGGAATAACTTTAGTATTACCCACCTTTTTACTGGCTGGAATTGCAGTTGGCTTCATTATAAATGAAACAGAAAAGAATGGAGCTATTAATGGAGCTATACTGGGTTTGATTGGAGGGGTAATAGTTAATGGAATCCTAATTTCAATGATGTATCTGCAAGGATACGGAGACTACCTGGTTAGCATAATCAGCACATGTCTCATTTATTTAGTGCTTGAAATTGTTATTGCTGCAGTAGGAGGAGTTTTCGGATCATTGATTAGATGCGAATTTGATAAGAGTGAAATGGAAGAGTTTGAAGCTAGTGAAGATTAAAAAAATTAAATATTTTTTTTCTTTTTTGGATAATCTTCCATTTTTTTTTTTAATTGAAAGTTATTTTTTGGATTAGGAATTAGAATTATATTTTTTTGCACAATCTAAGAACAATTATTTTTGAAAGTAACCAACTGGTAATAAACTCATTTTTTAAGATTTTCTAACCATTCAATTGCCTCTTCGGCTATGTCTTCAGAAATATCCTCAATCCAGTCCTGTTCACTCCAGGTGCACACATCTTCTTCTTCAATATCTCCCACCATATCTTCCACACGGTCCTGGTCAGTGAACTCACCTAAAACTGATTCACAAAAATTGAACTCTTTATCATGATTATCGAATAAAACATCCCAGCTTTCAGTTTCCCGGAGCTCCCAATACCAATAATAATTCCTAACGGTTTCTTCACCTGGTTTCTGTTCATCAAATGATTCTTCCTCTTCATAACCAATAATAAGAACTTTGTTTTCGTCTAAATAGATATGTTTCTCCCATACATCCTTTTCAATCTGTGTTTTTTCCAGTTCTGTCTCTTCTATTCTTTCTACCAGTTTGTCTTTCCCCATCATTAGATAACCCCTAAAGACATAATCTACGAAATATGAAAGATTTTCCATAACTATTATGTTGAGAATTGCACTTATTTTTTTATGTGTAAGAACGGTAAAGGCAATTTATGGGATGTTATATTTGGGAGTATATCCCATTGTTTGAACATTTAAAATTACCATCACTCCTTCTAATTTTATAAAATCCCTTAACCGTCATTAAACAGTGAAAAAAATACCATATAAGAATAATACCCATAATCTATTATATCATTAAGAAGATAAAAAATATTAAAAAATATGGAAGTGGGTGTAAAAAATGAGAGTCAGTGACTTTATTGGAATGAAGGTTATAGATATTGGTGCCAAGGAAGTGGGAAAGGTGGAAGACCTGGCTGTTACAATAAAAAAATGCATGGTTGAACAGATATTCATAGCCACAGGATCTGCCTTGAGTAAAAAGTATTTTGCAGTTAAAGAGGAGGACGTAGCTGCTATCGGGGACTATGTTCAGCTAAAATTCAATGGGGAAGTGCTGGAGAATAAGATCAAAGTGGATAAACTAGATGATCTAGCCTCTAAAGAAAAAAGATTCAAAAATTTGGAGGGAAAGGTAGTTCTCGCAACGGAAGGTATGGAAATAGGAAAGATACAGGATATGATCATTGATCCAGCCGGATGCCTAATCCATAATGTGGTAATTTCCATGGGCGGAACCTTCAATCGGAAACAGGTTCTAATCTCCAGTGATGATATTGCCGAAATTGGGGATTACATGATACTGAAACTTTCCAAAGAGCAAATTGAGGAAATGGCTGTGGATTAAACTGCATCTTTTAAAATAAATTCTTTTTTTTATTCCTAAATCATTATTTTAATGTTTGTTTAATAAAGATTATCCTTAAAAAACCTAGAATATCCATTGAAATACTATTTCAGCATGGTTTATCCAATTCATCCAAAATCTCGTTTATCTTTTGATTTACTTCACCAATACTCCCTGCCGTGTTAATGATATACCAGCCCTGGGCCAATTTCAAAGCCTTTTCCCGTACCTTAATGAGATCATCCCGGTTTTCAAACATTTCTGTTTCCTCACGGGAGGACATTCGTCTGAGGGACTCTTCTACTTCCAGATCTAAGAAGAACATATACTGTGATGTGGGAAGGATCCTGGTGAAAAAACTGTAAAGAAGCTGTGCCAGGGGAAGGGGCAGGTAAGCTAACCCCATCAGGTAACGGACCATGATAATGTTATCTGATTTACCCTTATATTTTCTAACAGAACGGATAACATCCAGAGCATAATAAATTGAAGCTTTGATTCTATTCAATTTTCCCCGGCCAAGCAGGGCCTTTTTGGCCTTTAATCCATAAGAATTGTCAATAGAAGGGTGTTCCCTGAGAATAACACCCTCCCCGCGGGATATGTATCTTTTTTCAATAAATTTCGCTTGAGTACTCTTCCCAGAACCGTCAAGTCCGTCAATAATAATAAAACGCATATTATCCTCTAATATTAGATGGTCAGTAAAATATAAGTTATAACTGCTGAAAAACAGGCTGTAATGTTATCCAGGCCTTTCGGTGTCAGTCCTTCCAAGATGGTGGCTACCATTGCCACCGCTACTATTACCAGTGGATTAACTGGCACTGCATAATAGGCTAAAACTACCCATAATACGCATACGAGTACTATGAACATGGTCAGGGATCCTTCCAGGCTTTTGGTGTCTCCGGAGAGGTTGTATTTAATTTTACCATACTTCACACCAACTAGTGAGGCCATTCCATCACCGTAGGACATGGCAGCTATGCCCACGGCGATAATCCAGGGCTGATCAAAGAAGATAATGGCCAGAACTGTCCAGGAGATGGCATAATAAACCAGGCCCAGACCATGACCGGAACTGGATATTCTGTCTTTTATCTTCAATGGGGAATAAGGGCTTATCAGAAAAGTTAGGAGAATAAATGGGGCAGCCACTAAGAGGGCCATAACCCATCTTGATTGGAAGAGGGGTAATATGAATAAGATGTTCCCTACCATGATGTGCAGGAACTTTCTACTGAAATTAGGATGTTCTTTAATCAATTTCTGGGAAATCACCAGTAAAAGTATCACGTATGCATAAACCAGTATTAAACCTATGATATCGCCATTATCCATGATTCTTTAGTACTTCCTCCACCTATAAGAGAATTTGGATTTTCAATCACTGAGTCACGGGCATCATCAGATTAAATAATTGAAACAATAATATTTTATAATGATTTAACAGTTCAGGGGGATTAAAAATATATTTTAAATCTATTATTACCCGGGATTATTTATAATTCAGTTAAATAAATTAGGACGCTTTAAATAATTTCTTTTTATTGGTTAAATTGGAAATGAAAATATTATGAGATTATGGTTTGAAATATTTTGGGCGGTGAAAATCTCACCTGCTTTTCGAGTGGATCCTGGGAATTTCCCAAAGTTTATTAGTTATTTTGAGGATAGGAAAAGCTATGTACATCTGTTTGGAGGGAATTGATGGTTCCGGAAAATCCACACAACTGGAACGTCTGGGTAAATGGCTGGAAAATTGTGGTTTCACCGTAACCCGCATTAGAGAACCTACTGATTCACCAGTGGGTAGGTTAATTAGGGTGATGCTTCAGGACCCTAAGGCACAGGATGAAGGTTTCCAGAGGACATTAGCACTTCTCTTTGCTGCGGATCGAACGCTTCTCATGGATAAGATCCATGCAGAGGAAGAAATGAAACGGATTGTTATCAGTGACCGTTCATTCTACTCCAGTCTGGCTTACCAGAATGGTGAAGAATGGATAGCTCAGATAAATCAGCATGCCCTGGAACCGGACCTGGTAATATTACTGGATCTGGAAGTTGGAATTGCCATCAGTAGATGTGATGGTAATGACAGTTTTGAAGATGCGGATTTCCTGGAGAGTGTCCGTCAAAGATACCTTAAACTGGCTCAACAGCATGGCTTCATGGTGGTTAATGCTAACAATGGGGTTAACAAAGTTCAAGATGATATAAAAAGAATCGTTGCCCCTAAACTGGGTATGTGCATATAGTTTCTCGTTCTGAAAAATGAGAAGTGGACATAAGATCTTGGATGGAATTTAAAAAACAAATTTGAATTAAAGTAATAGACTAAACTGGATCAATTCAAAAATTGATAAGAATCAAAAAACCTAAAAAAAGGATTCAAAAAATTTAATCATTTTTTTCAAGTTCTTTTATACGCTGATTAAGGGCTTTTACAATGTGGTCTTGGGCATTTTCCAGATTTTCTTTCTTCCCATAGAGTAAAGGGCCGTCATCAGTGGTTTTTAGTTCCAAATCGAATTTGGTTATGACTTCAGCCATTATCCTTTCAGTAATTCCCGGGGGAATCCGCATCTCATACAGCATATCTTCTCCCATCACATCTTCTTCTATTCTATCTTCTGCCATAGATATCGCCTCAATATTTATGAAAAATCAATTAATTTTATTATTCTCTTATTTATTCAAATCTCCTCTAATTTCTTATAGTTCGGCTTATAATTTTCTCTTTAACCTGTACTAATAATTAATCTTTTAGGATATCAAGTATGGAATAATTTACTTCTCAATTTTTAAGAAAATCCCGTACTGGTTCTAGAATATCCGCCAAACACTCCGCAACCCCATTTTTTAGATCGAGCGGATGTAATTCTCCATCCCCATACATTTGTTCCAGTTCTGTCTGGGTTAATTCCAGGTTTCCCCCAAACTTCTTGGGTCGTTTTATAAGCAGAGTGTCTCTTTCACTGAATATGAAATGATGGGCTATCTCCAAAACTGGATTTCCATCAACTTCCCCTGCAGGGCAGTAACTCTTTTTGATCTTTTCAGTGATCAATGCTGGTTCATCATCAATGGCTATGAAGTTCTCTTTACTGGAAGACATCTTATCCGAGCCATCAGTACCGTGCAGTAGGGGGGTGTGAATACACACCGGTGACTGGAATCCCAGTTTAGGCAGGTTGTCCCTGGCCAGCATATGGATCTTACGTTGTTCCATACCTCCCACTGCCAGGTCTACTCCTAAAAACAACATATCCACCACCTGCATCAGGGGATAGATGACCTCTGCCACTTGATGGTCCTCAGCATCCCTGGTTATCTGGGCCATGCTCCTTTTAGCCCGGGTTAAAGTAGTGGAAAGGGCTAACTGGTAAACTTTCATGGTATAGTCTTCACCGGTCTGAAAACTACTGCCCAAAATGAATTCAGTATCTTCAGAGAGCCCTAAAGCCCGGAAACAACGCTGGTTGTATTCGGAAATCTTTTTGATTTCCTCTAAACTTCCCTTACCATTGAGGTAGGCATGAAGATCTGCCAGGAGAATTTTTATCTTAAAACCTGCCTTCTGCAAGTCTATCATCTTCTTCACAGTGATGGCATGTCCCAGATGCACCTTTCCTGATGGTTCATATCCAATGTAGGCTGTTCTTTCATCTTTTTCCAGTTTACTTTTAAGTTCTTCTGGAGTTACCACTTCCAGGGCGCCTTGCTCTATAGTGTTCATTGTAGAATCCATGTCCATTGTTGTCACCATCATGGGTTTTATCGTAGTGATTTTAATATTAAATTAATCTAATTATCAATTATCTTTTATTATATCCTTTTTAGGGGGGATAATGTACAGTTTTCCCTTTATTTCAATTACTTCCACTTCTTCCCCGATATTTAAGTCAGTTAATCCCAGGATCATAGGTAAATCCAGGGGTTGGTAGGTTTCAGGGTGTAATAACTGTATTTCTGTGGGGGATTTGGAAGTAACTGTGGTTGTTTTCACATCTTCCCTGCTGGCCACCTTTTCCAGATTATCATATTGGCGCCAGGATATGGATATATTCTCCAGTGTTCCCAGGTCCATGGAAACAATCTTTCTCCCATTCAAATCAATTACCTGCCCTATATGATTTTCATGGGCCAGAAAGTCCCCTTTCTGGAACATGGGGAGCCTTAGGGAGATCCATATTCGATAGAGGTCCTTCCCTGCAGATTTGTCCCGGCCCATCAGTCGGGGTGATTCTCCCATCATTCCCCCCATCTGCTCTTTGAGGGCATTGGATATCTTCCGAGCAGCCTTGTATGATCCGAAGTAGTAATCAACTCCCTCCTTAAGCATTAACCTTTGGGATAAGTAAGCCATTCGGTTGGTGCGGGAGAGTTTTTCAAGGAGATTTTTTATAATCCCATCCACGGTCTGGATTTCTTCATTACTCAAGAGTCTTTCGTCTGCTCGTAACTGCAGGACTGCTTCGTAGTATCCTGAGGCATACTTACTGCATTCTGGGCAGGCGTTACGATTAATTTTAACATTAACCTTAAATTCCCTTTCAATGGGCACACCTAAAACCGTCCCGTTGGCTTTTACCAGGAGTTCCAGGAGGGATCCCCTTTGATTAATGAGATCTATTTCCAGCACCACATCATCAGCATTCACGTCAGTTACTGATGCTTTGGCTATGGTCTCTGCAACTAAATCTTCTTCTGATTGTTTTGTTTCCTGCCATCTATCTCCCATATGGAGGGATGAACAGTGAGCACAAACTTCAACCTCTAATTCGGGGGGTATGCTGATTAATTTATTATTAGCAGCAAAACAGGAATGGCAGAGACCTTCAAACAGTTTTTCGTCTTCTTTACCGCATTCAATACAGAACATAGTATCTAGATCTATAATATTTATTTAACAAAAATTTTTTCTAAGTTTAAAAAAGTAATAGAATAAAAAAAGGGAATTAAAGGGTCTTTAGAGGAGCCTTAGCGCCGCATGCCTCACATTTAAGAAGGAATATGCGGTCTTCCCTTATTATTCTGGTATCTGGCCGGTTACACTCATGGCACATGATGAACCGTTGCACGTAGTCCTCCATCCGCTCGTTAATGAGGTAATGGGTGAATTTTCCCTGCATAATAGCTCGGTTTCCTTCCAGGTTCCCAGCAGTACCCAGTTCCCTTAACAGGAATTTAAGGATGTGTTGTGGGTCCCGGTTCATGGCATCGGCTATTTCTCCAAAGTTCTGGATTATAGTCCGGTTTCCCTGGATTATTGAGTAAGCCTTAGGTACTGAGAACCTTTTGGTCTCCAGTGCTTGTGGCGGTAATTGTTCAATGGCTCGATCCAGTAATTCTTCATAATCGCTCATATTTGATACCTCCTTCAACTAAAATTCGCGTAAAACTGGTTAAACTAAATTTAACTTAAATAAAGAAAAATTTAACATAATTCCAACTCAGGCAACTCTAAGGTAACCTTGCTGGGGTTCGTAAATGATTCCTTTTCGTTTCAACTGACGGATCAGGTCTTCTACCTTCTCCTCGCTCATGTTATATCTATCTCGCATTTCAGTTATAAGTATATTGGTGGGTGCTCGTCCGCCGTACTCTTCTTCCAGTTCTTTGATAATTTCCTGCACCACCCTGATCTTGTCTCGATCAGACTTGGGAGTACGACCTTCCACCTTGTCAATATCCACTTTACCCGTCTCTGGATCGTATCCTACCTGTTTGAGACAGTTCTCCTGGAGGGTGACAGCCCGTTTAGCATCTTCACGAGTAACTTCGGCTCCCAATCGAATTTTAGAGCTTGCTTCGGCTAACCGGACCAGAGCTTCCAGCTGTCTGGCTGTGATAGGCACTGGAGAATCTTCATCAACAGACCCACCACGCATACCTACGTAAAACTCTCGAAGCACATCCATGGCCTCGTTGGTTAAGTGGGGGTGGACATTTCTCCGGGCATAAGCAATGTATTTCCTGAGAAGTTCGGGTTCGATATCATATGGTACTGCAGTATCTCGGTGTGTGTTAAGAATGTGGGTGGCCAGTGCGCTATCTTTTTCAATATCTGGCTTATCTTCAACTACAAAAGTGAGGTCAAAACGTGATAAAATTGTGGAAGGGAGATTAATTTGTTCTGCTATTGATTTATAGCGGTCAAAACGTCCGAACTTGGGGTTTGCTGCTGCTAAAACTGAGCAACGTGAGTTTAAAGTGGCCATGATCCCGGCTTTGGCTATACTGATGGTCTGTTGTTCCAGGGCCTCGTGGATGGCGGATCGATCTTCTGGCCGCATCTTGTCCAGTTCGTCCACACAGACATTACCTTTATCCCCCAGGACCAGTGCACCTGCTTCTAATGACCAACCACCGAACTCATCCCTAACAGCCGCAGCAGTTAAACCTACTCCACTGGTACCCTTTCCACTGGTGTAAATACCACGCGGGGCCAGTTTAGACACGTACTTGAGCATCTGAGACTTACCTATACCCGGATCCCCCACAATGAGTATGTGTATGTCTCCCCTGATTCTGGTCTTATCGTCCAATTCTTTAGCAGATCCACCGAATAATTGTAGGGCTATTGCTTCTTTCACTTCCCTGTATCCTTTTATGGATGGTGCGGTGGAGTTGATTATTTTATTGTAAACATCGGGATTGGCAGCCAGTTCTTTGATTTTTTCCTCATCTTCCGGGCTGATCTTTAACTCTTCGAACTCCTGTTCAAGGGCACTGATGTAGTTACCATAAATGTAATTATGAAAACGTTTTGTTTTCTCATCCCGAACGGTTTTCATGGTTCCAGTGATTCTAACCACGTCTCCAGGGGTTACAGTGTCTACCAAGTCGTCTTCCAGTACCACGTTGATCTGACGGGGTTGTTCCCCTCCAGAGAGGTTTTCCAGGGGTTCCTGTACTTTGGTGTTTTGGGTGTCCATGAACTCTGATTCTTCCTGGAGAATACGGAATGACCGACCTCCGCATTCCTGGCAAAGTGCGGGTTCAGTGACTAAATTGCTTTTTTGCTGCACTTCATGTAGCCTCATACAACTACGGCACTCAAAAATGGCTTTTAAAATTCGGGGCCTGATTTCATCGGTTTTTCGTACAATTCCATCCACTGCTACGAACTTACCTATGTATTTGCTGCGCAGAAAGCGTAGAGGGATGTTGTTACGCACATTTTCGAAGCGAATATGAAGCTCCGCGTTTTTTCTAAGGGGGTCAATGTTTTGAACGGCCTTGGAAGCGGCTTTGATTACTTCGTCTGGTTTTTCGATTATCAGGTCGGCCAGGTCCGGGTCGAACATCTCTAGCTCTACGTAGTCCACTAACACTGATCTGTCTTCGGGATATTTCTCCAAAGCTTCATAAACAGTGTCTTTATACTTGGTACTAAAGAACTCCTCGAACTTGGCCACAGGATTTTTAGTTTTGTCAGTTGTAGATTCGGCTGAAGTTTCCATCGACTAACTATAATATCTTCTATTATAAAAAAATTCTCATGAAATATTAAACTTATTAAAAAAAGCCAGTATTGGTTTTAAACCTTTTAATTTTTTCTAAATTCTTTTAAACTAATTTTAATCTATTTAAAACTCTTTCAAATACTTATATTGTTAATTAAATGAATTTGGGCAACAAGAAATAGTAATAATTTATAAAATTATTATAATAATATTATTGGGTGAGGTATTTTATATAAAGGAGTTGTTTTGATATATTAGCTAGGAATAGATAAACAGAAACATTCGTTGGAAAGAAATACATGATAATAAAAAAATTATCTGCTATAAAATAAAAATAAATATGTTGATTCAAGGAATGTGGGAATTAACTGATAACTTCTACTCTCTATAATTTAATACAATTCCTGTTTAAATTTTGTTTATTGAATTTACTAAACAAAGTTCAGTTCCAAGGTGAATAAATGAAAAGATCAAGGTTAAGAATGTTCAAGGTTACTTCCATGACTATTTCAGTTATGGGGGTGTTGATGATAGTGGCCACAGTGGCCATACTGGCCTACTTTGGATTCCAATCACTTTCATCTTTCATATCGGACGATGCTAGCTCTAATAATGCTAATGAGCAATTAGTATCTCTTAGATCAGAGTATTCAAGTCTAAAAACTCAATTTGATAATGTTAAGATTCAGGTTCAAAAAAGTTCCAATACCAAATTGAAAGAGGATTATAATACTGCAGAATTGGAGTTGATTAAAACTCAGTCCGCTATTGGTGATGTTGAGAGTGCTATTTCAGTGGGTAAACCTGCTGATGAGGTGACCGCAAGGATTGAAACCGCCAAGGTCCAACTGGAAAAAGCTAAATCCAGTTTAACCGGTATAAGATCAAGAATATAACAACGGGATGGTATTTAATCTAGATGAATTCATTCACTAAACCGGATATTCTATATTAAATCCCATTTTTTTTGATTTTTAAATTCAAATTTGTGATATAATAGTTATTGATTCAGTTTAGGGATAACTTAACTGGTATATCAAAAAACTTTAATTTTAATAACCTAATTCTGTTTTCCCGCTCTTCTAAAACCTCTCCCTACTATGTACATTTCTCCACTTTTTTTACGTGAAGATGGTGGTTTGGTGGTTCTCACAGTTTGGAAATTTCTTTTAACCTCCTTCAGGAGTTCAGGATAGCCTTCCCCCTGGAAAACCTTCATAATTATGTTACCTTTATATTTAAGGACACTGTCGCTAATCTGCAGTACAGTTTGTGCCAGGTCCATGACTCGGAGTTGATCCAGATCCTTAATCCCGGATAGTTTAGGGGCAGCATCGGATATGATCACCTGGGCCTTACCCTGCAGGGTGCGTTTAATCTCGTTAATAGTCTCTTCCTGGGTGAAATCCCCTTTTATACCCCAGAAATTTTCTTCAGGGAAGGGTTTTATCCAGTTAAGATCCACAGCAATCACTAAACCATCTTCACCTGCTGCTTCCAGGGCCACCTGGGACCATCCGCCAGGAGCAGCCCCTAGATCAACCACAGAATCCCCTTTTTTGATTATTTTATATTTACGGTTTAATTGTAATAGTTTAAAGGAAGCTCTGGAACGGTAATCCTGTTTTTTAGCTTTCTTATAATACTCATCATTTCGATGTTCTTGATTCCATTGATTCATTATAATCTTTCTCCTTTAAAATTAAGTGCTTTACAGATTGGATCCCCGATTTTAACTATCTTAGCATCTAATTTCCTTTCTTTAAGGTCTATAATCATCACTGATGGGTCTGATAGTCGGGGCACGGTGGGGCTTCCAGGGTTAAGCAGTAACATATCGGGTAATTCCTTAATGAAGGACCAGTGGGTATGACCAGTTATTAAAACTTCCACTCCCATCTCCAAACCAATGTAACGTAACTGCTGAGTGTCTCCCCGGGGATAAACTTCTCCATGGGCCAAACCAATTGGGATGCCTTCCAAATCCAATTTTTCTCTTTCAGGGAGTTTTAATCCCTTGTAGCGATCCATATTGCCCTGAACACAGATGGTGGGTGCTATTTCTTCCAGTTGATCTTTAACCTGGAGTGAAACAAGATCTCCAGCATGTAATATAAGATCTACATTTTCAAAAATTTCAAAAACCTTTTCCGGGATATATATGGATCTCTCTGGAATGTGAGTGTCTGAAATAACGCCAATTAACATTCAAATCTCCTAAATAGCTGTTAGATTTTTAATTTTTTAATGAATTTTTAGAAATTGAAAGGCATGGGAATGATACATATTATATTCACATCTATCTACCAGTATCCAACCAAGTTCTTATCATAACCTGATGGTATAATGTTAGTTATATTGCAGTGGGCATTATCCTACCAACTACTATTATATAATATATGTAATATGTACCATAATTTACCATATTATTTATAATCAACATATCAGATTATATTGGATGGTATGTTATTGGTCAAACCAGATTATAATTATTATTAAATATTGAATTATTATTATTTAAGTGATTTTCATGCACGAAGTTATAGTATGCGAGAAACCTAAGGCATCTGAAAAGATAGCTGGTGCCATACCTGGCAAAGCAGTAAAGAAGAGTTATAAAAAAGTACCTTACTATGAAATAGAAGAAGGTGGGAAAAAAACCACTGTACTTTCGGCAGTAGGTCATTTATACTCTTTATCTCCCTTAAAAAAGGAAAAGGGACGTATGTTTGAAGTGGGGTGGGTGCCACTCTATGAGAAGGATAAAAGCAAAAAGTATGTGAAAAATTACATTGATGCCATTAAAAAATTCTCTAAAAATGCAGATAGGTTCATACATGCCTGCGATTACGATATTGAAGGTACATTAATCGGATTCAATGCTTTGAAGTATGCCTGTGGTGAGGATAGTATTGATAATGTGGTACGTATGAAATTCTCCACACTTACCAAGGAAGACCTGTTAAGAGCATACAATGAACCAATTGAACTTGATTTCAATCAGGTGGATAGTGGGGAAGCTCGACATGTTCTGGATTTCATCTTCGGAGTGAACATATCCAAAAACCTCACGGATTCAGTGATGAAAGCCACCAGCCGTTACATACAACTATCTGCTGGCCGAGTTCAAACCCCAACACTAGCCATCCTGGTTGAAAGGGAGAAAGAAATACAGAGCTTCATCCCAGAACCATACTGGCTTATAAAGGCTAAAATCGAAGGAAATATAATTGCCGATCATAAGAAGGGTAAAATCTTCGATAAAAAAGTCCAGGATGAAATACTGGCAGATTGTGAGGGTAAAGATGCCAGGGTCAGTAAAATTGGTATTAAAGAAACCCCACAGTTACCTCCGGTTCCATTTGACCTTGGTTCTCTGCAATCTGAGGCTTACGGAGTTTTTGGTTTCAGTCCCAAGAAAACCCAGTCCATTGCCCAGAATCTCTATGCGGAAGGATATACCTCCTATCCCCGTACATCATCTCAAAAATTACCACCTAGCATTGGTTATAAGAAGATACTAGGGCAACTTCAAAAGAACGCTGCATTCAGAAAACAAATTGAAAAGCTCAAGGAACCAATCAAACCTCGTGAAGGTAAAAAAACAGATGAAGCTCACCCTGCCATCCACCCCACCGGCCTGATTCCTAAAGGGCTGGGAAGAGACTATCAGAAACTCTACGAACTTATTGTATACAGGTTCATCAGTGTTTTCGGTGAGAATGGTCTCCTGGAAACCATGAAAACCCAACTAGATATTGGGGGTCAGGAATTCAGCTTCAGCAGGAAAAGAATGGCAAAAATGGGTTGGAGAGAACATTACCCCTACCGTAAAGTGGAGAACGATGAGTTCCCTGCACTCAAAGAGGGGGATTGCCTGGATGCCAGGGCATACTCCGAGGAAAAGGAAACCAAACCTCCAGCCAGGTATAATCAGGCTTCACTCATCCGTGAACTGGAAAAACGTGGTCTTGGGACCAAATCAACCCGTGCTAATATCATATCCATCTTGTACGATCGGAAATACGTTGAAGGTCAAAAGATCTCAGTCAATCAGTTGGGTGAGCACCTCATTGACACCCTCAAAAAATACTCGGAGAAAATAACCAGTGAAGAACTCACCCGCGAATTTGAAACCAAATTAGAGGGGATAATGAAGGCTGAGGTTAAAAAGGATGAGATAATTACTGAAGCCAAATCAGAAGTAAGTTCCATACTGGATGATATCGATGCTAACAAGATGAAAATTGGGGAAGAGCTCTACGCTGCCTACCGGGAGAGCATGATTGTGGGTAAGTGTAAATGTGGTGGTAACCTCATCATGATCAACTCACAGAAAGGCGGTAGCTTTGTGGGCTGTACCTCATATCCCGATTGTAAATCAACCTACTCCATGCCCAGGGGTGCTACAGTTCTTAAAACAAAATGTGAGGAATGTGGCCTTCCAATGATCTCCTTTGGAAAACCCAGACAGAGGGCCTGTATGGATCCTAAATGTGGCCGTGACGGTGATGAACCTTTACAGAATGAAGTGGTGGGAGTCTGTCCCGACTGTGGGAAGGATCTCATAAAAAGAAGGGGAAGATACGGTGAATTTGTGGGATGCAGTGGGTTTCCACGATGTCGCTACACCCGTTCACTGGAAGAAAAGCAGGAACCCGCAGATGAAAAGTCTTAAAAAATCTTAAAATTTCATCTTTTTATCATTAATTCATTTTTTACCTATTATAGAATTTTTTTGGGTAATCTGTTATTAAATCCAAGAGTTGAGACTCTATCCTAGTAATACTAAAACTGCCAAAGGCTTATACTTTAAATAGTTAAAACATCCCAATATTAGATAAATAGACTAACACGTTTACAAATCAATCCTAATTCAACAAAAAGGTGAAATGGGGAAAGAACAATATGGACGCAAAGAACATCTTAACTAAATTAAAACCAATCATAATTGTCCTACTTTTATTTTCTTTAGTATTTTTCCTCCGGGCACAGGCAGCTGACATCCCGGGAGTTCCTGACCAGATGAAAGTATACTTCCAGGAGGATACGGGTCTCCCTTACTTCAGTGAGATGGACTCGTATTATAACTTCCGTTTAACAAACAACTTCGTGGAAAACGGCCGTTTAGGGGATACCACCATAAATGGTACAGATTGGGACCTGCATTCATACTTTCCTCCAGGAAGATCTGCAGAATATCCGCCCCTCATTGCATGGATCACGGCATTCTTCTACCAAATAGCCAATTTATTCGGAGATTTCCCCTTACTGGTGGTCAGCTTCTGGACACCAGCTATCATAGCTTCACTGTGTGTCATACCTGCCTACTTCTTCATAAAGGGAATAAGCAATGAGTATGGTGGTATAACTGCCGCAGTGTTAGTGGGAGTATCTACTTTCTATTTCTCCCACACCTTCGCCGGTTTCTTCGACACCGACATGTTCGGTATGATCCTACCCCTTCTGGTTGTATGGTTCTTCAGTGTTAGTATCACGACCACTGAAAGCCGGAAGAAAATGTTATACGCAGTTTTTGCCGGTATTTCAATGTTAATATTCTCCCTGGCCTGGCAGGGCTGGTGGTATATATTCTACCTGGTGGTGGGAGTCACTGTACTGTACATGCTGATCTCCAAGTATATCTTTGAAATGGATAGCTTCCAATCATGGAGGGGATACTCCAGCAAGAAGGAATGGTTATTAGGACAACCAGTCCTACTTCCACTGGTCATATTCGTGGGTTTAAGCTCGGTATTGATGTTCTTATTCTGGGGAAATTCATTCTTCACTTCCCTCACCGAGCCATTAAGTGTAATCCAACTTCAAGCAGCAACACAGACCAGTGCATACCCTAATGTATTCATATCTGTAGGTGAACTGCAGATTCCAAGTGCAGCCACCGTGGTGGCAGATGTGGGAGGAATCTTCCCATTTGCCTTTGGAATACTGGGGCTGCTACTGATCTTCTGGAACTTAAGGATTAAAAAAGCCAAGGGAAAAACTAAAACCAAAACCAAAGTTTCTAAAAAGGAAAGAATAGCAAAAAGGAAATCACGTAGAAGAAAAGAAGAACCACAAGAGGTTAAACCTGAGCAAACTGAATTGGGGAGCATTATACCGCCTGAAAAGAGAGGTAATTACCTGTACTATGCCATTCTTTTCTCAGTATGGTTGTTAATAACAGCTTACGCTTTTACCAAGGGTGTAAGGTTTTTGGAAGCATTTTCACTCCCTATAGCGCTTTGTGCAGGAATCTTTGTAGGGTTCATTGCTGATTATCTGAAAACCCAAATAGAAAAACCACTCTTCCACACAATTGCCATGGCTTTAATATTGGTGCTGGTGTGTTTCGCCCCGGTAAGTTCTGCAAACACAATATCTAACTCCGTAATCCCTGGAACTGATGATGCCATGGTAAATACACTTACCTGGGTAAAGAACAACACACCATCCAATGCAGTGATGACCTCCTGGTGGGATTTCGGACACCTCTTCGCAGCCAAGGCAGATAGAGGAGTCACCTTTGACGGAGGTTCACAGAACAACGCACGCGCATACTGGGTTGGTAAAGCATTATCTACCAATAATGAAGCCCTCTCGGCAGGTATACTTAAGATGCTGGCCTCCAGTGGAGATAATGGTTATAATACCCTGGAAAACTACACCAATAACACGGGAAAAACTGTGGAAATCATGGACAAGATTCTGGTTGCTGATAAAACTTCAGCCCAGAACATAATGACTACTCAGTACGGATTGACCACTGAACAGGCCCAGAATGTATTACAATACACCCATCCTGCAAATAGCACACCCAGCCTATTCGTCACCAGTCTGGACATGGTTGGTAAAGCAGGTTGGTGGTCCTACTTTGGAAACTGGAACTTTGACAGTAAAAATTCCACTAACTACATCTATTCCCTGGCCCAGGCCAATGCCACCACGGAAAACAATGTGGTCACCATCCAGGGTGAAAACAATGTAACGGTCCAGATCAATGGTACAGGGGTTACTGGGGGTATACAGGTCAGTCCCAACAAAATTGCCCCACCTCATCGCCTGATTGTCGTTACCGATGGAACCACTGCTGTGGACACCATTGTTAACAACCAGAGCACATTTTCCATATTGGTGATTAAACAGGATGACAACCTGATTGCAGTGGCCATGAACAAGGAACTGGAAGATTCCATGTTCACCCGATTGTTCTTCATGCAGGGAGCCGGATTAACCCACTTTAAACTGGCCCACAAAGAACCAGCTAAAGGAATATCAGAAGTAATGGTGTGGAATGTGAGTTAAATAACCCCATTCCCTCACTTTATTATTTTTAATTAAAACCTTTTTAAGTGGAAAATCAATACTAGAATTAAGTGTAAGTTTTTAAGACAATTGCACTACAAATAGTAATATAAGAAATTTTTTAGAATATTGATAATTTGGAATTTGATAATCATATTCTTATTTTAAAGTGAGCTTTATGGACATCGAAGACAGGATCCGCAAGATCGAAGAGGAGATCACCAAAACCCCTTACAACAAGGCAACCTCCCATCATATTGGGAAATTAAAGGCAAAAATCTCCAAGTTAAGGGAGGAATCAATAAAAAGAGGTTCATCAGGTACTAAAGGGAGAGGGTTCACTCTTAAAAAGAGTGGGGATTCAACTGTGGTTCTGGTAGGGTTTCCTTCAGTGGGAAAATCCACCATACTCAACCAGATCACCAATGCCCAGTCCAAGATAGGGGCCTATGAGTTCACCACCCTGGATGTGATTCCCGGGGTTATGGATTATCGTGGAGCGCAGATACAGATATTCGACATTCCGGGAATAATAACCGGAGCTTCCAAGGGAAAAGGAAGGGGAAGGGAAATCCTTTCAGTGGCCCGGAATGCGGACCTTATAGTCATGGTTCTGGATGTTTTCAACCCCCATCACCAGGATCTTATCCTGGAAGAACTCCTTAACATTGGAATCAGGCCCAGCCAGAATGCGCCTGATGTCACTGTAAAACGCAGGAAAATAGGTGGAGTTAAAGTTGCATCCACAGTACCCCTTACCCACATGGATGATGGAACCATCCGTTCCATACTCAACGAGTACGGTGTGCACAGTGCCGATGTTCTCATCAGGGAAGATGTCACTGTGGATCGCTTCATAGATTCACTGGACAACAGTATCGTATACATCCCCCTCCTCCTGGTGGTGAATAAGATCGACCTGGCAGATGCATCCTACCTGGAAGAACTCCAAGAAAAAATGGGGGATGCACTCTACATTGCTGCGGATAAGGGAATGATGATAGATGAGCTTAAAGAAGAAATCTTTGACCATCTTAAACTAATCCGAATTTATCTGAAGCCTCAGGGTAAGAAAGCCGACCTGGAAGATCCTTTAATTGTGAGGAAAGGTTCCACTGTGGAGGATGTTGCCGGTAAGTTACACCGAGATTTCCTAAAAAACTTCCGACATGCAAAGATATGGGGTAGCTCCGTGAAATTCCCCGGACAAAAAGTAGGACTGGACCATGTAATGGAAGATAAGGATGTTCTACGATTAATCATCAAGAAATAATTATATTAATAGTATTCCTTAAGAGTAAAAGACCTTGAATTGGAATTATTTCGTTGGATAGACAATTGTCATGAAATCATAATTAAAATTGTAAAAATCAATATCAATCACAACCTATGAGGTGGAAAAATGAAACTGGATGATATCATAGTCTCAAAGGGAATAGTTGCCGGATACATGGAAGAATTACTGGATTACATGGAAATGGATGTGGCTATAGGTGGAGGGGGCCCATCAGGTCTCACCGCCGGATACTACCTGGCCAAAGCAGGGCTGAAAGTAGCTTTGTTTGAGAAAAAACTCAGTATGGGTGGTGGAATGTGGGGTGGGGGTATGATGTTCAACAAGATAGTAGTCCAGGAAGAAGGAAAACGAATCCTGGATGAAATGGGTATCCGAAACCAGGAATATGAAGAAGGATACTACCTTGCCGATTCTGTGGAATCAGCTTCCACCATCTGCTCCAAAGCCTGCCAGGCGGGGTTGAAAGTCTTCAACCTCATGGAAATTGAAGATGTGATGATCAAGGGGGAAGGTGTGGAAGGGTTGGTAATCAACTGGAGCCCGGTGGAAATGGCAGGTCTGCACGTAGATCCCATCACCGTCGGTGCCCGGGCAGTTATCGATGCCACAGGACACCCCTGTGAAGTGGTTAAGGTCCTGGAAAGGAAAATGGAAGCACCCCTTAAAACTGAAACCGGCAAAATCATGGGAGAAAAGTCCATGTGGGCTGATGTAGCTGAACAGAACATAATGGGCAATGTGGGTGAAATCTACCCTGGAATGTACGTTACTGGAATGGCAGCCAACGCTGTGCACGGTTCACCACGTATGGGTCCCATCTTTGGGGGTATGCTTCTATCTGGAGAAAAAGTGGCGGAGATGCTCATTGAAAAGCTGAAATGAGTAAATGGGTGCAATGGTTGTTTAAACTATAATGCGCAAATGGTTATTAGAACCTAAATAGGTAACAATGGCTATTAAATCAAAACTAATTAATATGGTGGTAGAAGAATGATTTTAATCCTCACAGGAACTCCTGGAACTGGTAAAACCACCATCTCCTGCCTTCTCGCTGAAAAACTAGGCTACCAACTGGTGGATGTAAACCAACTGGTAGATGAAAAACACCTCTACACCGGTTTAGACCCTGAAAAAGACTATAAAATTGTGGATATGGAGGCTTTAGAGGAAGAACTTCACAAGATCCTTGAAGAGGATCATCTTGGAGCTGATTCTGATGAAAAGTTCGGTATAATAATTGAGGGACACCTATCCCATTATTTCCCCCAGGCTGATCTGGTGGTGGTCCTCCGTACTGAACCCAGCATTCTCAAAGGAAGACTCCAAAAAAGAGGCTGGAAAGAAACTAAAATTCATGAAAACCTGGAAGCAGAGGCCCTGGATATTTGCACATGGGAAGCCCATCAGATACACAGCACCAAAGTACATGAAATTGAAACCACCAACTTAACTCCTGAAGAAGCAGTTAACCTTATTTTAGAAGTTATTGCAGGGAAAAAATTATTCCCTGTTGGTGAAATTGATTTTTCAGGATATCTAGGTGGATAGTGTGTATGGGGGTTACGTGAATCCATGTAACCTTTAGTAGGGAAAGCTTTTTAAGGGGTAAAAAGATAAACTAATACATTATTCTTAAGTACATTCTCAGCTTTTAGGAATCAACCCCTAAAAATTCAGATTCTGATGAACTTAAGATCTCCGTATTCTGGCATTCTAATGTTTTACAAGAGGTATATACGTTGAGAAGGGGAAGAAGACCGCGATGGATGATAAAAATAGCCCTAGAGCGTATGGAAATCCTCTTACAACGTGCTGAGGAAGAATTTGCTCTTCATCCTGAGCGTTCCCATAGATACGTGGAAATGGCCCGAAAAATAGCCACCAAGTATAACCTGAAAATGCCATCCTCATGGAGGGGAAGGTTCTGCCGGAACTGTAATAAATTCCTGAAACCAGGTTCTAACTGTCAGCTCCGTTTGAAAGATTCAATGGTAAACATAAAATGCATGGAATGTGGAGAAATTATGAGAAAGCCTTACATGAAAGAAAAAAAGGCAAAACGGAGGAGTAAAATTGAATCCCGCACATTCCAAGAAGGAACTGATGCATAGATCCCTTTCAACCATCACCCTAAACATAGGCAAATCCGGAGTTAACTCTGGTGTTATGGATGAAATCAACCGCCAACTCAAAGAAAGAGAAGTGGTGAAGCTCAGATTTTCAAAGGGTATATCCCCTGAGAAAGAAAACTATATTACCCACATCATCGAAAAATCAAATGCTAAACTCATTGATTTTCGAGGTAACGTTGCAGTAATCTTCAAAAAAAAGAGATAATTAGGAGGATAATATGACTACAATTTACGATGTACCTGCCGACTCGCTCATTAGTCAAGTCGCCAAGGAATTAAATGAAAACAAAAAGATAACCCCCCCAGAATGGACTCCATTCGTCAAAACAGGGGTTCACAAAGAGAGAAGACCTGAAAACCCTGACTGGTGGTATGTGCGATGCGCATCCATACTTCGCCGGGTTTACATAGATGGTCCCGTGGGAATTAACAGCCTAAGAACTTACTACGGTGGGAAAAAGGACAGAGGCACCAGCCCTGAAAAATTCAGGCGAGGTAGTGGCTCTGTAACTCGAACAGCCCTTCACCAGTTAGAAGACGCCGGGTTTGTTGAAAAACGAGAAGACGGACGTGTGGTAACTCCTGCTGGAAGGTCTTTCATGGACAAAGCATCCTTCGAGTTAAAAAAAGATATTCCTGAACTGGCAAAATATTAATGAATCAACATTTATTGGTATGCTTTATAGGATCGGGAGGTATTAGATGAGCGATATTGAGGAAATAAGGCGTAGGAGAATGGAAGAACTGCAACAGCAGGCAGCAGCTCAACAGGCTCAACAGCAATCTCCAGATGCCCAATCCCAGGAACAAATGCGCAGGGAGATGGAAGCTCAGAAGAGACAGGCAATGATGCAGATACTCACCCCTGAAGCACGCAGTCGCCTGGCTAACCTCCGTCTCACCAAACCCGAGTTCGTGGATCAAATCGAAATGCAACTCATTCAACTAGCCCAGATGGGCCGGGTGCAGTCAAAAATTACTGACGAGCAGCTTAAAGAGTTACTCCGCAAACTAGCAGGTCAAAAAAGAGATATTAACATCACTTGGAAATGAAAGCCGCGGTACTCTATAGCGGGGGTAAAGACAGCTCGTTAATGGCTGTCATACTAAAACGCTTAGGATATCAGGTGGACCTTTTAACAGCCAATTTCGGTTTTTATCCCTCCTGGAAATCAGCAGCAGAATCTGCATCCGCATTGGGTTTCAAACACAGTATCCTGGAAGCAGATCCCAATCTCCTGGAGGGAGTGGTGGACTTGATCCTGCACGATGGATTTCCCAACCAGGGGATTAACCACCTGCACCGGGAAGTATTAAAACTGGCCGCAGAGAAATATCCTTTAGTGGCAGATGGTACCCGCAGAGATGATAGGGTGCCTAAGCTAAATCAAATGGAAATACAAAGCCTTGAAGATTCTAAAGGTGTCCAGTATTTGAACCTTGCAGGATGGGGTCATAGAACTATAAAACAGTTGTCAGAACAATTTTTCAACCTGGTGAAAGAACCCACCAGTATGGAAAACAATTCTGACTATGAGATTGAAATAAGATTTCTCATAACCAATCGTGAAGGTGAGGAAGCAGCTAGTAATTTATTCCCACCACACACACAATCAAGAGTAATAGGATGGAGAGAAGATGAGCAGAAATAGACCATTAGCCAAAAAGTTAAGAATGGCAAAGGCAGGCAAGCAGAACAGGCGAGTGCCTCTATGGGTTATGATGAAGACCAATCGTAAGGTCAGAACTCACCCGAAGATGAGACACTGGAGAAGAAGTAGTCTAAAGGTATAAATATTGAATACGAGGAGTGAACAGAGATGGAAAGAGTTTACGTTATACCCCTTCGGGATGCAAAAAAGGCACCCCGTACCAAAAGGTCACCTAAAGCCACCCGTGTGGTAAGGGAATTCATCCAGAAACACATGAAATCCGAAGACGTCAAAATGGACGAATCGGTAAATGAAAAAATATGGGAAAGGGGAATTCAGAAAATACCCCCTAAGATCAAGGTTAAGGCAACCAAAGAAGAAGATGGTTCCGTTCTGGTCACCCTAGCTCAGTAGGTGAGCTCCTATGATTAGGAGAGTTAATCTGGCAGGCAATCCCAACCTTGGTGTTTCCATTGCAGCTACCGATAAAGTGGCTTTGGCCCCACCTAACCTGGGAGAAAAAATGGTGGGAGTTGTGGAGGAATGCCTCCAGGTCCCGGTAATAAAAACCCCCATCAGTGGAAGTAGCCTTGCCGGTGCCCTTGCAGTAGGAAACTCCAGGGGATTTGTAGTATCCAAATATGCGTTTGACACAGAGTTAAATGCCATTAAGGACTCTGGGTTGGAAGTAGAACGGATACCGGACCGACTCACTGCAGTGGGTAACATCATCCTGGCCAATGACCACGGGGCAATGGTGAATCCACTACTCTCAGATGAAGCAGTGGATGTTGTATCTGAAACCCTGGATATTGAAGTGGTCAGAGGCAGTATAGCTAATTTCAAAATCGCTGGATCAGTGGCTGTGGCCACCAATAAAGGAGTACTGGTTCACCCACTAGCAACATCAGATGAATTAGAGTTCCTGGAGAAAACCATGAAGGTTCCTGTGGATGTGGGAACCGTTAACCAGGGAACAAAACTGGTGGGAGCAGGCGCAGTGGCTAACTCCAATGGAGTTATGGTGGGAGAAAAGACTACCGGTCCGGAAATGGCAAGAATAGAAGAATCATTAGGTTTTCTTGAGGAATTATTATGAAGACAAAAATATTTAGAGTGCAAGGTAAGTTCATCATGGGCGACAGGTTCAAACCATTCACTAAGGAACTGAAAGCCATGGGTGAAGATGATATTAAGGAGAAAATATACTCCGAATTTGGTAGCAAACATCACATTGTACGCAATCAAATACACATTCAAAAGATAGAAGAAATCTCTGCTGAAGAAGTTCAGGACACACTGATAAAATCACTGACTTCGGAGTGAACAACATGGAAGACCGACAAAGGCTGGAAGGGATTATAAACGAACTCAACGCCTACAAGGCACAGGCTGACATGTTGAACCAGCAGGTGGAAACCCTTAAAACCACCATAGCCGACCTGACCATAGCCCAGGAAACCCTGGATGCTATTAAAGGTAAACAGTCCCCTGAAACTCTGGTACCAATTGGTGCTGGTTCATTTCTAATCACCGAAATCAAGAACACTGAAGAAGTAATTGTTGGTCTCGGATCCGGTGCTGCGGTTAAAAAAAATATAGATGATGCTAAGGAAAGCATTGAAGAGCAAAAGAAAGAACTGGATAACATCATGCAGAAGATGATGTCCGATCTTACGAAGATCAGCCAGATCATATCTCAGAAAAGCCCGGAAGCTGAGGAACTCATCCAGAAAATTGAGGGCACACCAGGGTAACCCTACCCTAAATTTTTATTTCTTAACATTTCAAAAAATTCCAGATATTTAATATTTTATACCACAGCATTCCCTTAAGGAGTGGATCTTTTTGTTTGAATCTCTGAAAAAGAAGTTTTCCGGAACCATTGGAAAGATTTCTGATCAACTATCTTCCGAAGAGGAAGAAGAAATTGCTAAAGAAAAGGCAAAAACTGCTTTAAAGGAAGATGAAAAAGTAAAAACTACTGAAAAATCTTCCACAGGAAAAACTAAAGGTGAAACGGTTAAAACTGCTTCAGGGATAAAAGATAAAACTTCCAAAAAAGCCAAATCTGATTCAGACCCCAAAGAAGAAGATGAGGAAAAGAAATCCCGTTTTTCATTCTTCCGCAAGAAATCAGAAGATGAAGATTCCAAAGAGGGAGAATCCGTAGATGTTTCTGATAATGAAAAAGATTCTGAAACATCTGGCGCTGATTTTTTGAAGGACGCAACTACTCCGGGTAAAGATGGGGAAGAAGCTCTAAAAGGTACTAAAGATGAACCTTCAGGTTTATTCACCTTCGCCACCCACAAAACCATATCAGAAAAAGATATTGATGATGTTCTTTTTGAACTGGAATTAGCCCTCCTGGAGGGCGATGTTGCCATGGAAGTGGCAGAACAAATAATAAATACAGTCAAGGAAGATCTGGTGGGTCGTAAGATCAAAAGAAGGAGTGATGTGGCCAAATTCACCCGTGATGCCCTTAAAAAAGCAATATCAGATATTCTGGTTGTTGATGGACCTAACTTAAAAGAACTTGTTCAGAAAGCCAAAGAAACTGGTGAACCCCTTAAGGTAATGTTTGTGGGTGTTAATGGAACTGGTAAAACCACTACCATCTCTAAAATAGCTGATCATTACGTTAAAGAAGGTTATACTCCGGTTATAGCCGCTTCAGATACCTTCCGTGCCGGGGCCATTGAACAGATATCTCACCATGCTGAAAAGGTGGGAGTGAAGATCATCCGCCACAAGAAGGGTGCTGATCCTGCGGCAGTGGCCTACGATGCAGTGGAACACGCCAGAGCCCGGAAGAAAGAACTGGTTCTCATAGACACCGCTGGAAGAATGCAAACTAACATCAACCTCATGGATGAAATGAAGAAGATCCAGAGGGTTGTAAAGCCGGACCTAGCCATATTTGTGGGGGATGCACTTACTGGTAACGATGCAGTGGAACAGGCCCGTAAATTCGATGACGCAGTGGGTGTTGATGGGATCATACTCACCAAGGCCGATGCTGACGCCAAAGGCGGTGCAGCACTATCCATTGGTCATGTTATAAATAAACCAATACTCTTTTTAGGTGTTGGTCAGGGTTACGGGGATATTATGGAGTTCCACCCGGATTGGATGGTTGAACAGGTTTTGGGGGATTAATAATCCTTATTAACCACTTATCTGCCATAATTAACCAATATTTTGCTGTTTTTTCTTAAAAATCTTTAATTTATTCTAATTTATTTCTTTTAATCATTAATTTATCTCTTATTCTAATCTAAATCCTTTATCTATCCCTTATACTAATCTAAATCTCTTATTCATCCCTTATACTAATCTATTTTTTTATATAATTCCTTATTGTTGTCATCTACTTTTTTCCACCATAAACTCCGAACATGTAGTACTTCCACACCACATCCACCTCATGGAACCCGGCCTCCTTTAACCACTGAATATGATTGATTAAGGGTGCAGGAAAGTCTTCTTCCCGATGTTTGGGTAACCATATTTTTTCTACTTCTTCCTGGCTGTGATTTTCCAGCATGAACTCCACCCACTTATCCAGGTAGGTCTCTTTCAGGTAAGGAGTGCTTCCCAGTACAATATCTGCATTGTAAAACACTCCACCCACTTTTAAGAAGCGATTGATTCTACGGTAGAATGATTTTTGTTCCTCCCTCTGGAGGTGATGCAGTGCCAGGGAGGATACCACTGCATCATATTCTTCTTGGTAGTCCAAGTTACGGAAATCCGCTCTGATAAACTCTATATCACTGTAATGGGAGAGTTTGGATTCGGCCATATTGATCATGTTCTCTGCCAGATCCACACAGGTTATTTGTCCATTGGGAAACCTATTTTTAACCTCTAGGGATATGTTTCCGGTGCCACAGCCAAGATCCAGAACTTTCATCCCTTCTTTCCGGTGAAAAGGAAGTGCCAAAATCAGGGAATTAACCATATCCTTGTATAATGGAATTATAGTTCTTATTAGTTCGTCAAAAATCTCTGCTTCCTTTTCAAAGTGGTCCTTAACCTGTTTCATTTAATCACCATGATCTAATCGTCTCAAGTCATAAAATAATTTATTCAATGGTTTAATTTACATAATTTTAAAATACTCCAAATGGCTTTAACTATTTTAAGTGAATATCCCTTCAATTAATAAGATCCTTTCTTTCTTTCAATTGATATTATCCTTAATGATACTTAGCTGATCCCTAACTGACTTATTGATGGGAAGCATATATTAAATACACATGAAGATCATTGCTCACCGGGGTGCTTCCTTTCTCTTACCAGAAAACACCCTGCTTTCAATAGGAAATGCTCTGGATGTGGGAGTAGACATGGTAGAAATTGATGTTCGCCAGTCAAGGGATGGGGAGATAGTGGTTTTCCATGATGCAACTCTAGACCGAACCACCAATGGTACTGGAATGGTTAAGGATAAAACACTGTTAGAGTTGAAAAAATTAGATGCTGGCCATGGAGAAACAATACCCACCCTCAACGAAGTTTTAAAACTTGTGAAATCTAAATTGGGTAAAGTATCTAAATTTAAAGATCAGCCGAGTATTATAATTGAAATTAAAGAACCCGGAATTGAAAAAGAGGTTCTGGATATTATTAAACAGGAAGACATGGTAAAAAAGGTCATTGTAGCCTCTTTTTATCATCATGTATCTTTGAATCTCAAATTAATGGAAGAAAAATTGAAAACCGGGATAATATTCATAGCTCAACCCATTCATCCAGAAAAAATGGCACTTGATGCTCGGGCAGAGTACATGTTACCATTTCATAATTATCTCAGTGAAAAAATGGTTGAAACTGCCCATGAACACGATATGATGATATATACTGGGGTGGTTGACACTCTAGTGGACATGAAGTTTGTTTTGAAAATGGGGGTTGATGGGATGGTGACTAATAAACTTTTAGGCGGCGAATCCACCTCTTAATCAAATATTTATTATTTTTTTATCTTTATTTGTTGTAATGATCTGATTTTGAATGGAAGAAATATTTTAAGCAAATTCAATGTGTTAAGAAGTAGTTTTGGGATTAATTCAATATTATCCATACTGTCAATTTTTTTCCAAGTATATTCCATATGTCATATTTTTAAGTGTTGAATCCCAACCTATCAAATAAATTCCCACTAATAAGTAATTAAAATGATTAAAATATCCATGTATTGCAGGAGAATCTCCCCATGTTAGGTGAAAAAGAACTCATAAAATTATTCCCTGAATTTAAAGAACTGGTTCAACCATCTGGAATTGACTTACGGGTGGATGAAGTCTACCGGCAGAAAGGACCAGGATCTCTAATTGATAATGAAAAAGATCTTCCAGAACTGGAAAGACTGGAATCACCCCTTTACACTCTGGAACCAAAAACCGCTTACAGTGTAACCATTGATCGGAAGATTAAAATCCCTAAAGGTTATTCCATGCTGTATGTGCCCCGTTCAACACTCCTGCGTTCTTTCATAAGCATCCACACTGCAGTGGGTGATCCTGGTTTTTATGGTACACTGCAATTTCTACTGGTGAACCAGGGAGAATATCCCTTCACACTCAGGCGTGGTGAAAGAATTGCCCAGGGTGTTGTTTTCCCAGTGGAAGGTTCTGGGGAGTACAATGGCAGTTACCAGGAAAAAGAAGAATAAATTAATAAATAAATTAAATAAAAGGATTTAGGCCTCATTCAAAGTATATAATTTCTATTTGGGGCATAAATCCTTTTTTTGCATATTTTTTTCATGTAATGTTTTTTTTTAAACGGCATTATCCAGTTCATCCACAGCTTCAGGATTAGCCAGGGTACTTATATCTCCCACATCATCCCCTTTAACCTTGGCCTTAATCACCCGACGCATGATCTTACCGGAACGGGTTTTAGGAAGATCATTAACGAAATTAACACAGGCTGGACTGGCTATCGGGCCGATCTCTTTCCGTACATGTTCTCTGAGGAGGTGTTTCATCTTGGGGCTGGGTTTGAATCCCTCTTTCAGGGTGATGAAACTGCAGATCTCTTCCCCCTTAACTGGGTCTGGTTTTCCCACCACCGCTGCCTCAGCAACAGCATCATAACTCACCAGGGCAGATTCCACCTCAGCAGTGCTTATCCGGTGTCCGGCAACATTTAAAACATCATCTTCACGGCCCTGTATCCAGAAATAACCATCCTCATCAATACGAGCTACATCCCCACTGAGATACATCCCCGGAAACTTACTCCAGTAAGCATCCACGTAACGTTCAGGGTCATGGTAGAGGGTACGGAACATAGCCGGCCATGGACTTTTAATAACCAGGTGACCCCCACCCTCTTTCACAGATCTTCCCTCATCATCCACCACATCCGCCTCCACAGTGGGGAAAGGTTTCACTGTTGATCCCGGTTTGAGGGAGGTGATGGGCAGGGGTGTTATGAGGTGCATTCCAGTCTCAGTCTGCCACCAGGTATCCATAATAGGGCACTGGCGGTTGCCAATATGTTTATGATACCATATCCAGGCCTCCGGGTTTATAGGCTCACCCACACTACCCAAAAGTCTCAGGGAGGTTAGATCATGTTTCTGAGGCCATTTTTCCCCGTGTTTCATGAACATACGGATGGTGGTAGGGGCAGTGTATAAGACACTCACCCCATACTCCTCGATGATCTGCCACATACGATCTGGTTCAGGATAATCCGGGGCACCTTCATACATCACCGAGGTGGCACCCATGAGCAGGGGTGCGTAGACAATGTAGCTATGGCCGGTTATCCAGCCTATATCCGCAGCACACCACCAGATATCCTCATCTTTAAGGTCAAATACCATCTTCAAGGTAGTATAAATACCAACAGCGTAGCCACCATGGACATGAACCACTCCCTTAGGTTTACCAGTGGTTCCAGAGGTGTATAAAATAAATAAGGGGTCTTCTGAGTCCATTACTTCAGCGGGACATTCCCTTTCCTGATCACGAATTACTTCATCCCACCATAAATCCCGACCTGCTTTCATCTCCACCGGGCACTCTGCATGACGTACCACAATCAGTTTTTCAAGGGAAGGAATATCATCTAAAACCTGATCCACATTCTCTTTCAGGGGTATGACCTTTCCCCGGCGATAAAATCCATCCACAGTTATAGCCACTTTCACCTCGGCATCATTGGCCCTTTCATGGAATGCTTTGGCCCAGAACCCGGAGAAAACCACACTGTGCACCGCTCCGATCTTGGCACAGGCCAGCATGGCAATGGGCAACTCCAGTATCATGGGCAAGTAAATAGCCACACGATCCCCCTTCCCAACACCCAGACCCCGGAGGGCATTAGCCATCTGGTTAACCTTACCATAAAGATCATGATAGGTTAACTTCTTCACCTGGCCCAATTCACCCTCCCATATATAGGCCACCTTATTTTTACGCCAGGATTGCACATGCCGGTCCAGGGCATTATAAGCAATGTTGAATTTACCCCTGGAAAACCACTCTGCATGGGGAGGATCCCACTTTAAAACATCCTGATAGGGCTGGAACCATTCCAGTTCCCGGGCAACCTCATCCCAGAACCAATCCGGATCCTCAAGAGCCCGCTGTAGAAGTTCATCATAATCCTTAATCCCGTAACGTTTCATCCACTCCTGGATGTTACTATTTTCCATTAAATCCGCAGATGGTGGGAATAACCGGTTCTCATGTAAGAGAGCATCTAAATCACTGGAAATATTAACCCCTCCTGTAAACCCCATTCTAAATCAATCACCATTACTAATGCCTACTATATTTTATGTCCATCCAGGTCATAAATTTTTTTCAATAGAACATTGTTTCAATGATCATTCCGGGTGCAAATGATCATCACTGCCACGGGTCCATCATTTAATTAATTGGAACTAACCATATAATCTAATCATGCAAAACACGGCCAAGATTAAATTGGCAGATGCACTGGTTAAAATACTGGAAAAAGAGGAAACAAAATTCATATTTGGTTACCCTGGAGAACAAATTCTTCCATTCTACCAGGCACTCCAAAAATCCTCCATTAAACATGTTCTGATGCGCCATGAACAGGGAGCCGTTCATGCCGCTGATGGATATGCCCGGGCATCATCACAACCCGGAGTATGTGTTGCAACTGCAGGACCCGGGGCGTTAAACATGGTAATGGGAGTTGCCACTGCATACAAGGACTCAGTTCCTTTACTAGTTATCACTGGTGATGTACCCTCCCAGTTTAAGGGTGAAAATGTATTCCAGGAAGTGGATGTTAACTCTGTTTTTCATCCCATCACCCTCCAGACCCACTTCATAGATGACCCTCAAAAGGGAATCACCATCATTAAAGAGGCATTTTTAACACTCAAAAAGGGTAAAACCGGCCCAATTCATCTTAATTTTCCCAAGGATATTCTCCAGGAAGAAATTGATCCTTCCCTGTTGGGAGAAACAGCGAAACTTAAAAGAGAAACTGATTGGGGCCCCTTAAATCATCTGAAGGAACCGATCGAGAATTCAGAAAAACCACTGATCCTGGCTGGGGCCGGTGTATTATGGTCCCATGCAGTTGAGGATCTTGAAATATTTGCAGAAAAAAATCAAATTCCGGTAACAACCACTTATCCAGCTAGGGGGATTATAAGTGAGGATCATCCCCTTTCTTTAGGTCTGATTGGTCTGCGTGGCACCCCTGCTGCTAATTTCGCAGGAGAAAAAGCAGATCTTATACTGGCTCTGGGATGCCGGTTATCCGAAAGAACCCGGAAAGGGATAGGCAAAGGTACAGTAATTCAGGTTAACCTGGACGAGACAGTTTTAAAGGGAGATTTGAACCTCCAGGGGGATGTTAAAGAATTCCTGGAAAAAGTCAAAGGAATTACCATTAAAAACACTGGTAAATGGTTAGAAGAGCTCCAAAAACATGAAAGAACTCATGATGTATTCACTGAATTTGATGACACTCCCCTAAAACCACAAAGAGCCATCCAGGAGATCTTGGATGGTATGGGTGATTCTATTGTGGTTAACGATGCTGGAAGCCATACCACCTGGGTTAACCTGCTCATGAAAGTCAGGGAACCATCATCATTGATCTTTTCAGGCGGATTCGGGCCCATGGGATACGGGATCCCGGCGGCGGTGGGTGTGAGCCTGGCCAGACCCTCCAGGCAGGTGGTGGTAGTGGTGGGTGATGGTGGGTTCCAGATGAACGTCCAGGAACTGGCTGCCATAGCGGAGATGGATCTGCCCATTACCATCTGTCTCTTGAACAACCAATCCCTGGGGATTATCCGCCAATGGCAGGAGTTATACCACAATGGACCATTCCAGGTGGAACTGGAGAACCCCGATTTTATGAAACTGGCCCATGCTTACCATATAAAGGCCAGAATGGAAGATTCTCCTGGTGATGTTTTGGTTGCAGTGCAAGAGGCAGTAAAACTTAATAAACCAGTACTTATAGAGATAATAGTTGATAAAAATGAAGACATCCCCCTCCCCGGTGAACTTATGGAAAATTTTACATTTTCAGGTGATTAAATGAAGGTGCTTTTCATTAACCCACCATACTTTAATTCTAAATACAAATTCATAGGATTAGTAGCCCCACCATTAGGCATTGCCTATATGGCGGCAGTACTGGAAGAAAACAATATCGATGTGGAGATCATTGATGCAGCCGCCCTTGAAATGAGGTGGGAAACCCTGGAAACTGAAATCAAAAGAATCTCCCCAGATCTGGTGGCAATAACTGCCCTGACACCCACCATTGCTAAAGCTCTGCAAACTGCGGAACTGGCCAAAAAAACATGTCCCCATGCAACAGTGGTTTTAGGAGGATACCATCCAACCTTCAACTACCAGGAAATGTTAGCAAAGGATTATGTGGATATTGTGGTAATGGGTGAGGGAGAAATCACACTCCTGGATCTGGTGGAGACTCTGGATGAAGGGGGAGATCTTAAAAATGTTCAGGGAATCGCCTATGAAGGGGGAGTTACCCCTCCACGGCCATTAATCAGTGACCTGGAAGAACTACCATTCCCTGCCAGACACCTCCTCCCCATGGAACATTATAAGATTCTAAACATGAAACTACACACTGCTACCATGATATCTGGCCGGGGATGTCCTATGCAGTGTTCTTTCTGCGCATCAGCTGCCCTGCATGGGAACCGACTCCGGATGAGATCACCGGGTAATGTGGTTGATGAAATGGAACACCTGGTTAATGACCATAATGCCGGGATGATAGCCTTCATGGATGATACTTTCACCCTGAAACCCAGCCAGGTGGAAGCAATATGTGAAGAGATCAAAAAAAGGGATATGGATGTGTACTGGGGGTGCACTGCCCGGGTAGACACTCTTTCAGGACCATTACTCCATAAAATGAGCGATTCTGGTTGCATAACCATGTTTTTAGGGGTGGAATCAGCTGATCAGCAACAACTGGACCGGGTGAACAAGCAGATCACCATTGACAAAATAAGAAGTGCCTTTAAGCTTGCCCGGGAAAATGACATCCGTACCATAGCCTCGGTAGTGCTAGGAATGCCTGGAGACACACGGAGCAGTATAGAAAGAACCATTAAATTTGCCCGAGAAATCAACCCTTCTTATGCTGTTTTCAGTCTGGCCACACCCTATCCTGGAACTAAGTTCTATCAGGAGGCTGTCCAAAATAACATAATTAGGGTTAAGGACTGGTCCAAGTACACATTACTATCCCCAGTACTGGATACTGTGGATTGTTCTTTGGACGAGCTTAAAAAACTTCAGAAAAAGGCCTTCCGCCAATTCTACCTTAGACCAGTTTATTTAATGAAACAGGTGAGGATGGATGGTCCTATACTTCTAAAAACGGTAGCTACTATGATTAAAGAAGTTTAAAGAAGTAATAAATTTTAAATTAATCTCAATAGGGAATTGAAGTTCCCAAGAGTTACCTCATCTCCCCAGTGCGGGGTAAGGTGGACTGATCCTTGGAATAACTAAGGAAATTACAGTACAAGGCCTTCTACCTCTGACCAGGTTACTTACTCTGGCAGGCATGGTGGGCCAATCCTTCTTAAAACGGTTGTCTGGGTTATTCGAGATGTTATCTAAAAAAGTTATTAGGAAGGTTATCAAAAAAATAAGATTTTTTGATCATTTTTTTTATCCCTCCCTAATCTTTTCTATTTTTAAATAGATTCTTTTGGGGTGGATGAAATTTAGAATTAAAATTTAGAGTAAATAAAACTGCATTTATAAAAAAAAATTCATATAAAAATTTTATTTGAATCTATAAAAATAAAAAAAATAGGGATTGATTGTCGATTATTCAGTTAGATAAGTGTCCGCCACAGCAGCCACACCTTCTCCAATCTCTAAATCCAATCCAAGTCCTTGCAGGGTCATTTCCAGGGCAGCGATGGTGCTGATTATCTCCCGGTGGGTTACATTACCCATGTGACCGATACGGAACACATTACCCTTAAGATGGTCCTGACCTCCGGCCAGTTCAATCCGGTAACGTTCCCTCATGGTTCCCCTTAACTCTTTATCAGTTATTCCCTCTGGCATTTTAACTGAGGTTACTGTGTTACTGGAAACCTCATTCTGGGCGAATAAATCCAATCCCAGGGCAGTAACACCATTCTGGGTGGCTTTAGCGGCGAGTTTATGTCTTAAAACTCTTTCTTCTAAACCTTCCTCCATTATAACTCTTAGAGCTTCCTGCATGGCGTAGATTAATGAAACTGCAGGGGTGTAGGGTGTTTCTGGTGGTGTTGCATCTCCACTCTTTTTGTATTTTTTCAGGTTAAGGTAGTAAGTCTGATTATCAGTTTTATCCACCACATCCCAGGCATCATCACTGAGGGTAATGGCAGCCATACCTGGAGGTGCAGCCAGACACTTCTGGGAGCCAGTGACACATATATCGATTCCGTATCCATCCACGAACACATCATCCCCACCCAGGCTGGATACAGTGTCCACAATGTACAGGGCATCGTAGTCCTGCATGATCTTACCCACTTCATCGATGGGGTTAGTTACACCAGTGGAGGTTTCGTTGTGCACAATGGTCACTGCTTTAATATCTTCTTCCTCTTCCATAATGTAACGCACATCATCAGGGTTCACACCATGCCCCCATTCCACTTCCAGCTGCACTGGAATACCTTTATGGGTTTCGGTGATCTGCATGAATCTCTGTCCGAATTTACCCCCGACGATGTTTAAAACACGGTCTCCCTTACTGATGGTGTTGGCCAGGGCGGCTTCCATGGCTGCAGTTCCGGAGCCAGTAATAAGGTAAGACTGATTTTCAGTCTGGAACACTTCAGACATCATCTGGTTGGTTTCGGTGAGAATTTCACCGAAAAGGGCGCTTCTATGATTTATAATGTTTTCTGACATGGCCTTCAGGACCCTGGGGGCCACACGGGTGGGTCCCGGAATCATCAGTAAAGTTTCATCCATCTTGTTCAACTCCAATTTAAAAATATCCTCCAAAGTTATATTATCTATATAATGGGATATACCTTATATATGGAACTGACCCTCTGGATGCAATGGTACCAATCAATCCTGGAAGACTTCGATTTCAAAAGAAAGGATGATGAATTATCTGCAGAAATATTAAACAATATAATAGATGATATTGGTGCTTTAACTCCTCAGGATATTAAAATTAAGGAAAAGGTCATTGTTTTCGGTGCTGGTCCCTCTCTAAAGCCCAATCTAGCGGATCTCAAAAAGGTGGATCTGGATGAATTCACCCTCATAGCTGCTGACGGGGCAACCACTGCCCTGTTAGAGGAGAGTATTATACCAGATATTATAGTAACTGACCTTGATGGGCGAATGGATGATATTATGGGTGCTAACCAGAATGGTTCCCTCCTGGTGGTCCATGCCCATGGAAACAACCTGGAACAGATAGAAAAATACACTCCTCAACTGGTGAATGTTCTGGGAACCACTCAAAGCGAACCACTGGCCAGTGTCCATAACTTTGGAGGATTCACCGATGGTGATCGTTGTGTTTTCCTGGCCATGGCCCTGGGAGCACGGATTATCATTTTGTCAGGAATGGATTTTGGGAAAACAGTCACCCACTACTCTCGACCGGACCAGGAGGATGGTCCTGCAGACACGATAAAGGAGAAAAAGTTGAAATGGGCCAAAAAACTGGTTAAATGGGCTGCCAGTAACTCGGATATTAAGTTTTTTAATATTTCCACCGGGGAGAAAGTTAAGGGTGTGGAGGATGTGGATCCAGAATACCTGCAGGAAATCCAGATTTGAATTTAAAATAATCATCTCTAAAATTAAGAAAATATAACCATAACTATTATGAGTTTATTTAAAGGGCAATAAAGTAAAAAAATGGGGTAAAATCATGACCGGTCGTGTTGAGGATATTTTAATGGGTGAAGAGACTCTTTTCAAGAATATTGCTGCTTTTAATCCGGATTACATTCCTGAAAACTATCTCCATAGGGAATCCCAGATGGAAGCCCTGGCCCTGTGCCTTCGACCGGCATTAAAGGGAGGTAAACCGGTTAACAGTGTGGTTTTGGGTTCTCCTGCCACTGGTAAAACCACTGCTATCCGTAAAATTTTTGAGATGGTGGAGGGCAGGTCCGAGAAACTGGTCTGTGCCTATGTCAACTGCCAACTTTACAACACTCGTTTCAATATTTTCTCCCAGATATACCAGCACATCTTCGGTCATATTCCTCCAGAAACTGGTGTTCCATTTTCACGTATCTACGGGGAAATAATGAAAAAACTGTCCAACGAGGGAAAGGCCCTGGTGGTGGCCCTGGATGATATCAACCACCTTTTTTACAGTAAAAATGCCAACCAGATACTTTACGACATACTCCGGGCTCATGAGGTATTTCCGGGGGTTAGAACTGGGGTTTTTGCCATAATATCCGACATAGAATTCCGTTACATGCTGGATAAGAATGTTAGCTCTGTTTTCATCCCTCAGGAAGTGATCTTTGATCCCTACACCTTCCCGGAGGTAAAAGACATACTGAATGACCGGGTGAGGGTTGGTTTTTATCCATCAGTATTATCCGAAGAACTTCTGGATGAAATCACCGAGGCCACGCTCTCTACTGGCGATTTGAGGGTGGGAATTGATCTTTTGCGCACCAGTGGAAATTTTGCCGAGGCTGATGCCTCCCGGAACATCCAGAAGGAACATTTGGAGCGAGCAATGCAGGATTTTGACTCCCATCACCTTCAGGATACTGTAACTAAGTTGTCGGGGGATGAAAAAAACCTGTTGAAGGCAATAATTAAAGCAGAGGAGGATCATCCCACTGCAGGGAACCTTTTCAATCTACTTAAGGAAGAGGGTCTTAAAGAAGGGTGGAAATCTTCAAGCTACGCATCATTTGACCGGGCTCTTAAGAAACTGGAATTCTTGAGGATAATTGACACCCAATTCACAGGTAAGGGCGTAAGGGGTAATACCCGGCTGATTATCCTACGTTTTGATCCAGAAGAAATAGAAAACCATCTAGGTTAAAATCAATACCAAATTTTTATAGTTTTTTTAACCTGGAAACTGGGAAAATGATCATGGGAAGCATTATTTGGTTTCATTCATAAACATTAAATATAAATTACAGTGGGGGGGGGGGGGTTATTCCATTGGCAGACAAAATTCTCCTGGTTGAGGATGAAAGCATAGAAGCCCTGGATATTAAACGTACACTGGAATCTTTTGGATATGAGGTCCCATATGTTGCTTCCAATGGCGAAGAAGCTGTTAAGAAGGCCTTAGAAATAAAGCCTGATCTTATTTTGATGGATATAATTTTAAAAGGGAAAACTGATGGTATTGATGCTGCTCTTGAGATTAAAAAGTTTAACATACCAGTTATATTTTTAACAGCTCATCCTGAAGAATCTACCATTGAAAGAGCCAAACTCACCGAACCTTATGGATATTTAACAAAGCCCTATAATACTATAGAACTTAAATATTCTATTGAACTCGCTATTTATAGAAATAAAATGCAAGAAGAGTTAAAAGAAAGTGAAAAGAATTATCGTAACCTTTTCGAAACCATGGATCAGGGAGTGGTATACCAGGATAAAAATGGGGAAATCCTATCTGCCAATCCTGCAGCAGAGGAGATATTGGGCCTGACCATTAATGAAATGCAGGGCCGTAATTCCAAGGATCCTCGTTGGAAGTGTATCCATGAAGATGGATCCGATTTTCCATGTGAAGAACACCCGGCAATGGTGGCATTAAAAACTGGAAAAAAAGTTAAAAATGTGGTGATGGGTTTTTTTAACCCTAAAAAGAGGAAAACCCGTTGGATAACTATAAATGCAACTCCCAAATTCAGGGAAGGGGAATATAAACCATATCAAGTGTACAACATCTTTGAAGATATTTCCCAACGTAAACAGATGGAAGAAAAGTTAGGTGGGAGTGAAGCCAAACTTGAAGCTGTAATAGAAAGCATGAATGATGCGGTATTCATATCTGATAAAGAAGGTAACTTTATAGAATTCAACGAAGCCTTTGCAACCTATCACAAGTTCAAAAACAAGGAAGAATGCTACAAAACTCTTTCTGAATATCCTGATTACGTGAATGTTTATTTTGATAATGGGACCTTAGCCCCCTTGGATATGTGGGCGGTACCCCGTGCCCTTAGGGGTGAGACAGTATCCAGTGCAGAATATATTATAGAACGGAAGGATACTGGTGAAAAATGGTGGGGTAATTACAGTTTTGGACCAATACGTGATAAAGAGGGTGAAATCACTGGTTCGGTGGTGGTGGCCAGGGACATCACCGAGATTAAAGAAAGTGAAAAAAGACTCAGGGAAAGTGAGAAAAAATATCGCCATGCCCTGGACAACATGATGGAAGGCTGTCAGCTCATCGATTATGATTGGAGGTACATCTATGTAAACGATGCTGCTACCAGACACGCAAGGGTGGTAAAAGAAGATTTGGACGGCCGGTCCATGATGGAAGTGTATCCGGGTATTGGGGAAAGTGAAATGTTCAAGATATTGGAAAGTGCCATGAAAAAACGCACATCACATCACCTGGAAATTTATTTCACCTTTCCCGATGGCACTGGCCAATGGTTTGAACTCAGTGTCTTTCCAGTACCGGAAGGTATTTTTATTCTCTCTTTTGATATTGATGATCGTAAAAACCTTGAAATAAAGCTGATGGAGAGTGAACAGAAGTTTAAAACTGTGGCTGACTTTACTTATGATTGGGAGTACTGGGTGAGTCCCAATGGAGATCTATTATACGTTTCACCTTCATGTGAACGCATATCTGGATACACCCCTGAAGAATTCATTGAAGAACCGAAGCTACTGGTAAAAATAATCCATCCTGATGATAAAAAACTCTTTTTAAAACATGAAAATGATTTTAATGAAATGAGAGTTGGTGGAGAAATTGAATTCAGGATCATAAGGAAAGATGGTGAAGAAATCTGGATTAGTCACAACTGTCAACCAGTATTCAATGAAGAAGGTGAATTTTTAGGTCAAAGGGCCAGCAATGAAGATATTAACGAAAGACATCTGGCTATTCAGCAAATTGAGGAAAGTGAAGAACAGCTTCGGTTCATAACTGATAACATGTCTGATGTTGTGGGCCAGATTAATTCTGAAGGGATCATAACCTATTTCAGCCCATCAATAAAACAATTCACTGGTTTTAACCCCTCTGACGTTTTAGGTAAAGGTTTATCTGACTTAGTTCATCCGGATGATCAGGAAATAGTTAGTGGAGTAATTCAACAGGCAATAATAACTAGACAACCTGTAACTATTGAATACCAGGTTAAAAAATCAGATGGCAGTTATTTATGGGTGGAAGCCCTTGGGAAAGCAGTATACGATGCAGAGGGCAATTTTGAATCGTTAGTGTTTAATAGTAGGGATATCACTGATCGTAAAAATGCTGAAAAAGAATTAAAACATAGTGAAGAGAAATACCGGCATGTGGTTGAAACTGCAGCTGAAGGAATAACTCTTTTTGATAGAAAAGGAACTGTTATTGAAACTAATCTAAAAACTTTAGAATTGCTTGGATTTGAAAAAGACGAAGTTGTGGGTCGAAATTTGATCCAGATGATACCATCTATTAAAATCGATGCTAAAGAGGTTTTGGGAGCTTTTAAGGATATTTTAATGGGAAAATCTCTAAAAAAGACTGAATGGGGTTTCATTAACAAGGAAGGCCATCAAAAATTTGCCAAGGTACATTATAGTCCCATGAAAAAGGAAGGGAAAATAATTGGAATTGCCCTGATTCTGGAGGATATAACTGAACTTAAATTAAGGGAGAAATCTCTTGAAAACTCTTTAGATGAAAAAGAAGTTTTATTACGGGAAATTCATCACCGTGTGAAAAATAACATGCAGATCATCTCCAGTTTACTAAACCTGCAACGATCATATGTCCAGGAGGATGAAACCAGAAACGTGCTCAAAGATAGCCAGAGCCGGGTGAAATCCATGGCCATGATCCATGAAAAGCTCTACATGTCCCGTGATCTAAGCCATATCAATTTTAAAGACTACACTGAAAAACTGGTTTCAGATATTTTTTACACCTATGGAATTAAGAAGGGTACAATAGAGGCTATTTTCAAAGTTGAAGATATTGAAATGAACATGGAAACTGCCATACCATTAGGTCTTATCATTAATGAACTGGTTACCAACAGCCTTAAATTTGCCTTTCCAGAGATGGATGAGGGTTCAGTCACCGTTGAAATGAAAACTAGCAATGGTGACCATACATTAATTATTGCTGATAATGGAATAGGGGTGCCTGAAAACTTTAATTTCAAAAAAACAGAATCCCTTGGTCTGCAATTAGTAAACAGTTTAGTTCATCAGATCGATGGTGAAATCACCCTGGAAAGAAGTCACGGTACTGAATTTAAAATCACCTTCAAGGAGTTAGATTACAAGAAAAGATTTTAACTTCTCTTTAAAATAAAAATTAGGTTAGAAGAGGGTGTTTATGCCCTCATAGACTAAAAACTCCTGTAAAACATTTGAAGGAATCACGTATATGTTTCCCTGGGAGTACTGGGCGGAAACGGTATCCATGAGGGCTTTACGATTTTTTGGGTCTTGAATTGCAGTTTTTATACCCTCCATCAGGGACTGCACTGCACTACCCCGGGACATACCACCACTATCTTGTTCTTCCCTCAGGAATTCAACAGAGTTTCCTGTAACGTATCCCTGACCATTCACATAGATGGGGCCAATGGCTTTTATGATGGCATCTATAGACTCGGGGGTTACAATAATCACCATATCAGTCTTCAGGCCAGTATGATATTCAACTGTTTCTTGGGCAATTTTGGATCCTTTTTCCACATCAGTAGTCCACAGGGAATCATGCAGATAGAATTTATCCACACCATAACTTCGCATATCAGAAGTGGGAGATAAAGTGGGGTGTGCCAGGCCTCCTGGGTAAACTGGGGTCATGTTTATAACCTTTCCCTGGTTAACATTCACCACAAAGGCCATATCAACTGCCCCAACACCGGGTCTCTGCTCTGAAGTGTCCACACATAGGAGTAGTACGTTGTAGTTTCCCTCAAATTTTTCCTTTCCCTGGGAATAAAAATGAGATATAACCAATCCTGCGCCGGCAACGAGGATTATTAATATGATTAGGGCAATTAATTTCTTGGACATTGTTTAACCACTCTTATTAATTTTATTTAATTAGTTTGATAAGGGAATTGATTATTTCCCAAATTGTTTTACAATACATATTATTTTGGAAATAAATTTTCCCATTAGTTATGACGTATGGTTTATTTGCATTCAGTTAATAAAACTTTATAGGTATTCCCATAATTAATGTTCATTGAGGTACCCCTACAATTATTAATGTTCATACTGAAATTTTGGTAAGAATATAGTATGGAATACTTTAACGGTCTACTTTATACATCATAAATCCTAAAAATTTATAAAACTCAAAAATATACATTTAGAATATTATCTTTACCTATCAACTTAAATTCAGATATTCTAACCATCTAATGGACTTGTATTGATATTACTCAAAAAGTGATTAGTTCACGAGGTTTTTATGGTGAAAATTCCCCCCAGCGTGAGAAAATTAAAAGGATTCGAAGAATTAAGAATGTTTAGAAACCATATACGGGATTCATATAACTCCTTAAAACATAGAACTGTTTCTAAAGTTAAACAATTGAAAGAATCACGGATAATGGATTTTATTAAACAGGATTATAAACTCACTGAAAGTCAGAAAAAAGAATTATATGAATCAATAATTGATCAAAATTTTTCTAATCTTGAACTGATGGAATTTAACAATGAAGCACCCCTGGTTTCCATTATAATAATCAACAGGAATGGTCTTAAACATTTAAAAAGATTGTTGGAAGACTTCACCCAGAAAATCCAGTACCCCCACTTCGAGATCATAGTAGTTGACAATGATTCCAGCGATGGATCAATACCTTTTTTAGAGGATATTTCGGGAATTCTACCCCTGAAAATTATTAAAAACAAAAAGAATGAATCATTCTCAAGATCAAACAACCAGGCAGCGGAAATAGCGGATGGAGAGTATTTGCTGTTTTTAAATAATGATATTGAACCAACTTATGGTTGGTTAAATCAGATGATGAATTCAGCAATCCAGTCAAGTGAGGTGGGTGCTGTGGGGGCCAAACTGGTCTATCCTGACTGTTCAGGGTCCCGTTACAATAGAAGGAACTCATTTAAAATTCAGCACACTGGAATAGCCTTCCGGGAGGAAAATGGTTTCATCAAACCATATAACATAGGTAATGGTGATGTTTTCCAGGTTAAAGGCGAGCTGGATGAACCACGGGCAGCAGTTACAGCTGCAGCGTTACTTATTTCTAAGGATAAATATTTCCAGGTGGATGGTCTGGATGAGGGATTTGTTTATGGTTATGAAGATGTGGATTTCTGCTTAAAACTACTTAAAAAAGGTTACAAGAACATATATTGCCCTAAGGCACTTTTATTTCACTACGAGTTCGGGACACAGGAAGCTGATAAAAACCATGAAGTTAAACAAAGGCGTTTAAGTAACAGGGAATTGTTCCAGGAAAGATGGGGTAGATGGCTGCGCAGGGAACTGTTAATGGATAAGTTAAACTGCAACCAGTTATACTCTGAAAAACCTTTGAAAGTGGCCTTTGTAGTTACTGAGACTGGTGAAAACAGCTCTGCCGGTGATTACTTCACAGCTCTATCACTAGGGAAGAGTTTCAAAAAATTCGGTTGGGAAATCGATTTTATTTCCAGAACAGAATCTAAGGACTGGTACGAAGTAGCCCCGGATGTTGATGTACTGGTATCCCTACTTGACGCCTATGACATTCGTAAAATCCGTTCTGAGAATAATTTACTCATTAAACTGGCATGGCCACGTAACTGGCTCAGCCGGTGGATATCACACCCTGATTTTATGGATTTCGACCTGGTGATGGCCACCAGTGAAACTGCCTGCCGTTACATAGAAGAAAAAACTGGGATGAAAACCGATCTACTGCCTCTGGCCACTGATCCAGAGACCTTCAACCCTTTAATTGCAGGAAATAAGGAATGGGAATGTGATTACTGTTTCACTGGCAGTTACTGGAAAGATCCCAGGGAAATCGTGGACATGCTGGACCCGGAGAGCCTACCATATACCTTTAAACTTTTCGGTAAAAACTGGGATGAATTCGAGAAATTAAAGGATTATTATGGAGGTTTTGTTAACTATCATGACATACCACGGGTTTATAGATCCACCAGGATTGTGGTGGATGATGCCAACCGGGTGACCAAGGAATACGGATCTGTGAATAGCCGGGTTTTTGATGCCATTGCCAGCGGTGTTCTGGTGGTTACCAACGGAGACCTGGGTGCAGAGGAAACCTTTAAAGGAATCCTCCCAGTTTATAAATCAAAGGATGAACTTAAAGAACTCCTTGAGTTTTATCTCTCCCATGATGAGGGGAGGAAAGCAAAAATAGAGGAATTACAGGAGTTTGTCTTATCCCAGCATACCTATGACCAGCGGGCGGAGAAGATAAAAAGCTGCCTGGAAAGTTACATCCTGAAGAAGAAGATGGCCATTAAAATCCCAGCACCAAACTGGGATGAAGTGGAAGAGTGGGGTGATTACCATCTGGCCCTAGGATTGAAGAAGGAACTGGAGAGGAAGGATTGTGATGTCGTATTGCAGGTTTTACCGGAGTGGGATGGTGATGGTGATGCCCGTTGTGATATTGTTCTGGTTTTAAGGGGTTTAAGCCGTTACCAGCCTAAACCACAGCATTTCAATATAATGTGGAACATATCCCACCCTGATGGGGTGTTGATTGAGGAGTACAATCAGTACCAGCACGTGTTCATAGCCTCCCAGTACTGGGCCGAGGAAATAGCCCAGAAAGTGGATGTTCCAGTGGAAGCCATGTTACAGTGCACTGACCCAGAGTTATTCTACCCGGACCCTGATGATAGGTACAAACATGATCTCTTGTTTGTAGGGAACTCCCGGGGAGTGTACCGGAGGATCATCAAGGATTTACTGCCCACAGAGGAGGACCTGGCAGTGTACGGTGCAGGATGGGAAGGATTGATAGATAAAAAATATATTAAAGGAGAGCACATACCCAACAAGGAACTGAGAAAAGCCTATTCATCCTGTAAGATCTTACTCTGTGATCACTGGGATGATATGAGGGATAAAGGTTTCCTTTCTAATCGCCTATTCGATGCATCTGCCTGCGGGGCTTTTATTATTTCGGATAAAGTTAAGGGAGTGGAGGATGTTTTTGAAGATACTGTGGTGACTTATGGAGATTCTGATGATCTTCAATCACTTATTAATTATTATTTAGTCAATTATGAGAAAAAAGAAGAATCGTTCGAAAGAACTGATTTTTCTAACTTTACGTTTGAAAAAAGGATAGAGTTAATATTACAGTTAATAGATTAAGCGTTCGTTTAAAAAAAAATATAAGATTAATTGGGCTCTTAGAAGATAATAGATAATATTTTCCATTATTTTTCTTAAATAATTGATGATTGATTAAAAATTTGCCTTTGGTAATTTTTTAAAATATTTATCCTTTACATAGCAAAAACTGTAAATTTTGTCTGTATAAAACTTTTTGCTAATATTTTTAAATCCTACTAATTTTTCGTCCAAATCTTCTCCCAATAAATGGTTTTCACCCATAATTAAATCGACTTTATCTAATACATCGTTATCTATTAAATTATCAATAATTTTATGTTCTGAACCTTCAGTGTCTATTTTTAACACGATATTTGAATTGATATTATCCTTTTTGATGATATCTAATATAATTGCGCTTGCCTCTTTAATCATCGCCTTTTCAATCTTCATTTGTTCTTTACCTTTTAACCATTCAGATTGGACATTAGTAAACTCTAATTCAGTGGTTGTGATCCCATCGGAACCTGGAAGACAATATATGTCTATTTCTCCATTTTTATCGGAAAGTCCAAAGTCATATGCTTTTATTTTATGAGTTAACTTGGGGTTGAGGTTAAGATTCTCTAAAGCAAAATCATACGTTTCTTGATTTATTTCAAAACCGTAGACTGCTTTGCAGGAATCATAATTAGCGAATTTCAGTGCAGCATATCCCCTATTCATTCCTATATCAAAAACAACAAATTCTTTAAACTGATATAATTGTGGTACTGAATATCCATCCCTAGCATAAATCTCACTAATAGTGTAAAAACGATTATTTGTCACAAGTTTAATCCCATCTTCAGTTTCGAGGTATATTCTATTTTCTGATGGAGAATGAGATAAAAGTTTGATATTATTAAAAAAGCACATTTGGAAGAATTGATCGGTGTTCATCATTTCATATGAATTTTCAGCACAATTAAAGAAATATCCCTTGCAACTATCATAATTTTGATTGAAGGTGTCAATAGCCTTTTCCAAATTTTCCTTTATGGAAATATAAGAATCAATACAATCATTTATTTTTTCTTGGTTTTCTCTGTATATATCTAAGGAGCCTTTTAAAAAAGTTTCTAATTTTTCTTGGTTGTTTTCGTATTTTTCTATGAATTCTTCGTTTTTAGCTTGGTTTTCTCCGTATATATCTAAGAAGGCTTTTAAAAAGGCCTCTGTCTTTTCTTGGTTGTTTTCGTATTTTTCTATGAATTCTTCGTTTTTAGCTTGGTTTTCTCCGTATATATCTAAGAAGGCTTTTAAAAAGGCCTCTGTCTTTTCTTGGTTTCTTTCATATGAATTTAAAAAAGAATCTATTCTCTTATAATTACCGAGATATACATTAAATGTTCTATTTGCTTTTTTTATAAAGTTCAAAGGACTCATAAAAGACGCCATATTCACCACCTCAATAATTTATATTTTTTTCATTAAATATTAATGGAACTGATACAAAATTAGTAATACTTTACTTAATATAAAAGATCGGTATTTTTGAAATGATTTGTTGATTCTTGAAAATTAGAAAATCGAGAATATTAATTCAATCAGAACAATCGATCAAGAGACTATGATATTAAATCATAAGATTATAAAATACCTTACATTCTTCCACTAACAATTTAAAGATTATATGCAAGATGATTTGAATAAATGTAAGACAAACCATGTTTTATTTTTATAATAATTTAACCATTAAGCTTAAATTGTACAAGTCTAAATTATAAATATTAATAGGATAAACTTTATAGATATTAATATAGTATTATATTGGAAAAGAATATAATATAATATTGCTAAAAATGTATACTGGAAATATTTTTCACATTTAATGCGGTTTTAAGTATTGATAAAAAAATATGAAAAACTACCCCAACAAAAAATAAAAAAATAATAAGTAATCAAGTGAGAAGTTTCAATAGTGGAGTTAGATCGTTATGGATCTTGAACAAGTATATGCTGTTGTTGATAGTATTTCAGAAATGGATTTGGATAAAGTGACTGAAATGACCAGTTTTATCAAATCAAAAAAGTTGAAGAATATATTAGAATTAAGGTTTTCGTATGGAGCATCTTCCTGTTATATTGCAAGTAGTTTGGATGAAATGAAAAATGGTCATCTTACAACAATAGTTCTAGAACTTGCACGAAATAAACAGCCGAATATTGAATCTGTCTTGAAAAAATTAGGATTGTTTTCTTATGTTACAATTTATCATGAGCCTACTTCCTATAATTGGCGATTAATGAAGTTAATTGAACGAAATTCTGCTCCTACATTTGATTTATGTTATATTAATGGAGTTCATGATTGGTTTAATGATGGGTTTGCTTTTTTTCTTGTTGATAAATTACTCGTACCTGGAGGTTGGATAATTTTTGATGATATTAACTTGACTTTCAATAAAAGTCCAAGCTTTAAAAATTCTGAAAAAGTTCAAAAAATGCCTTTCGATGAAAGGAACACAGCTCATGTAAGGAAAATTTATGAATTATTAGTGAAAACTCATCCAAGTTATCATAATTTTGTGGAAAAAGGAAATTGGGTATATGCACAAAAAAATGATGGCATTTCAAGCCAAATTCTTGAGTTAAAAAAAATTTTTAGAAAAGATGAATTAATAGAAAATTATGATAATAATTCAATTAAAGGAGAAAGTGAACTTCATTATTGGCTTAAAACCAAAGAAAATGAAGGTAATCTTAGTAATGATCATTATGAGTATTTCTATACAACTTTTTTTGGTTTAGATAAAGATTATTTTAATGGTAAAAAAATACTGGATATTGGTTGTGGTCCTAGAGGAAGTTTAGAATGGGCAGATATGGCAAAGGAAAGGATAGGACTGGATCCGTTAGCAGATGATTATGTGGAGTTAGGTACTGACAAACATAATATGAATTATGTATCTTCAGGAAGTGAGCATATTCCTTTTTTCGATAATTATTTTGATGTTGTTTGTAGTTTTAATTCATTAGATCATGTTGACAATCTGGAAAAATCAATATCTGAAATTAAAAGGGTTTTGAAAGTGGGAGGGTTATTCTTATTATTAACTGATGTTAATCATGAACCCACTGAATGTGAACCCATTTCTTTTTCGTTTAATATTACAGAAAAATTTAAGCCTTTTAAGGTGTTAGATGAAAGGCACTACGAAAAATCTGAAAATGGCTTATATCAAAGTATTCATGTTAATGTACCATATGATCATGATAATGCTGAAAAAAGGTATGGAATTCTTGCGGTTAAATTTAAAAAGGTTTATTAATCCTAGTAACTTTAATGATTCCATATACTTTAAATAGTGTATAATAAAGTATCTGAAATTAAATAATACTCACATCGGCTAATTTTATGGTTGTTTAGAAAGAAATCACAGTTTAGACAGATATAGTGACAAATTGGGATGAGGAATAATATTTTTAATTGGATATTGCTGTGGAAAAAAATGTATGGAAACCGAATTTTATCTTCCACTTTATATTTAATTAATTGTTTTAATTGTTCTTTGAATTATTCGATTCATAAAAACCGGCTGGAAAGATTGAATGAAGGTCTTATTACCTGATTTGTAGGGAGAAGACGATCAAAACTCACAGACCAAGAAAAAAGCATTAAAGAAACTTTAAAAGAAAGAAACGATTGGACAACCAAAGAAATCAGAAAAATGATTCATGAAGAATTTGGAGTTGAATACAGCCTAAACAAGTAGGGATCATTTTAAGAAATATGGGATTAAAAATTCGGTAACCCTACTCAAAAGATTACAGAAGACCACCAGATGCAGAAAACCAGTTAAAAACAACATAAACCACTCTTTAACTAAAAAAGATGATTTAATAGGTTTTTTGACGAATTTTCACCACAAAACACAGTCAACACTCAAAGAGTTTGGTCAATTACCAAATCCACTATAACCAAAAACAGCACCTGTCTAAAATCCAATACAATGGGATTTTACGCTATAAAATGACAAAGTAAAATAGATTTCAAAGAAATTCCAAAAAAGAAGACATAAATGCTTTCCTCAAACAAATAAGAACAGTAAACTCTTATGGTAGAATAATGATCATACTTGACAACTTCAGAGCCCACCACACCAAACTAACCACTGAAACCGCAGGAAAACTCAACATAGACCTCTTATTTCTACCCACCATACCTTCCACAACTCAATCCAATAAAATTCATCTGGAAAAAAGTGAACGAAAATTATCTCCACTATCCATAAAAACCAAAGAACAACTACGAAAATTAATTGAAAAAACTTCAAAAATGCTCACAATCGTTAAGTTATGCCAAAAAGTGGATTAAAAAATTCTTAAAATATTGAAAAAAGATTATTAGAGAACTATAGTTTGAAATATAAATTGTTTAATTATAAACAGTTCAAATTATAATAATCAAATATTATTGTTGTGTTGATTGTATGAATAATCAAGAAAAATTGTATATATATCCAATCAGAGCTAATGATCAAATCAAATATCTAAAATCACTTTTAGATAATAGTCAATTCAAAATAAGCATAATAATCCCCGTATATAATGTAGAAAACTATATTCGAAATGCTTTAAACTCAATTATAAGACAAAGTATTGGTTTAGAACATCTAGAAGTTATTATGGTGAATGATTGTTCCACTGATAATAGTGGGAAAATAATGGACGAATATGCTAGTAAATATAAAAATTTCAAGGCTATACATCTACCCGAAAACAGCGGAGCTGCTGGAAAGCCAAGAAACATTGGAATTGAAAATTCTAATGGAAATTATTTAATGTTCCTTGATCCTGATGATTATTATACTGAGGATGCTTGTGAAGTCTTATATAATAGGATCGTTGCGGAAAATGTAGATATTGTATTTAGTAGATATGTTTATGTTTTTGAAAATAAAATCCAAAGATGTCACAGTATTTTTGGAGATTTAGATGAAATAAAAGTCAAAAAAATTGATGAAGAACCTGGACTCTTTACAATTCCTCCGTCAGTATGGACAAAAATATTTAAAAGAAGTTTCATTGTGGAAAATGATATTAGATTTCCAGAAGGTGTTCCTGCCCAAGACCTGACTTTCGTAGTCCATTCTTTTCTAGAAGCAAATGGAATTGTATACTTAAATAATCGTTTTTTGTTTAATTATAATCGAATACGTGATTCAAAAGGTGATAAAGGCATAAGTCGAAATAGGAATAAGAAAAACTTAATGGGTATGATTCAGGCATACCATAAAACATTCGATTTATTGAAGAATTATGGGAAAGAAGAATTTTATCCAACTCTTTTTAAGGGACATTTACAATTCTGGATGGATGGTTTTATTATAAGTAATACAAGTTCAATTGAAAAAAGAGAATTGTTAGAAACAATAGGTTTTCTTATCGAGGAATTCAATAAATATGATATAGAACTCAATAAAAGGTATTTAACTCCACTTTTTAATAATATAGTCGATAAAAGATATAATGATGCAATTTCACTGTCTGAGATTATTAAAAATTTCATAGAAACTCAAAATAAAATAGAAAAAGAAAAAAATGATTTACAACGAATATTAGATTCAAATAAAAACGAATTGTCAGAACACCTAACTTTTACTGGTTATATAAAATACAAATCGAAAAATATTGCTTATCGGATCAATAAACGATTTAAATTGAGTATTAACAATTTGTATCTCAAATTAGAAAATTTTTCGGTAAATAAAAAAGATAGAATTTTTAAACTATATATCCAACTGCAGGGGTTTAACCCTTCCACACGATATGATGATTTAACATTAATTCTACCCTACCGAAAAACAAATGATCCGGATCGTGAAGAGAATCTGGATATTACTTTGAATTATTTAAGTAAAATAGGGATTAATAATATAATAATATCTGAACATGCAGATGTCTCAGCTAGAAATTTTCTAACTTCTAAATTTTCCAAATTATTTAAATCATTTATTGTTGTCCACACAAATTCAAATGGAGACTTATTCCAATTAGCTAAAGCTGTTAATAGGGGTGTGGATAAAGCTAAAACTCCTTACATTGCTTATTATGATGTTGATTGTTTAACGAAGAAAAAAAATATTAATATGGCTATTTTTTTATTAAATAAGCATTATGATGTTGTCCATCCATTCAATAAAAGAGTTAATGATATAGTTGATAAGAAAACTTTCATAAAAAACTATGATTTTAACACAGTCAAAACTCCTGAACAGAATAGGCCTTGGGCTGATGGAGGTATTGTTTTCTGGAATAAATATTCTTTTATAAATATTGGAATGCAAAATGAATATTTCACTGGTTGGGGTGGCGAAGACAACGAACTAATGCTAAGAGCAGATATATTTAACCTAAAACAATATAGAATCGACGATACATTATACCATCTTTATCATCATAGGCCCCAAAAGAGAACTCAAAATAATGTTGAACAATTACAAAAAACTCGACAGATGACTAAGGAGTTATGTTTGGATGAAATAAATCATTGGCCTTGGGTGATTGATGCTAAAAAAAGGTTGAATGTTAAATGAAAAAAACGCTTATGTTAAAAATCACGGTATAAATGGGTTATTAAACTATCTAAATGATTTTTATAGTGATTACTTAACTAATGGTTATAAGGTTCAAGCTAACATTTAGTCTCCCCTCTCCATATTATACATATGAATAATTAAGGAAGAAAATTAAATGAGGAGTTAATATGCATTTTATTCTGATTTCAAAAAAAGATTCATTTAAGGATGAACAAATAAATGAACACTTATTAAACTCTTCTGATGCTCCTTCTTTAATTTCTAGAGAGGCCATTAAATTTGAAATTTCTAATTTTATCATTTATATTTATCCCTATGACCATATTGATCATGAGGTTTATGGTTATTCTTATTTTGCTGATGAAGATAGACTTTTGTTGGTTAATGGAATTGTTAATGTTAACAATGATCTAAGGAATCCAGATATAAGCGTATTTTTTGATCAGTTAAACGATTCAACAGAATTTTTTGGTGATTACCAAATAATTTCGATAGATAAAGAAGGTAATGGATTTATTAGAACTCCTCCTTTAAGTGTAAGGCAATTATTTCATTATGAAGACGAGAACTGTGATGTAATTTCAACAGAAATAAAACTAATTGTTGATGGTATTCAAAAATTTAGGGAAAAACCTTTCGTTCATCATTATGATTATGATTTCATAGAAGATTCTGTTTTCAGGGAGTGGACACCAAGAGATTTTCCACGAAATACTATTTTTAAAGAGATAAAGAGGATATTCCCACAAGATACTAAATATTTTAAAGAAGGTAAAATATTAATAGAAAGAAAAGAATCTATTGAAATTCCGCAATGGTTTAGAGATTCATATAACAATAATAAACACAAGTTATTTGATGATTATTATGATAGTTTGATTAATTTTGTGGAGGCAAATTTAGTTAGTTTGAAACCTAACTTTGAAAAAATAACTTTAGGATTAACTGGAGGATTAGATTCTAGATTAACTGCAGCTATTCTTTCACCAATATGTAAAAAGCAGGGAATATCCTTTGAATGCAGTACTTCTGGTCAAGACACTCATCCAGATGTAGTTATTGCTAAAAAAGTGGCCAAAGTTCTTAATGTCAAACATTTTCATGTTGTTCCTCAAAATAATAAACGTCCAAATACTAATGAGTATAAAGACTATGCTTTAACATTTTATATGGCCCAAGGAGATTGGAATTCAAAAGATTTTGTAATTGGTTATACTAGAAAAATATCCAACTTTTCTGTAATTGCTCAATTAGGCATGGATGCTTTTAAAAGATATACAATAGATAAAATATGTTCAGGTAATAGGTGGTTTGCAAGAAGAATTCTTTTCCATAAAAATTTTTTCTTTCCGTTGTTCTTCACAGAATATGAGACATGGTTTGCTTTATTGTATGCTGAACACGGAGATGAAAATGCTTTCAAAGAATTTGTTTATGAAATATTGCAACGTTCTGAACCTAAATTATTAACTATTCCGTTTGCTGGGGATTCATTACCTCAAACCGATGTAAAACCCCATCTAACAAAACTTGATTCTACATACCATCAAAAAGATCCTTTCTTGTGGGATTATGGTTATGTTAATGAAAACTTAAAGCAAGTCTTAAGGAATAAGTTCAACGAACTTGACAAATTCGACCGAAATATTATAAAAGTTATAGGCTTAAACGAGTTAGATTATTTCATTAATGAAGAAATAAGTAAAATCATCAATTTATATCACGAAAAACAAATTAATCTAATAGAATGTTTCAAAGAATTATTAAATGAACGATTTTCTGCTGACAAATATTATCGTAAAGGAAATATGATAACTATGACAAAAGAAAATCGTTATCCATATCTTAATAAAATGCAAATATTAATGGATTTTGCTGCAGCGGCAAAGTATTATTCATTTCAAGAAATGGAAAAAGATTTGTCATTAAGAAAATAAACTCAGTTTGAAGATAAACTATCTTTCAGGTGGACCGATATGAAAATTACAGTTATCGGAACAGGATACGTGGGATTAGTCACGGGAACCTGTTTTTCAGAGATGGGAAATAATGTTTATTGCATAGATATTGATAATGGGAAGATAGAATGTCTTAAAAAAGGCATAGTACCTATCTACGAACCCGGACTGGAAGAATTAGTACTTAAAAATCAGTCTAATGGCGATCTTATCTTCACCAATAACCTTAAAGAGGGTTTGAATAACTCTAATATTTGTTTCATTGCCGTGGGCACTCCCATGGGTGAAGATGGCAGTGCTAATTTGCAACATGTTCTGGATGCTGCTAAAGAGGTAGGTCAATTGGTAAACCATGACTTGATTGTGGTTAACAAATCCACGGTTCCAGTGGGAACCGCAGATAAAGTGAAAACAACCATACTTGAAGAACTAGAGCAAAGAAATCTTAAATTCAACATAGAAGTAGTTTCAAACCCAGAATTTTTAAAAGAAGGATCTGCGGTGGAAGATTTCATGCGACCTGACCGGGTAATAATTGGATCAAGTAATGAAAATGTAATTGAAACCTTGAAAGAATTATACGCTCCATTCACCACCAACCATGAGAGATTCATCACCATGGATGTTCGCAGTGCAGAAATGACTAAATACGCAGCCAATGCCATGCTCGCCACCAGAATATCCTTCATGAATGAAATAGCCAATATTTGTGAAAAGGTAGGTGCGGATATTAATAACGTTCGAAAGGGTATAGGTAGTGATAAAAGGATTGGATACAATTTTTTGTACGCTGGTTGTGGATATGGAGGCAGTTGTTTCCCTAAAGATGTTAAAGCTTTGATCAAAATCGCAGCTAATAAGGGGTATGACGCTAACATTTTAAAAGAAGTTGAAGCACTTAACAATCAACAGAAACTAACTTTAGTACGTAAAGTAGTAGATAAATTTGGGGAAAGCCTTTCTGGGTTGACTTTTGGAATATGGGGCCTTTCCTTTAAACCTGGTACTGATGATATGCGAGAAGCACCTTCAGTGGTCACCATTAACAAGTTATGTGAATTAGGGGCTAAAGTGCAGGTTTATGATCCACAGGCAATGGAAGTTGCTGAAAAATACTATTTTGAAGATAATAAAAAGGTAAAATATGCAAAAAATAAGTATGATGCCCTGGATAGTGTCCATTCTTTACTATTATTAACTGAGTGGAAGGAATTCAGAAGTCCGGACTTTGAGGAAATGAGTAAAAGGATGGTTAATAAAATAATTTTCGACGGCAGAAACCAGTATAATAAGGAAACACTGAAAGAATTTGGCTTTGAATATCATCAAATAGGCAATGGTTACGAGGGAAGTTGAACATGGCAGGGAACGTCACTGGACACAGATTTCTACACAATTTTAGAAAATATAAATTCCTACTTTACCAGTTAGTAAGCAGGGACATAAAAACTAAATACCGTAAATCTGTTTTAGGAATATTTTGGAGTTTTTTAGAACCCCTTCTTACCATGATCGTGCTTACAATCATATTTTCAACTATATTTAAAGGATGGGGAGTTCAAAATTATCCAGTTTATCTATTAACTGGTCGGCTAATTTTCACCTTCTTTGCAGGGGGAACCAGTGCTGCCATGAGATCCATAAGGGGTAGTGCCGGAATTTTAAAAACAGTTTATGTGCCAAAGTATATTTATTCCCTTTCGGCAATATTATCCAACTTTGTAACCTTCTTACTATCATTGGTGGTGTTATTTTTAGTCATGGCCGCTACCCATGCTCCATTTACAATTTACATAATCTTCACCAGTTTACCTATCCTTGCGTTACTTTTCTTCACCATAGGGGTGGGACTGATACTGGCCACTGTGAATGTCTTCTTCCGGGATCTTCAACATTTATACGGAGTTTTCTTAACACTTTTAATGTACGCTACACCCATATTTTATCCTCCTAGCATTGTACCTGCAAGTTTCCGTTTCATTCAGGATTATAACCCTATCTATGCAGTTATAAGTTGCTGTAGGGATGCTTTTCTTTACGGTAAATTGTATGATCCACATCAACTAATATTCGCATTAATATCAGCTGCAGTGGCTATGATTGTAGGTTTAACACTGTTCTATAAATACCAGGATAAATTCATACTACACGTATAAAATTCTACAATTGATTACAGGTGAAACATTGGCAAAAACTGTTATTAAGGTTGAAAATGTTAAAATGAAATTCAATTTAAGTAAGGAAAAAACAGACAACCTTAAAGAATATTTTATTAAGTTCATAAAAAGAGAACTGCATTACCATCCATTCTGGGCCTTAAAAGGTGTTTCTTTTGAAGTCAACAAGGGAGATAAGTTTGGGATCATTGGATTAAACGGTGCTGGGAAAAGTACACTTTTAAAGCTAATCGCCGGTGTTATGAAACCTACTGAAGGGGATATAACTGTAACTGGGGGTATAGTGCCCTTACTAGAAATGGGGGCCGGTTTTGATCCGGATTACACTGGTCGGGAAAATATTTTTCTTAAAGGCGCTTTATTGGGGTACACCCGGCGTTTTTTAGAAGAAAAATTCGATGAAATAGTGGAGTTTTCCGAGTTAGAAGAATTCATTGATGTCCCCCTGAAAAATTACTCATCAGGGATGAAAGCCAGGCTGGCATTCTCCATTGCCACCATGGTTGAACCGGAAATCTTAATCATTGATGAGGTTCTATCGGTGGGAGATGCTAAATTCCAGGAGAAAAGCCGTGAAAAAATGAATTCACTCTTAGATGAGGATGCAACGGTTCTTTTTGTATCGCATTCCACTCAACAAGTTAGGAATATATGTAACAGGGCAATATGGCTGGATAAAGGTAAATTAATCACCCAGGGTCCAGTTGACGAAGTATGTGATGCTTATGAGAAGTTTATCAACTTAAACGATTAGGTGGATTCAACATGCTCATATTCCTTTTATTATTAAATGAATAGTAAAAACAGACATTCTTTTGATGGAATGGTGTATGGATTGATGGAATGTGAATTGTATGGATTTAACAGTTATAATCCCCAACTACAATGGCCAACCTTTTCTAGGGGAGTGTTTGGAATCTCTGAAAAATCAGGATCATCCCTTTGATGTTATTGTTATTGACAACGCGTCTCAGGATGGAAGTGCAGCTCATATCTGTGAAAATTATCCAGAATTCACCCTTATTGAAAACCAAGAGAATCTTGGATTCGCAGCAGCTGTAAATCAGGGAATAAAGGCTTCCAGTTCAGAATATATTTTTCTCATGAATAATGATGTGCAGTTGGAGCAGGGGACCATTTCCAGCCTTTTAAAATGCATTAAAAAGGATGAAAACATCTTTGCAGTTTCTTCGAAGATAATCCAGTACCATGATCCAAATAAAATGGATGATGCAGGGGATGAATACACCATCCTGGGCTGGACACGCCGGGTGGGATATGGGAAATCTCCTGACAACTATGTCCAGGAAAGGGAGATCTTCAGTGCCTGTGCCGCAGCATCAATCTACCGTAGAAGAATCCTGGAAGAAATCGGATACTTTGATGAGAACTTCTTCGCCTACATGGAAGACGTGGACCTCAGCTACCGGGCCAGAATCCATGGTTACAAATGCTGGTACTGTCCCGAAGCAGTTGTTTACCATGTGGGAAGCCAAACCAGCGGGAGCAGGTACAATGAATTCAAAACCAGATTAGCTGCCCGGAACAATGTATATGTTCCTTATAAAAACATGCCCTGGCCTCAACTGTTGGTGAATCTTGTTTTCCTCGGTATAGGCTATTTCATTAAATACATCTTTTTCTCCAGGAAAGGTTATGGAAGGATCTATTGGGCTGGTTTAAAAGAGGGATATAAATCACGAAAAAAGATTGGTAAAGTAACATATACCCATAAAAATTTTAAAAACTATTTCATCATCCAATGGATATTAATCAGGAACACCCTCAGATTCCTGTTTTATTAAGAAAATATAAAAATAATAGGGTGTTATCATCATATTATGTTGACCTGAGTAGAACTGTAGATCTCATTGTTGTTTTCGTTGGCTTCGTATATTTCTTTATTAGAATCTACTACCACCCTAATGTAGTATCTGCCTGGTGTGATATTCTGGGGTACTGTGAATTTTGTATCCTGGGTTACACTCGCCCCACTGGCAAGATCACTAATCCGTAATTTTCCCAGAAATATGATGTTTTTCGAATTCTGTTCCGGTGTAAACTGGAAGGTAACATTACAATCACCGGTGGGTAAAATACCGTCGTTTTTAATGGTGTTAGGTATGATTATTTCCTGACCCTTCAAGGCAGTTGAGGGAGCGGTTACATTGGTCACAACCAGATCCCCAAAGAAAAAAGCACTATCCACAGCTATAATAATGAAAACCAAAAAAACCACGGCTATAACAATCATGTACTGTTTTTTCCAGTCATCGAAGATACTCTTAGATTTTTTTTTCTCCCGGTCATCATTTGATGCTACAGGTGGTTTTTTCTCCAAGTCATCATAGGTATTGTTTGATGCTTCAGGATCTGTCTCCCCTTCATCCTCTGGTGATTCAGGATTATATGGGGGGCCATTCGTTTTTATTAGTTCTCCCCCACATTTGCATTGGAAGTCAGAGGGATTTTCGTCTGGTCTTAAATGGTATTCTTCCCCACATTTTGAACATTGGACTTTCATGCTTTCACCTGGCCCTCAGCACTAAATCTTCTCTGATTTCTAAGTAATATAAGTTTTATTATACTCAGAACGCATTTTCAAATCAAATAAATCAAGGTTACTTCAATCATTATATGTCCAAGGTAATTAGTTAACTTCGCCTATTCTCCACGAGAACATATTTTCTAGCACAACGAGAAGGGGTCTCAGGTGTTGAAATTCATAAATTAATCATATTTCCAACGTAACTTATTATAGTTAGAACTACCAAATATATGTTTATGATGGCTTTAATTCACAATTCACAATATTTTAGAAATCATTTATTTAACATCTTTAATAATAATGTTTTTAATAGTAAACGCGCCAGCATATTTAATATTTTGTAAAAGCAATGGAAAATAGTATCAGGTTTTAAGTTGCTTAAAGGCGATAAAATGGATTTATCGATTATAATAGTTCACTATCGTACCTATGAACTGACAAAACAGGCCATAGAATCAATAATCAGCAAGGATCATCCCATTCATTATGAGGTATTCCTGGTGGACAATGCTTCCCATGATGGCAGTCTGGAGAGATTGCAGGAAGACTTTGCCCGAGAAATAGAAACCGATTTAATAAAGATCATTGCCAACAACAGAAACAGTGGCTTTGCCCATGCTAATAACCTGGCTATTCAACAAAGCAAGGCCCGCTACGTGTTGTTACTGAACTCAGATACGGTGATCCTTAAAGACTGCCTGTCCAAATGCATCAACCACATGGAAAAAGATGATAATATAGGTGCTCTGGGGTGTAAAGTTCTCTTACCTGACGGTTCACTGGACAGGGCTTGCCGCAGGAGTTTTCCCACATTCAGTGTATCATTTTACAGGATGATAGGCCTGTCCCGGCTTTTCCCTAAAAGTAAACGTTTCGGTAAATACAATTTAACATTTCTGGATGAAAACCAAACATACGAGGTGGATAGTTTAGTCGGGGCTTTTATGATGGTTAGATCAGATGCAATCCAGGAGGTAGGCCTCTTAGATGAGGAATTCTTCATGTACGGTGAGGATATTGACTGGTGTTACCGTATTAAATCCGGGGGTTGGAAGGTGGTCTACTACAGTGATGCGGAGATCATTCATTATAAAGGGGGAAGTAATAATAAACCGGTTAAACCCCGACTTATATATGAATTCTACCGTTCAATGTACCTTTTTTACAATAAACATTACCGGGATAATTATCCATTTATCATAACTGGAATTACTTATACGGGGATATGGGGGATTTATGGGCTGAGAATAATGTTAAATCGTTTAAATAACGCTTTATCCAAGTAGTGATAGAAATGATCAGGGAAAATCAAAGAATTTTTAACATGGCCCTAGTGGTCATTGATTTTTCAGTCATCACCCTGGCTCTGATCCTGGCATGGTATATCCGTTTTGCAACGAATCTTCTGGGCTTTGGCAGTGATGTGGGGGGATTCTACCATTACACCCTACCAATCATCCTAATTTTACCATCATACATTATTATATATTATCTCCTGGGTTTGTACACACCCCAGAGAACTAAAAAGACCATAACCTCAGAAGCACTGAAGATCATCCAGGCTAACTGTGTGGGATTATTTTTCCTTATAACCATGCTATTTGTACTGGAGCTCACTGACTATTCACGTTACATGCTGGCCATGTTCGGTATATTCAGCACTGTTCTATCCATAGCTGAGAGATTCGTAATCAGGAAGTTGTTGCAGTTTTTACGTAGCAGACGGTACAACATCAAGTACATTCTGGTTGTGGGAACTGGAGAACTGGCCCGGAAATTTTCTGAGTTAATCATCAGGAATGAATATCTGGGATTTGCCATCATGGGCTTTTTAGATGAGAATCATTCCAAGGCTGATTTAATTAATGGTTTTAAGATTTTAGGCACAGTTGGAGATCTGGAAGATGTTTTATCCCACAACCTGGTTGACCGGGTGGTTGTGGCCATCTCCCATGAGAACTACAACCTCTTGGAAGGGGTGGTTGAAACCTGTGAAAAATGCGGAGTGCGTGCCGAGATCGTACCTTCATATTACATCTACATGCCAACCAAACCACATCTGGATGTCATTGAGGGCATGCCCTTAATCAAGATCAGGCACATACCCCTGGATAATTCATTTAACAAGTTCGTGAAGCGGTGTTTTGACTTATTATTGGTGGTGCCTGCCATTGTAATTTTATCCCCACTACTTATTCTAGTGGCGATTCTTGTTAAACTGAGCTCTCCCGGGCCGGTGATATTCAAACAGGAAAGACTGGGGCTTGATAAGAAAAGTTTCCAGATGTATAAGTTCCGCAGTATGAGAATCCAGGATGAGGGGGATGAAAAACACCATTGGACCACCGAGGATGATCCCCGCAAAACCAGATTTGGTTCATTTATTAGAAGAACCAGTATCGATGAATTACCACAGTTTTTCAACATATTAAAGGGAGAAATGAGTTTAATAGGTCCCAGACCTGAACGTCCTCATTTCGTGGAAAGATTCAAGGAGGAAATTCCAAAGTACATGGTTAAGCACCACGTGCACCCGGGAATGACTGGCTGGGCACAGTTGAATGGTTACCGGGGGAATACTTCCATAAAAAAGAGGATCGAGCATGATATTTTCTATGTGGAAAACTGGAGTTTACTTCTTGATGTGAAGATTTTTTTCAGAACTTTGATAAATTTATTCAGGGATGAAAATGCCTATTAAAAGATTTTAAGATTTTTAATAAAGGTTTAAGGTAAAAAAAGGTTTAAGCTTATTAAAGAAGGTTTAAAAAAAAGGTATAATGGCTGGAATTTATTTTCGCAGCCCTAGTTCATTCACGGTCTTTTCGGTTTTATCCATGTCCGGAATCATGTAATTTATCCCATTGATATGGGTGTATTCTCCGGTAACCACACCTATCCTGGCATTTTCGATATCAAACCCGGTGATTAATGTTTCAATCACTGTTGTCTCCAGGGGTGGTATATCAGTTTTCACATTTTCCCTTAACTGGTTCAACACTGCCGGGGCTTGAAGTATGTTAGATGGGTTTAAAGCTCCGTCAATAATGGCTTGAATTGCCTCGCGATGTCTCCTCATCCGACCACCCTCTGATTCCGAGTCCTGCCTGAACCGAACGTAGATCAGAGCTTCTTCACCAGTTAATTTACTAACTCCGGTTTTCCCGTGTAATTCTGGTCTTGCTTTAGAGATGTGGGGTTCCACATTCATGGTGATGCCCCCCAGGGTGTCTACCATTTCCTTAAAATCAGTGAAATCAACCAGTATATAGTAATCAATTCTCACCTTCAAAAAGTTCTCCACAGTCTCTTTGGTGGTGTTGATGTCTCCATAGGCATAGGCACTGTTGATTTTATCCACACCCTTCCCTGCTATCTCTACCCTTGTATCACGGGGTATGGATAGAAGGGAAACTTCCTTTGTTTTCTTATCAATGGATAGGATGTTAATGGAATCTGTGTATCCTTGAGTCTGGGGTGTTCGGGCATCTGCACCTAAAAATAATATATTAATCCTTTCACTGGATGAATTTGTTTTAGGAGAAAACATGAAAAAAGATAAGCTTACCCCTAAAACGATTATTCCTATTAATATTAAGATTACCATTTTTTTATTCATTTACAACCCCCAATAACTTATCATTGGTTAAATCTGATTTCAACCAATTGTTGATATTCATCCACATTAGTTGATATTCATCAGTAAATCTCGTGTTTTGTACGGTTTATCACTAGGAAGTTTGTACAGGATGAATTCAATTTTCCTCTGGCCTGGTGTTCCTGCTGTGAAGTCAACAGGTATTTCAATTTTCTGATTATTTTGCAGGGTAATGTTATCCTGCTTTAGGATGGTGGTGTTGACCCGGACCAGTATACTATAATTTATAGCGCGTCCTTCCTGGTTAACTATAACCGCGGTTATGTTGTTTTTTGTCCCTGAACTGAGATTTAGAGTATTACCATCTATTCCTTTAATGTAAAAGTCGGTGGTATTATTTTTATCCGTTGTTCCATTTCCACTTGGTTTTATGAGAGTGTAACCAGCTGTGCCTATGGTCAGGATGATGCAGAGAATTAGGAAGATGGTTAATATTTTTTCCAGTTTAGGAATGGAAAGTCTCATTTCTGAGGGTAATTTTTTCATTCTGAAGATGGTTATCAGGGAGAATAGGAGACTAAAAACAGCTAGAACTATTAGTATAAGTTCTAAACGTATGCTCCATGAAGTATAGTTAAAGGTTAAACCAACCAGGGAGGTTAAAATTAAACTGGCTCCACCTGCCAGTGCCAAGCGTTCAATCAATTCCAGGTCATCATTTTTCGGGAACATGATTGCCAGTAATAGATATCCGGGTATGAAACATATGAATAAACAACCTGGAACCATCCATAGTGCTGTTTTGTTAAGTGGTGGGACTATGACTGTGATGATCATTAGTAAACTGAGTATGGTTAAAGCAGTCAGATAGGGTAATCCTCCCTTTGAGGTGAAAGTTAACATTTGAGAGGTTGTAACAGGTTCCGCATGTTCTTCTTCCACCTCTGCTTTAAACTGGTTAGTCCGGAGAACATAGGTGGTAATGGTAAGCACTATCGTTGTCAAGGACAAAATCAGAATCAGATCTCTGAATTGTAGGCCTAATGAGGAATATTTCAGTATAACACTTACTAAAACAGTCAGGAACACGCTTAACTCCAAAAACAGGAGGGGTTTTTTTAAGAGTCCCTTGTGGTTTTCTTCAGGGTAAAGTACAGCTATCAATGAATATCCAGATGATACAAAAATTAATATAAACAAAATGATGTCCATGATGAAGTTATCAATGAGCTTGATTGATGTGAATACTACAATGATTATTGATAATACTAGAAATAATACTAAATCTTTGGATGGTGCCTTTTTCATTATGATCCTCCATTTATCCCTAGGCATAATTTTTTAATAAACTTTATCTAATGTTTATTTATCGAGCTAATTCAGTGCAACAATTATAAATGTCCCTGCTGGTATTATTCTCCCAAAGGGACTTTAAATCAGATATATTGCTATCATGTTATTTAAACGGGGCCATGCAGATCATTTATATATACTGCTAATTACATAAAATTAGGTTGTGTTATTATGAACAAAGATTATAAATTAATGGGTTTTATGATACCTATTATATTGATTTTGTGCATTAGTTTGTATGGAATCCCGGTTTTAGGTTCACAATCTGATTCAAATCAGATACATCAAGTGGATTACAATGGCTCAGATACAACCAGTACTAATGACACGGTAACCAGTGAACAATCTGATGCAGATGATTCTGATCAAACTGATACTGATAACCAGGTGACCAATGACGGATCAACTACATCTAGAAGTACAAACAACAACAATGGTGATAATTCACCAACTCCCGCACCAAATCCAGCACCAGAACCAACTCCAGAACCAACTCCAGAACCAACTCCAGACCCAGAAATTCCTGTAGACGACTACTAACAGAATAATATTCAAATTTTTTATTTATTATTTTTTTAATTTAACACGCCTTAGTGATGGTAATCTAATTTTAAATAGGGATATGTTTTGAATGGATTCACATGTTCACTGGGAAGTTGGAGTTGGGGGTTGCTGCCACCATCATCACACTGATCATCATTATAACAAGCATGATCACCACTGGAACCAGGTAACGCATACCAAGATAGCGAAGGTCTATTTCGTCCCTGTATTGAACTTTTCTTCTTAAATCCGGAATTGAGTTTTTATTGTAACTTTTTTGCATGTTATGCCTCCTTTATTAAGGAATGGGGCATCTAACATATTTAAGGAAAGAGATAGAGAGCATTTGAAAACTAATCCGAATTACATTATCATTTAGGGTTGCTTGTGGAAAAAATCAATAAAAAACTTAAATCATTTTCCACATAGATAAACCCTAGATGAAAAGTAATAAGAGCCTAAATGCTTAAAAATTTTAAAAATAAAAATATGCTTTTAACACTTTTGGAGGTAATATATTGCAGGATAGTGGTGAAATAGAGCTTAGAGTTGCTGAAGCACTACAACAGGATGTAGGCAAAGGAATGGTACGAATAGACCATGAATTGATGGCTAAAATCGGAGCATCTCCTGGTGACATTGTGGAAATAATCGGTAAAAGAACTACCGGTGCTATTGCTGGAAACTCCTATCCGGCAGATGTGGGATTGGAAATCGTGCGTATGGACGGATTGGCTCGTTCCAATGCAGGAACTTCCATTGGAGAAATGATCACCATACGTAAAGCACAACCTAGAATGGCCAGTAAAGTTGTCATTGCCCCAGCAGCGAAGGGAATGCGCATAATGGCCTCAGGAGACATCATAAAACGAAATCTCATGGGACGGGCCGTTACCAGGGGAGATGTAATAGCCCTGGTATCCCCCAAGAGAACCAAGGAAACATTAAGGGAATTCCCAGGTTCAGAAGACATATTCCGTGAATTTTTCGAAGCAACCACCCCCTTTTCTCTGGGAGAAATCAAATTTACCGTGGTATCATCCAATCCTGCGGGACTGGTTCGTATCAATGACACTACCCAGGTAGAAGTTCGACCAGAAGCAGTGGAGGTAATGGAAAAAAAAGTCCCCGATGTCACTTATGACGATGTAGGGGGACTTAAAAAGGAAATATCAAAAGTCCGGGAAATGATAGAACTTCCCCTCCGCCACCCCGAAATATTTGACCGTCTGGGTATAGATCCACCAAAAGGAGTGCTATTACATGGTGCACCGGGCACAGGGAAGACATTACTGGCAAAAGCAGTGTCTAGTGAGAGTGGTTCAAATTTTGTGGCCATAAATGGGCCTGAAGTAATGAGTAAATTTGTGGGAGAGGCTGAAAAGAAGATACGTGAAATATTCGAAGAAGCTGCCGAAAATGCTCCCACTGTGATTTTCATTGATGAAATCGATGCCATAGCCCCTAAAAGGGAAGAAGTCACTGGTGAGGTTGAACGAAGGGTGGTAGCTCAGATATTGGCCCTTATGGATGGGTTGAAAGAAAGGGGAAAGGTAATTGTTATTGGCGCCACCAACCGTCCTGATGCCCTGGACCAGGCCTTACGCAGACCTGGACGCTTTGACCGTGAAATTGAATTACGTGTGCCTGACCGGGAAGGAAGGATTGAAATACTGGAGATACACACCCGTGCCATGCCTCTGGCAGATGACGTTAACATTGATGAACTGGCAGAAACCACCCATGGATTTGTAGGTGCAGATCTGGCAGCACTTTGTAGAGAAGCAGCTATGAATGCTTTAAGAAGAGTTTTACCTGATATTGACCTACAAGAGCAGCGTATTGCTCCTGGAATCCTGGAAAAACTCTTCGTAACCAACAATGATTTTTTAGATTCCATGAAATCCATCAGCCCCTCTGCACTGCGTGAAGTATTCATTGAAGTACCCAACGTCCATTGGGAAGATATCGGTGGACTGGATGAACTGAAGGAAAGCCTGAAAGAAGTGGTGGAATGGCCCTTGAGCAACATCTCCTCTTTCCAGCGAATTGGAATACAACCTTCCAAAGGAATTCTCCTGTTCGGCCCTCCTGGAACTGGAAAAACCCTGCTCACCAAGGCAGTGGCCACAGAATCCAAGGCCAACTTTATCTCAGTAAAGGGATCAGAAATACTCAGTAAATGGTTCGGTGAATCCGAACGGAAAATCTCTGAAATATTCAAAAAAGCCAAACAGGCATCTCCCTGCATCATTTTCTTTGATGAAATCGATGCCATAGCTCCCATCAGGGGTGCCGCTGCCGGTGAACCAAGAGTCACCGAGCGAATGGTTAACACTATTCTCTCCGAGATGGATGGGCTGGAAGAACTCAGAGGAGTGGTGGTTATTGGGGCCACTAACCGTCCTGATCTAATGGATCCAGCATTGCTACGTCCTGGAAGATTTGATGAGGTGGTACTGGTACCTCCTCCTGATGAAAAAGCACGAAAAGAAATATTAAAGGTTCACGTGGGACACATGGAGTTAGATGAGGATGTTAAACTTAAAGAACTGGCCAAAAAAACTGAAGGATACTCTGGTGCAGATATAGAAGTTTTATGCCGTAAAGCTGGGATGATAGCTCTCCATGAAGATATGAATATTCTAAAGGTGTCCTACCGCCATTTCAAATCTGCTCTGAAGAAAATTAATCCATCCACAACTCCTAAAACCACGGAATATTACGAGCAAATTGCTCAGAAACTGGGAAGGGGTTTAGAACCTAAAAAGGTGAGGGAAGACTTCCGTGAAGTGGCCTAAACAATTAATGGGCCACTACTTTCTATTTTATAATTTTTCCAATTATGAGAGGTTAAATTTAGATTTCAAAATTATAATAGGTTAGATTTGAGTTTTCCGAAACTATAAGAGGTTAGATTTGAGTGGATAATAAAAACACCCTAAAACAATTCGAATTTTTCGATGTTACTGCTGATGTGGGCTTTCGGGCCTATGGTCAGGATCTTAATGATGCTTTTGGCAACGCTGCCCTGGCAATGTTTGAAGTGATGACGGACACATCCCAGGTAAAGCCAAAAGTTATAAGAGAAATTTTGGTGGAATCCGAGGATGAAAAAGCACTGCTTTATGACTGGCTCAGTGAATTACTATTTATCCATGATTATGAGGGTCTGGTTTTCTCCCAATTTACAGTTACTATACAACAAAAGGATCCTGAGACTTTCAACCTCAGTGCTGTGGTGTGGGGAGAAGAATTTAACCAGGCCACCCATGAAGTAAGGGATGAGGTTAAAGCAGTAACCTTTCATTTAATGGAAATTGTTAAGGAAGAAAATAGGTGTACTCTGCAAGTTATTGTGGATACTTAATGGTTACACCCTTTTAATGATAGTTTATCATCAAACCGGGAGTGTTGTATCTAATGCCCTACCTAGTCTGCAAAAAATGCGGAGGATATTACCAGCTTCAGGAAGGAGAATCTCCTGATGATTTTTATGATAAATGCAATTGTGGTGGTGATCTGGAATACCGGGTATCACTGGGGGAAGAATCATCCTCCCATAGGGAATCACTGGGGGAAGAATCACCCATCCACAGGGAATCTCTTGGGGATGAATCATCTACTGTAGAATTGCTTGAAGAGGAATTCCTAAATATAAAATCATTAGAGGAACCACTTATTTATGATGATGACACTGCACAAGCAGACTTGGGGACTAACAGAAACCATTCCACATCGAATTTATTAAGAATAAGCCTAATAATAGGAGTTATTATTCTTTTGATCATATCTTTAGGGTTAATCACCACCAAAAATGATAGTTACGGTGTGTTCAATTCCAATGAAAATGAAAAATACAGTGATGAAGAGATTAACACCTTCATGGAAAGTGCCTTCAGTGCTGATGATTATGGTAACAGCTATGATAAGGTGGGCAAATGGAATATCAACGTGGTAAGAATAAGAGTTATGGGCTCGCCCACACCAGAAGATCTTAAAACCCTTAATAAGGCTATTGATGATATAAATGCAAATGTTAAAGATTTTCAGCTTAAAATTGATGATAAAAATCAGTTAGAAGCAGATATGGAAATTTATTTTGTCCCCCACTCGGAATTTTCCCAATTTTCGATTAACCCATCTAAAGTTGATGGTTTCACAGAATGGAAGGTAAGTATCAGTGGTATTTACGGTGGCAACTCTGCTGGTGAGATATTCAAATCCCGAATTTTCATTGGAATCGACGGATTAAGCCAGAAGCGTCGTTCACATGTAATTGTCCATGAATTGGCCCATGGCCTTGGATTACATCATAACCATAATCAAAACAGTGTAGTGTGCATTAACGGTCCAGACTTAACTGAATTATCTGATCTGGATAAAACCATGATACGAATATTATACAGGAAAGACTTACAACCCTACATGTCCAGATCCCAGGTTGAAACAATTCTTAATAATTCAAGAAGGAGCTTTTTTTAGGAATATTAATTTAAAAATACCTCCAACTCTTAATTTAAAAATACCTCCAACTCTTAATTTAGAAATACCTCCAACTCTTAATTTAAAAATACCTCCAACTCTTAATTTAGAAATACCTCCAACTCTACTTTTAGAAATATATCCTATTCTAATTATTTAGAAATACCTACAATATTTTGGGAATATCTGTTATTCCTTCCCAGTCATGATTTTTTAGAAAATTTTCCTAAATAAATCTACTGGGGAAAAGTATCTTTTTAAGTTCCCTAAGATTTCCAGAAATAAATTCCTCGGCATGGGGGTCAGCCAGTATTTTCAACTGTTTCTGCCCAGTTTCAAGATAAGCCTTCCTTAGTATCTCTTGAAGATCAGGAACATCCATCTCCAGGACCTTCTCTATTTTCACCATATCACTGGAATCAAGCTGTTTTTGGTACTCTTTTATCTGGGTTTCAAATGATTTAACCACATTTTTGTTACCTTTAACCACCATTTTGAGAATTAATGGCGGGACACGGGTAAAAACATCCATTATACCCATGACATCATTCTCGGTTATTATTACTTCATCTTTAGATTCCATAATCATATATCTCCACTATTAAGAGGTTTAATTCACTGCAGGCCCATTCTTATACGTGGCACTGTTTTTTCCCATACCATGTTTTCCTCTTTATTCCATCATGGTTTAACTTTATATCCCCATTTTTCTAGGTTCAGGATTACAAAAGTTAGAAAAATAGAAATCTTGGTATACCAGTTACACCTATAGTTTATCTAGTAGAGAAGTTTATTTGATATTTAAAGATTTAAGTTTCATATTTTTTGAAATACCTATAGGACTAATTAACAAAATTAGGAGATTTGATTATCATGGTTATGGAAGAAACTCTTAAAAAGGTACGTGATTGTGTTTGGGAAGTTCCTGGAGATTATAAAAAGGAAATGAGAGTACCTGGTCGGATATATCTTGATGATGAGTCAATTAAAACCCTGGAAAAGGGAGCAGTAGATCAGGTGGCCAACGTAGCCTGCCTACCAGGGATACAGAAATTTTCCATAGGCCTACCTGACATCCACTTCGGCTACGGATTCAGCATAGGTGGGGTCGGAGCTTTCAGCAGTCGAACCGGAGTTATAAGTCCTGGAGGGGTGGGATTTGATATAAACTGTGGTGTAAGACTTCTCCGCACAGATCTAACCTATGATGAGGTTCAGCCCCGAATCAAAGAACTGATTGATGTCATGTTCCGGAACGTACCCTCAGGTGTAGGGAGCAAAGGAAAAATAAGACTCCGAGAGGGTGAAATCGATGATGTCCTGGACAACGGTGCCAAGTGGGCTGTGGAAAATGGTTACGGCTGGGAAGAAGACCTGGAATACCTGGAGGAGAAGGGATGCATGGCTGATGCCGACTCGGCCCGGGTGAGTGATAAGGCCAAGAAAAGGGGAATACCCCAGCTGGGCAGCCTGGGCTCGGGAAACCACTTCCTGGAAGTTCAGAAAGTAGAGGAAATATTCGATAAAGAAGCCGCTGAAACATTCGGCCTGGAAGAAGGACAGGTAACCGTACTCATCCATTCTGGAAGTAGGGGATGCGGACACCAGGTTTGCAGTGATTACCTGCGTACCATGGACAAGGCAGCCAAACGTTACCAGATCAACCTACCTGACAGACAACTAGCCTGTGCCCCTGTAGAATCAGAAGAAGCCCATGATTATTTCGCGGCAATGTCTGCTGCTGCCAACTACGCCTGGACCAACCGACAAATGATTGTTCACTGGGTACGGGAATCCTTTGAACAGATATTCCATAGGGATGCCGAAGACATGGGTATGAAGATTGTTTATGATGTGGCCCATAATATTGCCAAGAAAGAGATACACACCATTAAAGGAAAGAACAATCAGCTCTATGTCCATCGAAAAGGAGCCACTCGTGCATTTGGACCTGGAAGAGAGGAATTACCATCAGATTATCGGAAAATTGGTCAGCCTGTACTCATCCCTGGAACCATGGGTACATCTTCCTATGTCTTACACGGTACACAGACTGCAATGGATGAAACCTTTGGATCCACTGCCCATGGTGCCGGACGCCAGATGAGCCGTGCCGGTGCCAAACGTAGCTACCGTGGAGAAGACATCCTCAAAATCCTGGAAGGTAAGGGCATATATGTGAAGGCCAATTCCATGCCAGTGGTGGCAGAAGAAGCCCCAGGAGCCTATAAAGATGTGGACCAAGTGGTTAAAACCGCACACACAGCAGGTATCTCTAGATTAGTGGGTAGAATGGTGCCAATGGGAGTAGCCAAGGGATAAAAACCCTTTATAATATTTTTTTTAAGGTTACAAAAGGAGAACTAGAGAACATGATCGGAATTGTAGGTGGCACTGGAGTGTACCAGATAGTCGAAATGGGAGAATTAAAGGAGAAAAAGGTCTTAAACACACCATTTGGTGAATCTCCCCCCATATCTATACTAAAATTTGAAGATCAGGAGGTTGCCTTCTTACCACGCCACCGGGAGGGTCATGATAACCCGCCCCACATGATCAATTACCAGGCCAACATCTACGCTCTTAAAATGCTGGGGGCCGAAGCAATCATTGCCACCAATGCAGTAGGATCCCTAGATGAATCCATTAAACCTGGAGAATTCCTAATACCTGACGATTTTTTGGATTTCACCCGCAAAAGGCCTTTCACCTTCTATGATGACCGTGCAGTTCACGTGGACGTCACTCAACCATACTGTCCCCAGCTGGCAGAAACCATAATCTCTGCCGGGCGAAAGGTAGATGGTAAACTAATTAAGGGCGGTGTATACGTGTGCACCGAGGGGCCCAGATTTGAAACCCCAGCCGAGATCCGCATGTTCCGCCAGATCGGGGGTACAGTGGTGGGTATGACTGGCCTACCCGAAGTCGTCCTGGCCCGGGAACTTGAAATGTGCTACGCATCCATATGCATGGTTTCCAATTACGCAGCTTCAGTATCCTCAGAGAAAATCACCATAGATGAGGTATTTGAAATTCTGGATGAGAAAAAGAAGGAATTAACCAAACTAATTTACAATTCGGTTATTAACATTTCTAGTGATGGAAATTGTCCCTGCAAATGTGCCCTGGAAGGTGCAGAAATAGATTAGTTTAGCTAAATAGGGGTATTCTAAGGATAAATCTAAAATAATCCCTTATTTCAGGGGTTATATCCAATATCTTCTGATCATATTAAATCTTTACAAATATGGGAAAGTTTTTTTAATAGGGAAATATAATAAGATTTTTTATATAGGTCATTCTTGCCATTTTTTGTAATCTTCACATCCCTAAACCAGGGACTATCATTCTAATGAACCTAATTAAAGGAGAGTTCAGGTTGAACCAAGAACAGGAAGAAATTCTTAAACTTAAAGAAGAAAAAAATGCCATAATACTGGCTCATAATTATCAAACTCAGGAAATACAGGAGATTGCAGATTTTTTAGGCGATTCTCTGGAACTGTGTATCAAAGCTTCGCAAATAGAGGAAGCGGATCTGGTTATCTTTTGTGGAGTGGACTTCATGGCCGAAACTGCGGCCATCTTAAATCCATCCAAAAAGATAGTGATACCTGATACCCAGGCAGAGTGTCCCATGGCCCACATGCTCCCAGCTGAAGAAGTAAGAAAATATAAAAAGAGATACCCTCAAGCGGAGGTGGTGTTATATGTTAACACTCTGGCTGAAGCTAAAGCCGAAGCAGACATATTATGCACATCAGCCAACGCAGTTCAGGTAGTAGAAAGCCTTGAATCGGATCAGGTACTCTTTGGTCCCGATATGAACCTGGCCAGCTTCGTGGAAAAAAGAACAGATAAGGAAATAATCCCCATCCCCGAGTTGGGCTACTGTTACGTTCATAAAATGTTCAACACTGCCGATGTAACCTTTTCCCGGGAGAACTATGCTGATGCAGAAGTACTGGTACACCCGGAATGTGATGCGGAAGTACAGGAAATGGCAGACCACATACTAAGCACCGGGGGAATGATAAGACACCTGGCTCTGTCTGAAAATAAAAGTTTCCTCATAGGCACGGAAGTGGACATGGTAACCAGGCTGCGCAGGGAAAACCCGGATAAACTTATCTACCCATTACTGGACGAAGCTATATGTGAAAATATGAAACTCCACACCCTGGAAAAGGTTAAAACATCCCTGATTGAGGAAAAATTCCAGGTCAAAGTTCCAGAAGAAATTGCAAATAAGGCCAGGGTAGCGGTGGAGAGAATGCTGGAAGTCAGTAAATAACTTTCAGTAGTAAAATTATTAGCATTCAATTGATTAGAATTATTTTTATGGTGATACGTAGTGAAAATAGATAAAACAGGATTATTTGGAGTTATACTGATACTTGTAGGGCTGATTGTTTACGCCACATCCTCACTGGACCAGCTGGTTATGATGATCACCTGGCCACTTTTATCTGGTTCATCCGAGGGTAAAGCAGTCCTTTTCATGATGTTAATAGGTAGTTTCCTAATCCTGAACTCCTTGATTAATACCAACCGGTTTTTAGCACCAGTAAATGAAAAAACCACAGAATACAGTCCGGATGGTAAAAAATTCCTCAAATGGACCATACTCATAATCCTGTTAACCTGTCTGGTAGGACTTTTAATCGAGTTTTCCATTCGTTTTAAGTATGGTGTGTCTCCTTTAACCATTTTCGTCTCCACCAACCCCACTTCCACGACCACCAGCCCCATGCACACCCATGTCTTCAAATCAGTTTTCGGACATATTGCCGATACTATGGGTGGATTGGTCCCGGAAAATGTTCACACTGGAGGCAGCCTCTACCCTGAAGTGATTCCCTGGGGTTACTTCATATTCATAACCCTCCCCCTGGCATATATAACTGGATTGCTGTCTTTAAACATGGGAAAGGATATATACAGGGTTATTCTGGCATTTGCATTGGCTCTGGCCCTGATAGGGATGGTGGATGGTGGACTTTACAGCCAGCCCCTACTCATAGGACTGGGTCTTTTATTCATCCTTTACTTCGTGAAAAAACATTTCCAGTTCCGCCAACTAATCTTACCCCTGGCACTCATCTTTCTGGTGGCATTGTCCGGGTTGGCATTGGAACTGGCAGGGAATAACAGTTCGTATCATGAGATAAAAGTCTTGAACCAGTTTGAACCCGTTGATCTGAGTGGTTACAATGTTCTAAGCACGGAAATGCAGGGTAACATGACGGTGATACGAATTGACACCAGTCAGAGTGATAAAACCACTCTGGAAAGTCTTTTTAAGACTTATGAGGGTCGGGCTGATGGATTTTTCATAACCTGGAATTTCTTCTCCTACTTTTAATGAATCCGAAAATGTCTTAAACAAAAAGTCAAATAGAAACATTTAGGTGAAAATGAAGCTTTCAATTATCATACCTACCTTTAACGAGGAAAATTACCTCCCCCATCTCCTGGAGAGTATAAAAAGGCAGGATTTCTCAGATTATGAGGTTATAGTGGCCGATGCAGGTTCCGAAGATAGCACTAAAGACATTGCCCAGGAATGGGGATGTAAAGTTGTGGAGGGAGGTCTTCCTGCTGTAGGTCGCAACCGTGGTGCAGAAGCAGCACGCGGAGAATACCTTCTATTCCTGGATTCAGATGTGATTTTAACCAGGGATTACCTGGAATTATGTCTGGATGAATTTCAAAAAAGGAAGCTGGGAATTGCCATCACCCAAATCGCACCTTTAAGCGACACTTTCCTCAATAAAATAACCCATGATCTTGCTAATTTCTTTATGAAAAGGGTGGAAAACATCAAACCCCATGGGGCAGGTTGTTACGGTATAATCACCACCCGAAACCTTCACTATGAAGTGGAAGGATTTGACGAAGACCTGGACTTTGGAGAGGACACCGATTACATTGAGCGCATCGGTGCCATCAGCCAGTTCAAGGTTCTCAGAAGCCCAAAACTCCTGGTTTCCACCCGCCGACTTCAGGAAGAGGGTATGCGTAATGTGGTTTTAAAGTATGCTAAAAGCACTTTTTACCAGTTCCGGGGCAAGCAAATAACTGCTGAGGACTTGGATTACACCTTCGGACATCCGGGTCAAAGGAGGATAATCTACTCAGTATGTGGTGAAGGGATGGGACACGCCATAAGGGGCAGAGTCCTCCTCAACCATTTAACCAAGAACAATGAAGTTCACATATTTGCATCAGATCGGGCCTATGATTACCTGGCCGCTCATTTTGACCATGTTTACAAAATCGGCGGATTTAACACAGTATATGAGGATAACACTGTTCAGAACACCAAAACGTTCATCAAGGGGATGAAAGACCTCCCAGGGGATTTGAAAAAAAGTTTAAGGCTGATGTACAGTGTGGCCAAGGCAATAAAGCCCCAGATCATCATCTCTGATTTTGAATTTTATTCCAATCTCCTCTCCAAGGTACTGCGTGTTCCACTGATCAGTCTGGATAATATGCATGTACTTACCCAGGCAGAATTGGATGTCCCCCGAAAGTTCCGTACTGATAGAATAGCCGCTGAAAGTGTGGTCAGATCATTTATCCAAATGCCCACATTCTATCTAATCACCAGTTATTTTTATCCTCCTCTTAAAAATTCTAATAAAACCAAATATTTCCCACCAGTACTGAGAGATGCCATAATGGAACTGGAACCATATAATGGAGAGCATGTACTGGTTTACCAGACCAGTGACTCCAATGAGAGATTAATGGATATTCTGAAGGAATTCGATGATGAATTCATTGTCTATGGATTCCACCGTGATGAGCGGGATGAAAACCTGCTGTTTAAAAGTTTCAATGAGGATGAATTTTTCACAGACCTATCCCAGGCCCGGGCAGTAATCTCCAATGGTGGATTCACCCTTATAAGCGAAGCTCTCTATCTGGGAAAACCGGTTTTAAGTGTTCCAGTGAAAAAACAGTTCGAACAGACTTTAAATGCTATTTACCTGGAAAAATTGGGGTACGGTGAGTTCCATGAGGATATGCGACGTGAAGATATTGAAAATTTCCTCTCCAGACTGGATGAATACCGAAGAAACATCCATCTAACGTTTTCCCATGATCAAAATCAATCTATTCTAAAGGAACTGGATTTCCTCATTGATAAATGCACTTAAAACAGTGGAACTATTCAGTACGTGCTTATTAAATAATTCTTTACTAGATAAAATAGATGTATAGTGCTAAGTTTTTTATTCTAGTTCAGCTATGTCTTATTCTAGTTCAGCTACTATCAAGAGTATCTTATTTCATTGGTGATAAAATCTTATTTTAAATAGGAGCTAAATCTGATGCTATACTTCTCAAGTGCTCTCACTTAATCCTAATATCCCTTAAAACTAATGATGATAATATGAGTTCAAGAAGTGGTGTGGCCAATTTACCCCTCCACGGTGGTCGTGCCCCCCGCTGGTTGTTCAAGCGCATGGTTAAACTGGCCGGAGCAGTTACAGATTCAATAATCTATGAGTATGGTCCAGATGAATTTTTATCCAGGATCTCGGACCCCCACTGGTTTCAAGCATTTTCCTGTGTCCTGGGGTTTGATTGGCACAGTTCTGGCACAACCACCACCACCTGCGGTGCTCTTAAGACAGCCATCAAACCTGAAGAACAGGGCATACTCATCGCAGGGGGTAAGGGACGGGCTTCCCGGAAAACACCTCAGGAGATCCTGGATGCTGGGGAAGTATTCTCATTATCCTCCGCAAAACTGGAAGAACTGGTTTATTCTAGTAAAATCTCAGCTAAAATTGATAATTCATGTATTCAGGACGGTTACCAGCTTTACCATCATGTTTTTTTCTTAACGGAACGGGGTGACTGGGCGGTGGTGCAGCAGGGAATGAATGAATCCACCAGATACGCCCGGCGGTACCATTGGTTATCTGATTCTGTGGAAAACTACATTAACGAACCCCATAATGGTATCTGTTGCGACCTTAAACAGGAAAAAACCCTGAACATGACCTCTGATCTGAGTTTCGACTCACGTCAAACCAGCCTGGATCTGATTCTGGATAACCCACAACATCTGAAAAAGTACTTCCAGAAAAAAGTGGATCTGAAAGCAGGTCAGGCTAATCTGGATTTATTCTGCCCACAAATCACTTTACCCAGCCATCATCCGGTGCTGGGCACTGATCTATCTCCCCGGGAGTTTGAAGTTCTTCAGAATGCCTGGGAATTGCAACCGGAAAGTTATGAGGAATTAGTTTCTTTAAAGGGTATGGGTCCTAAGAAGATTCGTGCCCTGGCTTTGATTTCAGACCTTGTTTATGGTAACCGGGCCAGCTGGGAGGATCCAGTTAAGTACAGTTTCACCCATGGGGGTAAAGATGGTTTCCCCTACCCTGTGGATCGGGAAGTATACGATCACTCCATTCATACGCTGCAAGATGCACTCCAGCAGGCCAGGCTAGAAAAAAAAGATCGTTATCAAGCCATTAAACGCCTGGAAAATTTGTTGAATGTAGATAATTAACATTTAAGAAGAATATTCTAATTCTTAAAATGGTTGTAATTTATTTAATCAAATCAAACTTGTATTCACCTTCTATTAACCCTAAATTTTTATCCTATATTTTCTTTCATCCCTGATCAGATCATCAAAATGACCCCTATTTCAAGTGTAAATGATCAGCATGAATTAAAATACATGTCGAAACGTTCTTTGTATCGATATTAAATGTTAATTCTCTTGCATTATATTGGCTAAATGGATTAATCAGTCATTCAAACAATTTATTAACTTTCAGGGCAAATAAGAAGTCCAATTCGGTTAATCCGCCCATGTCATCAGTGGTTATTTCCAGGGCTACCTTACCCCATGATAAATTGATTTCGGGATGGTGTTGCATCTCTTCCGCTACTAAACCAACCTTAACTGTGAATTCAAGGGCATTTACAAAGTCCGGAAATTCAAAAACAGATACCAGATAACGGTTTTCAAGAACAGACCAGTTATCAAGCTGGGATGAATTCTGTTCAATTTCTTTTTGACTTAAAAGTTGAGGTAGGGACATAGAACTCCACCATTTTATTCCTTTAATCAATTGTTATAATATGAAATTTTTTTTTATTAAACCATCAGATTCTTTAATAACTCATTATATTCTGTACTAATTGGAGAATGGAAAGTGAAGATCATTGGGGTTTCTTCACTACTTTTTGGATAGCTCTTTTCCAACCAGTTCCATGAGATCTCGGGCTTCTTTAAATTTTTTATCTTTTTTAAGGGCTTTTTTAATTAATTTTAATGATTCATCATATTTTTTAAGGTTATAGAGTCCTTGAGCCTGTAGATACAGGGCGTATTTGTAAAAATCATCCTTTTTGGAATATCTGCCCAGGAACAAGTCGAAAGTGTTTACTGCTTCTTGATATTCCTTCAGAATCAACAGCACATATCCCCGGTTGTACCAAGCCATGTTATCACCAGGTTCCAGCCTGACAACATGTTCAAAACAGTTAAGAGCATCCTGGTATTTGCCAAGCTCCATTAAAGCCACTCCCTTATCATTCCAGGCGGAAACATATTCTTTATCTATTTCCAGTGCACTGTCAAAAAATTTTATTGATTTATCCACTTTTCCCTGTTCTAAAAATGACATGGCCTGTTTATAGAACATTTCTGCTTCTTTGATAGCCATTTAATCAACTCCTGGTTATATACTCTTACTGTTGACTTATAAGTTTGATATAATATATAAGGACTCAGTTAACCCAATATACAATAATACCAATTAAATACATATTTCGTATTATGTTGAATAAATAATTGTAGATATTAATATCTAGGCCACTTTTATCTGTTTAATTAACAGTTTTCGGTAATTAATATTTGCTCTAAATAGAAAATAGTATTTCTAATCAGCTTATTTTCACAGGTTGAATAATGGTGAAATTAGGGGGACTTAAATATTTTTATCACTAATAAAAAATATATAAAAAGTATTACTCATAGGTTTTTAATGTATGATACTTAAAGAAATCTTAATAAATATAATGGCCAAAAAGAATGGTTTTTTCAATGGATTGATTTATTTTCCAGTATGAAGTGAGATTTTTTTGGGAAAAGTCTATGAAAATATTATGTAATTATATACATACTATTTAATTACAAGTCATTACAACTAATTACATTACTTTAATGTCAGTAGAATTCTTGAGCTCAAAAGAATCTCATAAAGAATAATATTCTTATTATCACCAAAAGAAGTAATTATCCATGATTTTATTATAAAACTAATCAATGATCTTCATTTTTCATCCATCTGGTTTCATAATTTCGGATCCAGATAAGTTCCTTTAAGAGAAGATCTCCAGGTCCTTTAGGATTGATTTCAATTTTTTCCATTTGATCCTCTGTTAAGTGGTCCAAGAGTTTTTCCCAATCTTCAACATTGGTATAGGTCTGTTTTTTAACCCGGTAAATGCTGTGCTCCAGGGATTCCAGCACCAGATCAACATCATCCCCATCCTCCAGAAAGGAAATATGCTGGTTTAAAATAGGTATCAAGGCTTCATCCAACTGAATCTGAGCAGTAAGATAAGCTTCATAGGGGTTATCGTAACGAATGAAATTAACTTTTTTAGGATTTCCCTTCTCGAAATCCCCCACTTCTTGGACAACCTCATCTGTTTCTTCACGGTGATAATATTGAAAAAGTTCCTCAACCAGATTAGGTCTTTCTTCTTCTAAAAATAATTTGTACCTGGTTAGTTTATTGATTATACTCAACCTTTCCTCCGGGTCTTCCGTGATAAAACCTCCATCTACAGCCGGGTGTTAAAAATTCTGTAATTATTTAATCAGTTTCCTAATATGTAACTGGGTTCTTAAATAAATCCACGATATGGGAAGATTTTCTAACCAGACAATGAACTATCTAACCAGACAATGAACTATCTAACCAGACAATGAACTAATTCTTAAGAACTGTTAAATTTACTATATTATAGATATTCTACGGTAACATATTCCATTAATGCACTCTTTGAAATATGGGGACTATATAAATCCTAATAACTGGATAACTATCCAGCAGTCTTACCTTTGATGGGTTCAGGGATCATAGGGGGTGTTTTACATCTTTCAAATATTCAATCCATCCCAACTGGTCCAAAATTTTAATAACCCCCAAGGAAAATTGAAATATGTATACTAAAAATTTAAAATTTTTGATAAAATAATGATTTTCTAGGGAATTAAAACGTATCTACAAATGGTTTTATCCCGGTAAATCAGTGATTAATGAGATTTTATTAGATGTCTCTAATTAATCATAATAAATCCACATGGAGGAAATAACATGCTACATGGAACTGAATTATTGAAGAAGGGTTTTGCCAAGATGACCAAGGGTGGAGTTATCATGGATGTGGTTAACGCTGAACAGGCAGTTATTGCCGAGGAAGCTGGAGCTGTTTCTGTAATGGCTTTAGAGAAGGTTCCTGCCGATATAAGGGCTTCTGGGGGAGTGGCCCGTATGGCAGACCCCAGTAAAGTTACCGAGATCATGGATGCCGTGAGCATCCCGGTGATGGCCAAGGTACGGATTGGCCACTTTGTGGAAGCACAGGTCCTGGAGTCACTGGGAGTGGACATGATCGACGAGAGCGAGGTTTTAACCCCTGCCGATGAAAAATTCCATATCGATAAAAAACAATTCACCATACCATTTGTCTGCGGAGCCAGAAACCTGGGTGAAGCTCTCCGAAGGATCGATGAGGGAGCCGCAATGATCAGAACCAAAGGAGAAGCAGGTACTGGTAATGTGGTGGAAGCAGTCCGACACATGCGTATGATCCAGGGAACAATCCGGGAACTCAAGGACATGACCGAAGAGGAACTTTGGAATGTGGCCCGGGAGGAAGAAGCACAACTATACCTGGTTAAGGAAACTCAGAAACAGGGACGATTGCCTGTGGTGAACTTTGCTGCCGGGGGAGTGGCTACCCCAGCCGACGCCGCCCTTATGATGCAATTAGGAGCAGATGGAGTATTCGTGGGAAGTGGAATTTTCAAATCCGAAAACCCAGAAATAGTGGCCAAGGCTATAGCCGAAGCAACCGCCCACTACGAGGACGCTGGAGTCATAGCTGAGGTTAGCCGTGACCTGGGTAAAGCAATGCCTGGTCTGGAAATAAGCCAGATACCAGAATCAGAGAGATTACAGGATAGAGGATGGTAAACTAACCCCTATTCACTTATTTTTATTTTTGATTACCAATAGTTTTTATTTATGTAGAATAGTTGATGTAAAATAGCTAAAAGTCCCTAATCAAAATAAAATATTGGGTTTATCTATTTTCTCATCTTCTGTCGGTGGGGGCATAGGAATGTGGTCCGGCCCCCAACCTTTATAATCTTTAATGGGTACCCTTCCGGACATTCTCCACCTTTATGGCGGTGGGGAAGAATATATGATTCGGGAAGGGATTCAATTTTATCATGGTGATCTATGGCTTTTTGGAGTACTTTCTTCATAGCACTGAAAACCCGTTCCCATTCAGGGTCATTTAATAAATTTGCTGGTGTCATAGGGTGTACCCGGCTCTGGTAGAGTATTTCATCAGCGTAAAGATTACCAATGCCTGCTAATATGTTCTGGTTTAAGAGTAATGATTTCATCATACCTTTTTTACCCTGTAGAATTTTCCGAAAATCTTCATAATTCACCTCCAGCGCATCAGGACCCAATCCTCTACTTTTAATGAATTCAATCGGATTTCGGGTTAGGCCCAGTTTCCCGAATTTACGGGCATCATCAAAGGATAGGAAATTGCCACTGGAAAACTTTATCAGCAGCCTGGGGTATCTGGAACTATTTTTTTTATCATAGTGCAGGAATCCGGTCATTCCGAAGTGCATTATCAAGAACAGTTCATTATCCAGCTTTCCGAAGAGATATTTCCCGTATCTAAGACTTTCTATAAATTCGTGTCCTTCCAGGGATTCTCTCATCTGGGTGGTGCTGGTTCCCACTAGGATTTCTGGACTGATTACCGTCACAGCGGTTATTGGTTGCAATAGGGAGGTTTTATCAAAGTATCTTTTGAAAGTTTCCACACTGGGTAGTTCTGGCATTTAAGTCACCATTAATTTCTATGTTTATTTTAATTACCCTTTATTTTAGAGTTTATAAAACAAAGTTATTTCATTTAATTTATTTTTAGTGAATACTATACTCTGTTAGAATAGTTTTAGTAAGAACATAAATTATGAAGTTTGATTATAAATTGATCTCAAAAAAAAATATAATCGATTATCGATTAATTATGATACTTTGAAAAGGATTTGATTATGATAATTTAGAAAAGGATTTGTTATGAGACTTTTAAAAAGAAAAAAGGAGGAAAGGGGGGTTTAAAGTGGATTTTGGAGGAATTTTAAACGGCTTCTTCTCCCCTTTCCCCGGTTCGTATACGGACAACATCTTCTACAGATGAGATGAATATTTTTCCATCTCCAATGTCCCCGGTTTGTGCTGTTTCTACTATTGCTTTTATCACAGCTTCTAAATCCTCATCTGATACTACTATTTCCAGACGGGTTTTGGGTAGCAAGTCGATTCGGTAATCACTCCCTCGGTAACTTTCGGTAATACCTAACTGTCGTCCGCGACCTTTAACTTCAGTCACGGTTATTCCATGGCATCCGATTTTTTCCAGGGCATCTTTAACTTCGTCTAATTTATTGGGCCGAATTATAGCCACGATTTCTTTCATCATATCACCTCATGGATTGCGCATATTTATTAGATCCGGTAACCGGTCTCCTCGTGTTGAGTGATGTCCAGTCCTTCGATTTCTTCCTTATCGTCCACACGCAGTCCCATGACAATGTCAATGATTTTACCGATTACAAGAGTAGCTACGAAACTGTATGCTGCCACTACCACCACTGCAACTATCTGGGTAAGTAACTGTCCAGGGTTACCGTAGAATAATCCAGTTCCCAGTTCATTTACAAATGGTGCGGCGAATAAACCAGTGGCTAGAGCACCCCATAAACCGGACATACCGTGTATACCAACTACGTCCAGGGCATCGTCGTAACCCAGTTTTGGTTTGAGGTAGCTTATGGCAAAGTATGAAATTACACTGGTTATTAGGCCGATGATCACAGCAGCCTGCACAGTTACAAAACCTGCTGCAGGTGTGATTGCCACTAAACCGGCTATTGCACCGGATATTGCACCCAGTACTGTTGGTTTACCAGTTTTGAGGTAGTCGATTATTACCCAGGAGATCATGGCTGCTGCGGCTGCAGTGTTGGTTACTATGAATGCACTTCCTGCCAGTCCACCGGCAGTTAATGCTGAACCTGCGTTGAATCCGAACCAGCCGAACCATAATAGTCCTGCACCGATTATGGAGTAACCCAACTGGTGAGGCAGTAGTTTGGTGTCTTTTCTTTTACCTAACAGTAATATCAGGGCCAGGGCAGCTACACCAGAGTTGATGTGCACCACGGTACCGCCAGCGAAGTCCAGAGCACCTAACTGTGCCAGGAATCCTCCACCCCATACCCAGTGGGCTATAGGTACGTATACCAGGGAAACCCAGGCAGCTATAAATACCATCCAGGAGGATACTTTCATCCTTTCCACCACTGCACCGGAGATCAGTGCCACGGTGATGGCGGCAAATGTCATCTGGAAGGCTATGAATACTGTTTCGGGCACGGTTGTTGCCAGTGTTGATAACTGGTCTACTCCTATTCCACTGAATAGAAGATTAACCGGATTTCCGATTATTCCAAATAACATGTCTTCTCCGAATGCGAACTGGTAACCGTAAAGTACCCAGATGATACTGGTAATTGAGAATGCGATAAGAGACATGAACATTGTGTTTAATACATTTACTTTCTTGGTGAGACCTCCATAGAATAGCGCCACCCCAGGCACGGTCATGAGCATTACCAGTGCGGTAGAGATGAGCAACCACGCGGTATCACCACTGTTTAAGACAGGGTCCATTGATTTTTTCCTCCTTTATTCCATCATATTTTTTTATATTTGGGTTTTCTCTAGATTTTTGTAAACAAAGATACAAACACTATTTTAAAGTGTTAAAGATATTTTTTGGGCTGTTTTGGGCTTAGGTCAATGTTTAAAGCACTTTTTTCCACTTTTTTTCACTATTTACTTCATGAAAAATTCACCCCAATTACCGGATATCGGAAGCATACTTCCGACATCTGATCATTGTACCTTCCTCCTTATAAATGTTTTGGTCAAACGTTAGATAAAATGCCCATTCTCTATATTTTTGGCAGGTTTTCCTGAATATTCTCTGGGAATTAATACAGTGTTTTGGTATATACTTAAAAAAATAAAACTTGTATCTGAAAACTTGTATCTGAATTATTACAATTCGGATTTTGAAATTTAGGGCCCAAAATGGATATTTAACAATAGATTAATAAAAAGAAGAATGTGGGGAAATTAAGTTAAATGGCTTTTTTTCCCCTTTCTCCGGTACGAATTCGCACTACATCTTCTACAGGAGATATGAAAATCTTTCCATCGCCAATGCAACCAGTTTGAGCACTTTTGACAATGGTATCCACGATCGCTTCCACATCTTCTGCTGGGGCAACGATTTCCACCTGGGTTTTGGGAAGCAGGTCGACTTTGTAGTCTTTCCCCCGGTAACTTTCCGTAATTCCCAACTGTATTCCACGTCCTTTAACTTCTTTAACTGTCATCCCCAGGCAGCCAATATCTTCCAGGGCCTGTTTCACGTCTTCCAGTTTGTCAGGTCTGATGATGGTCATGATCTTCTTCATTTAATCACCTCAATGATTATTGTATAAGGGGTTATGGCAGTTTTGTATTTTTATAGATGCCTATTATGGTCTGTAACCGGATTCCTCATGTAGGTTAAGATCCAGTCCCTGCACTTCATGATCCTCTTCTACTCTCAGACCAATAGTTCGATCTATAACCTTACCAATAAGATAGGTGGCTACAAAGGAGTAAAGTCCAACAACAACTACTGCCAGGAGCTGGATTCCAAGTTGAGCAGGGTTACCGGCTATGAGACCTCCTTTTATGGCACTGTTTATGAGGGGGGTTGCAAATATACCTGCAGCCAGGGTTCCTATGATCCCGGACATTCCGTGGATACCGAATACATCCAGAGCATCATCATAGCCGATTAAGGGTTTAAGATGACTGACTGCATAGTAACAGATCACTGAGGACATGAAACCAATTATCAGTGCGGAGGTAATGTTCACATAACCAGCGGCAGGTGTTATGGTAGCTAAACCTGCTACTGCTCCGGATAAAGCTCCCAGTAGGGTTGGTTTTCCAGTGTTAAGTTTGTCCATGAGCACCCAGGCCAGCATTCCCATGGCTGCAGAGGTGTTGGTGACGATCATGGCTGAAACTGCCAGGTTAGTTGCTCCCAGTGCAGATCCAGCGTTGAATCCGAACCAACCAAACCATAGGAGTCCGGTACCAATTACTGAATAGCCAAGGTGGTGGGGGAGTAGTCTGGCATTCTTTCGAATACCCACCAATAACACCAGGGCCAGGGCACCTATACCTGAGCTTAAATGTACTACTATTCCCCCGGCAAAGTCCAGCACTCCCATCTGGAATAGCCATCCTCCGCCCCATACCCAGTGGGCAATGGGCAGGTAGACCATGGTTAACCAGAGTGGCACAAAGGCCAGCCATGCCGAGAATTTCATCCGTTCTACAATTGCGCCGCTGATAAGTGCCACGGTTATGGCTGCAAAAGTCATCTGGAAAACGGCATAAAGTCCTTCGGGTATGGTGGGGGCGTAACTAGATAGGGTGCCTGATTCTAACACTCCATTGAAGAATGGGTTGGTTAGAGTCCCCAAGACTCCCCATATATCAGCACCGAAGGCCAGATCATATCCATAAATAAACCAGAGTACACTTACTATTGAAAAGGTAATGAATGATAAAAACAATGTGTTTAAAACGTTTTCTCGACGGATAAGTCCTCCATAAAAGAGAGCTAATCCCGGTATGGTCATGAGAATTACCAGGGCAGTGGATATCAACATCCAGGCCGTATCACCACTACTAAAAATAGGATCCATTAATATTTCCTCCTTTTTATAAATAATTCATTTAAATTTTGTTTTTCCACTTTCAACATTTTTTAGAGGTTCTCCCAGTTTTTTGGCACGGTCCATGGTAGACACCGGAAGCTGATGGCAATAGGCTGGGGGAAACATACTTCCGATATGTTTTCGTTATATAAATAATTTTGTTATTTGGATTTAAGGAAAAAGAGCATAATGACTTAATTTTGATATTAACAAGTTAAATTCATTAAAGTTACCTAAAAAAATAGTAATTTTAACAATAAATCTGCAATATTCAAAAATCATCAATAAATCAGGAAATATCCAAAAAATAGCAGTTAAAATTTAAAAAATTTCAAACCTGGAAAAAGGAATTAAAAAAAAGGAATATGGGGAATTACCCCCTTATAGGTGCTTCCAGACCGGCCATCTTAACTCCAGTCATGGCTGATGACTCCACAGTTAAAGCCCTCAGATCATCCTTCTCCAGTTTAAGTAAATCGGTGTTACCGGCCTGTTGAGTTAGCATCACTGCTTCTTCAGTCATGGCTTCAATGTAACGGGCCACGCGTTTACCACCTTCCAAGTAGTCCAGCCTACGTCGTAGCTGCGGGTTCTGGGTGGCGATTCCCTTACGGCAGGTTCCAGCGTAACACATCTGACATACACGACAGCCAATACTCACCAGGGCACTGGTGGCAATGTAACAGGCGTCGGCTCCCAGGGCTAAGGCTTTGGCCACATCGGCACCATTCCTTATTCCACCGGCAGCTATGAGACTCACATCTTCCCTCAGGTTGATGTGTTTGAGTGCTTCGTCTGCTTCCACTATGGCGGCTATGGTGGGCACTCCACTGTGTTCAGTGACCACATCGGGTCCGGCTCCAGTTCCTCCTTGCATACCATCCACTACTATGGCATCTGCACCGGCTTTGGCAGCGATTTTCACATCGTCACTGACACGTCCACTGGTGAACTTCACCATGATTGGTATTTTCCAATCGGTGATTTCCCGGAGTTGACTGATCTTCATGGAAAGGTCTTCCGGTCCCACAATATCCATGTGTCGGGCTGGGCTCAGGGCATCGGTACCTTCTGGTATCATCCTGATCTTGGAGACCTCGGCGGTGACCTTCTCTCCCAGGAGATGGCCTCCCATACCTGATTTGGCCCCCTGACCAATTTTGATCTCCACTGCATCCGATTTATTCAAGTATTCGGCGCTGACCCCGAAACGGCCAGAAGCGTACTGGGCAATGAGTTTATTGGCGTACTTTCGTTCTTCAGGAAGCATTCCCCCTTCACCGGTGTTGGTGGCAGTTCCAGCCAGGGTAGCGCCCATGGCCAGGGCGATTTTGGCTTCCTTGGAGAGTGCTCCGAAACTCATGGCTGCAATCATTATTGGTGTATCTATAACCAGTGGGTTTTCAGCGTAACGACTTCCCAGAACTACCCGGGTGTTGCAGGGTTCCCGGTATTTGTCGATGGGTGGTCTGGAAACCTGGGCCGGTACAATTACCAGATCATCAAAGGTGGGTAAGGGTCTGGTGGCTCCACATCCCCTGACCTTGTAGGATCCTTCAGTGGATTTACGGTTGATCTCCACCAGATCGTTGAAGCTCCACACATTCCTGATGTCTTCAGGTGTGGCACTCACTTCGATGGCATTGTTAGGACACATTTCCTCACAGATGCGGCAACCCACACATTTTTCATGGTGCAGGGGATATGGTTCGTCATCCACTATCTCGTATACTCCGTGGGGACAGTTATTGTAACAGGAGTAACAGTTCTGACACAACTTCTCATCCCGGTTGTCACATAGATACCAACAGCAACCAGGACGGTCGAAGTTTCTCTTGCATAGTTCCTGATTTCTCTCTATTTTAAAAGGCATCTAGGACACCTCCTTCTTAGAATCTTCATTTTTCAGTACCTTGAAAACTGGAGCAGCTGAGTATTTGGTACCAGCGGCTTTTTTCACATCTTCAACTTGGGAAGTTAGGATCGCTTCTGGTTTCCAGGGATTATCATCCATTTTATCCACAACAATTACCTCATCAGTTGTGTTTTCATCTAGAATAAAGTTCAAAATGGCAGTTGCCACTCCTCCGTCCTGTCCGTCCACACCATCTGCACGGGCAGATACTATTTTCAGGTAGTCTCCCAGTGGTTTTTGATCCAGATCCCGGTGCAGGACTTCCTGGGAAAGGTAAGTGCGGGGACAGGCCACGTAACATAGATTACAATCTGGGGGGCAGGTTCCCTTTAGTTGTGGTTTACGGTCTTCGATGGATATTATGTTCTCTGGACATACATAATAACAGGCTCCGCAGAGCACACAACTACCCACATCCACCACATCTGCTTTTAAGTCGTTGAACTGGCATGATGAGACTTCTTCCCTGAATTCCGTGTCGTTGATGTATCTCCGGTAGAGTACTGGTCTGGCGACTGATTCCCTCTTTTTTATCTCTTCCTTGTTTTCTTTTTTCTTTTTATTAGCTAAGTTCTCCAATAACACAATACCGGATTGTTCCATGGGTTTAGTTTCAATGTAACCTTTAGATTCAGCTTTATTCAGGGTTTTAAGTCCTTTTTCTGTTCTAGCTATTACAGTGGACCATCCTGGGGCTGATCCCACTGATCCTACTGATAAGTCGGCCAGTTCAGATGTGTAATCCATGCATACTTGGCAGTTTTTCCGCATGCAGACTTTGGCCTTGGATAGGGGGACTTTAAACACATCCCCATCTTTAAGGTGGGCCCAGAGATGCCCCTTTTCTACTCTGAACTGGTTTACATCATCAATTTCAATGTTTTCCTGTTTCAGGAACTCTTTTAAGTAGCTGTGGGAGAAGTTTTCCATACAGAAGAGTCCTAACTTGAATTCCACTGGAGAATCTCCCAGGATCTCTGGGTAATGGTCCATTTTTTCGGCGGCAATGATGTGGCAGGGAGTTCCTACGAGGGTAACACTCTCTCCTTTAGTGTTTTTGGTCATTTATTTTCCCTCCTCTGATTCTTGGCCGTAGAATGGTCGGGCACTGCGGGGCACTATTTTACGGAATCTCTGGTATTTATCTTCTTCCAGGTGGAAGTTGTAACTTTCCAGGAGTTTCTTCAGTTCATTTCTTTCTTTTTCTTCCAGTTCATCTATTTTGGCGTTTTTACCCAGGCTTTTGATCTCACCGCCCACGTAAATAGTTCCCCTGATTATGGATTCACCAGCATCATCGGAGATATCTCCCAGAATGATCATGCGACCTCCCATCATGAAAATGCCGCTCATGAATCCTGAGTTTCCACCCACGATGATGGTCCCGTTTTTCATGATTTCCCCGGTACGAGAGCCTACGTCTTTACGTACAACAACTGTGCCTCCGTATATTCCCTGACCAACTCCGTCTCCAGCGGATCCGTCAATAATTACTTCTCCTTCAGTCATGTTGTCGGCAGGGAACCAGCCCGCGTTTCCATTTATATGTACCCGGGCTCCGTGTATCATGGTGCCGGCAAAATAACCGGCTGAACCGTCAATGACTACCTCTACAGGTTTTGTGAGTCCTGCTACCATGTAATGCATAGCGTTGGGGTTTTCAATAATTATGCGGTCATTATCCTGGGCTGCCTTTTTAATGGTTCGGTTGAGTTCCTGGGGGGTTATCCTTTGAGCGTCAATTTTAAATTCCTTCATTTTTCCACATCCTTAGATAGTGTAAGCACGGCTTTCTCCAGGGGATATCTGTTCAATATTAGAGGTGTCCATAACTTCCCTTAGGGCCACTTCTTCTGAGGCAACGGCAAATACTTCATCATTTTCAGCCATAACACCTGGTCTCAGTCCCAGCTGGTCTTTGGCAATTCCCACTCCGTTGGGTGTGCCTACAATATATGAGAAGGGACCATCCATGTCCTTCACAGACTGTTCCAAAGCTTCTTCTAAACTGTAATCCTGGGATAATTTGTCAGCTATGTAATGCACAATACATTCCGTGTCATTATTTGTTTCGAAGACGTGTCCTTTACGTTCTAAGGGGTCCCTTATTTTCCAGTAGTTGGTAATTTGTCCGTTGTGAACCACGGTGATGTCCGGTATGATGTAGCTCTGGAAGGGGTGGGCATGGTAGCGGTCCACTATACTTTCGGTGGAAAAACGGGTGTGACCAATGGCGTGGGTGCCCATCTTATCTTCGGTATTGTAACGGGCAGCGATATCCTTTACCAGCCCCACATCCTTGATCATCTCGAATGAATGGGCTCCGTTGAGGACAATCACATCATCAATTTTGTCCACATCCATGATCAATGGTTTAAGTTGTGAAAATGATTCTAGAACTACTTTACAACGGTATATGATGTAATTTTCAACTGAAGGGATTATTTCTTCACTTTCAATGGGGAAAGCGGTGTCAACCTTGGTTTTAACTTCATCTAAGAGTCCAGGTTTTTCTTTAACCTCGATGTTTAACAGATATTCATGTTCTCTCAGTCCAAGACCACCGTACAGGGCAAAACCTGCTGAATCTGGTCCTCGGTGCTGTAGAGCGTCAAGCATGCGGGTCATGAATCGTCCCACTGGGTGAAGATCTTTATCTTTAAATACCACTCCTGCTATTCCACACAATTTAAAACCTCCTTTAAGAAATATTCATGAATCCGAGTATCATTTGTGAGTTCTGGATGAAAAGCAGTGGCCATATGGTGTTCATACGTCACAGCAATGATTTTATCCTGAATTTGCCCCACTACAACTGCTTCATCTTCCACATCATAGGCATAGGGAGCTCTAATGAAAACACCAGGGTATGGGGTTTCCAGAGTATTCAAGTTTAAATCCGCCTCAAATGACAATTTTTGCCTTCCAAAACCGTTTCTTTTAACTTTCATAGGTATCAATCCCAGTAATGGTTGTTCAAAGTCCGTTTCTTGACCTAACAATACCATGCCTGCACAGGTGCCAAGTACGGGGATTTGGTTTTCTTTAATGGCAGTGTTGATACTGTTTTCTTTTATTAGTCTCCCAATTACAGTGCTTTCCCCTCCAGAGATGATAATCCCATTACATTCTGCTACCTCTGAAGCTGTTTTAACCTTTGAAACATCTGCTTTAAGACCAATTTTTTCAACAGCATTTTTTGCCATCATTTGGTGCTCGGAAACGTCTCCTTGCAAGTCTAAAATACCTATTTTTATCATGTTCATGCCTTTGTTTAGATTATTTTGTAGATAAGCGAGTTATATTTAATCAGCATAGAATATAAAGTTACCGGAAATAACGTTCCGATGGATTATAAATTTGAAATAAAATTTCGAATATCCCGGGGAATATGTACAATGTTTAAAAAATATTAATTAAATAGGTTATAATTGAACATTCATATAAATATTTCTACCGTGGAAAATGGGGTAGTAGAATTTAAAAACTTAAACTTCACCAGTAATGTATGAATATTATTTTCGTTACGCAATGATATCATGAAGAAAACGAAAAAATTATGAATTTCTGAATTCTGGCATTATTTGAGCTTTCAATCTGCCACAAACGTAAATTATTAAATAAATTATAAATTTTTAGGTCATTTGGCGGTTAATAACTATTATTTGGTTAAAATAATGATTTTTGTCCTTTTTAGCCCACTTATAATCCAATTATAAATACTTTAAAAAACAAAATTATTATGGAATAATGGGATTTCTTAAAAAAAGGGGTGATTTAATGGTTGAACTCTATGAAAAAATGGTTCAAGAAGCAATGATGGCTCAAAAAGCCGATGTAGAAACTATTAAAAATAAAAGGGGAACTCAGTTCCGCATCAAAGATACAAAAGCTTATCTTGATGTGGTAGAAAAAATGGAAGCAACAGCCGAGCAATCCGAATCAGTTATCAACCTTCATGTGGATTCAGTGAAGGCACATTACCACATACTGGACAGCTTAACTGACACCATAAGACCAGAAGATGATCCTTTCGTGGAACACTATCAAACACCAGTGATACTGGAAATACTTTGTGATGAAGACCCTGAATTTGAAAAAAGCCTTAATAAATTCATTGAAGCCATAGGAAAAGCAGAAGCTCTAATTGGTAAAGAAGTAGTACGCCGGTATGGTGGATTCTATGGACCTACCTGTGTGGTTGATTTTGCCCTGATGCCAGGTAGTACCAGCAACACCATAAACAGAATAGTTAAAACTACCGACATTCCTGAAAATCATAAACAAGCAATATTAGCTGCGAAATCGTGGGGAATGAATACTTCTTATGGTATTGGTGAAGTTTTTGCCAATGAAATTGAAGAAGGAACCACCGTGGCTCAGGCTGTGGAGAATGAAATAGCTGAGATTAAAAACATCTACCAGAACCCGGTGGAGGCTCAAGCTGAACTCATGGATGGTGCTGGTCACACCTCCTTCGATGTCCGAAAATACATGTCCCAGTACCGGGATAAAATGGAAAACACCATAAAAGCAGCCATGGATGATGATGTACACTATGGTAACATATTAACTGTCCCAGCATACTGTGTGGGTGACATATCCCACCACATTGCTCAATCAACCTTTAATATGTGTAAAGATGATGTCACCATGGCCATAATAGAAGCTACCACTGAAGTGATGGATTCAACCTTGAAAAAAGCTCTTCCAAATTTCAAAAATGAGCATGAGGTGCTAGCTCTGGCCACAGGATCATCAGCATGTGCAGTGGAGTACATACTGGAACTGGACGGATTCAACGCACCTACAGTGGTGGATCTCTTAACACAAAGATTCCACAATTACGTGCAACTATACCCCACCCGAGGAGCTGCTGCAGAACTGCACAACAGTGACTTCATGGACATGATCTACCGTGGATGGGGCCACATTGACCAGGCCCGTAAAGTCCTCAATGGTTCTTCAGGCGCACTTAAACCTAAAGTAGCTGGATTTGAAGTGGACTTAGAACCAATACATCAGAATGAGGTGATCATGAATCCACAGCGCTACACCTACCCTGCATGTGCCATCACAGTTCGTTTCTCATCTCTCATGAGACTGGCAGATTACCCATGTCTATTGACCAGTGAACCAGTAACCGCCACCTTGATGACCAACATCATAGCCCTGCACAAGGAAAGCCCAGCTTCCCCAGCTAGAACCTGCAAAAACTGTGCAGCAGCAACCCTGGTTGACTTCAGACACAACCACTGCCAGTGGAGAGAAGCAGTATAATCAATATAAAAAAAGCAATGTTGATTAAATAAAATGGTTAGTTACTAAAACTAACCATTCCCATTTATTTTAAACAGATTAAGGGGGAAAACTATGAAGTGTTATATATGTGCAGAAGAAGGTAAATCAACCGATGCAGTTGCCATATGCATTGTCTGTGGAATGGGATTGTGCATGGACCACGCCATTCGTCATGAAACCGAATTATGGACCGGGGGATATCCATTCCCTGCAGAAAAAATAGAGGAAACCATACCCAGAATCCTATGTAAATACTGTGCAATGGCCCTAAAAAAAGGAGCACCTAAAGGGGGATAAACAGAATGGTTTCTTTAATGAAAAGATCAGTAGCTGAACTTATTGGGACATTCATCCTTGTTTTCTTCGGTACTGGTGCTGCAATCATTACCCTAATGATAAGCAAAGGTCAAACACCCCCTAATTCCTTTAATATTGGAATTGGTATGCTTGGTGGTTTGGGAGATTGGTTAGCAATAGGTTTGGCTTTCGGATTTGCTATAGCCGCTTGTATCTACGGATTTGGGAAGATATCCGGTTGCCATATCAACCCTGCAGTGACCATAGCTCTGTGGTCAGTGAAAAAATTCCCATCACGGGATGTCGCACCCTACGTGATTGCTCAACTTATTGGAGCAGCCCTGGCCAGTTTCACCTTAGCCTACATAATTGGGATGGGAGCAGTAACCACTGGAGGCTTAGGTGCCACTGCACCATTTGAAGGTATAGGTTACTTCCAGGCCATTCTAGCGGAAACTATAGGGACATTCCTACTCATGCTGGCCATAATGGGGGTGGCTGTGGATAGGGAAGCTCCACCAGGATTCGCTGGTCTGATAATCGGGTTAACCGTTGCTGGTGCAATAACCACCCTGGGTAACATAACTGGAGCATCTTTAAACCCTGCCAGGACCTTTGGTCCCTACCTGGGAGACCTGGTCTTAGGAGGTACCAATTTCTGGGTATTTTTCCCCATCTATATTATAGGTCCTATTGTAGGAGCGGTTTTGGCGGCATTTGTGTACAACTATCTTTCAGAGGAGACAGTATAAATCCAATCTTCTCCTTTTTTTTATTTTTTAAAAATTAATTCATTCCATTGTCATTATTTTGATATCTGTAATAATAAGGCTATAATATAAGATATAATGGATAAACAGAGACATATAACCCTAAATTAAATTATTTACTTATTAAAAAATTATATTTTAATGATTTAAGGATAAGCTTATTATAAGGGCAATGAGATATATAATTCATCAATTGTCCTTTTAGGATCAAAAATTTAATAAGAAATATCCCAAATTTATAAAATATCTGAAATTTTATTATGTGGATTATGGAGTGAAAAATACATGAAAAAAGCACCTATCGCTATAGTGGCGGTAATAGTAGTATTTGCATTTATTGGGGGTTACTTCACTGGTATTATGAATTCTGCCGGGAATTTCACCCTCAACATAACTAACAAAAGTGATGATAATGGCAGTAATTATGATACTACACCCACAACTAACTACAAAACCAACACCATGAAAACTACGGTTAAAAACACAACGGACACCACAACTACTGATACACCTTCAACTGATCCAAAACCTAAACCTACACCGGGCCCTGTTGAAAACACTACTAAATAGTAAAAATTGGATTCTTAATTAAGAACTGGGTTTTAAATAAGATTGTTAATAGGGTTAAACTACCATCTTAGGGTTATTAAACCCTAAAACATTATTTTTTTTTAAAAAAATAGTTTTTTAATTTAAATTTTACAAAAAAAGATTTATTTTGAAAGGTTTATTTCTCCTTCCAGTGTGGCCATAATTTCATCTTTTGCTTTTTTAACAGTCTTGGCAGCTGTTATAAAATCTTCCAATTCCTTATCGTTCATTTTAACGCCAATAATTCGTTCAACACCATTAATGCCTAATTTGACCGGTACTCCCAGACACACATCTCCAACCCCATAGATTTCACCATCCAGATAAGTAGTGAGGGTTAATATTCTCTTTTCATCATTTATAATGGTTTTAACAGTGTTGGAGATAGCGAAGGCAGGTCCGTATTCAGTGGCGCCTTTCTTGTTAATAACATAGCTACCAGCGTTTTTTACCTTGTCCACAATTGTTTCCACATCAAAGGATTGGTACTGGGGGAAATCTTTAACCAGTATTCCACCAATGGAAGTGGAACTTAGAAGCAGAACCATATGATCGCCGTGCTCCCCTATGATCCTGGTATGTATCTCACTAACATGGATGTTGAAATGTTTGGCAATGAGGTTCTTCAACCGTAGGGAGTCCAAGTGGTTTCCCAAACCAATCACCCTACTACGGGGAAATCCAGAAGCTTTGTACGCAACGTAAGTCATAATGTCCACCGGATTAGTGATGACCAGAATTATTGATTCCGGGGCATGTTTGGCAACTAAGCGCGCATATTCGGCAACTATCTTGGCATTGGGAACAGCCACATCCATACGAGTCATTTCAGAAGTTCGTGGAACTCCTGAAGTTATTACTACAATTTTAGAATCAGATATATCCTCAAAATTGGAGGTGGGGGTTATGGAAACCCTAATATCTTTGGCAGCCATGGCATCATTCATATCCAGGGCTTCCCCCTGGACCTGGCTCAGACTTTTTTCACGGGATACCAGTACTACTTCACTAACCACACTTTCCTCTGCCAGACTAAAAGCCGCGGCTTTGCCCACTCTTCCTGTTGCACCTATCACACTAACCTTCATTTCACACCCGATCCCTTATAAATAAACTATTATTTAGGTTTACTGTCCCTGAAATTAATTTAAAAATGGAAATATATAAAAAAAATTAGTCTTTATTCAGAAAACCTTGAGCAACTCGGCGCACATATCCGCTTTTATCTTCAAGTGCTTCCTGCAGTGCTTTTTCAGCTTTCTCCCCACCAATGTTTCCGAGTGCCATTACCGCACCAGCCCTTACAAATCCACTATCGTCATCCATTGCTTTGATCAATGGATCTAATGCTTCAGGGGATTTTATGCTGCTCAAAGCCCATGCAGCTCCTCCTCTGACTCTCCAATCATCATCCTCTAAAGTTTTGATCAGTGGTTCCACAGCAGATTCGCCCAGGTTACTCAGGGAACCGGAAGCAGCCCTACGCACCCATTTATTATCATCCTTCATGGTTTCAATGAGGGGATCAATAGCTCTCCCATCACCAATCAAGCCCAGTACCTTAGCTGCCCCCATACGGACATTTTTATCCTCATTATCCAGGGCATCAATAAGCTGGTCTACTGCGGGTTCCCCAATTTCTTCCAGCATTTCCATAGTTTGGACTTGCACAAGTTCATCATCATCTTTTAAAGTTTCAATCAGCCTTTTGATGTTTTTTTCAACTTCCATAACTAATATCTCCCCTTGAAAATTAATTTAATATAGTTTTTATGGGACATGTCCATGAATGATACCTTTAGAAAAATATAATATGTATCTAATAGGCCATATATTTTATGCAAATAACACACTATTTAATAATGATTATCATCGTGGAATAAAAGTTTTAAAATGCATATTATGGTAACAGTCCTATTCACCAAGTAATTAGAAGTTTAGAACTGGATGGGCTAGGCAACACGTTCATCATTAAGTTCCAGGAAAATATTAACCAAAGACTGTCTCTATTGAAAATTATTCCAAAACACAGATTTAAAATATACGCTGAGTATACCAAATTTCACAAGGGCATAGGAGATAAAATGTACACAATAACCGTAATTCCAGGGGATGGCATAGGTCCAGAAGTAATGGGAGCAGCCATGTATGTTCTGGAGGCACTTAACATTGAATTCAAGTTTCAAGAAGCCCGAGCAGGAAATGATTGTTACCATGAAACAGGGACCACCATACCTGATGAAACTATTGAAATGGCTAAAAACAGTGACGCAACATTATTCGGGGCGGTTACAACAGTTCCGGGGCAGAAAAGTGCAATAATAACCCTTAGGAAAGCAATGGGTCTTTACGCCAATTTAAGGCCGGTGAAATCATATCCTGGTGTTAATTCAATTTACAGTGATCTGGATTTTTTAATAGTTCGTGAAAATAGTGAAGGATTGTACTCTGGAGTTGAACAGGAAACTGAGGAGGGAGCCACCGCTTTAAGGGTCATCACCCGGAAAGCATCAGAGAGAATATCAGAAATTGCATTCAAGCAGGCACTTAAACTTGGTAAGACCCGGGTTACTGCAGTTCACAAGGCCAATGTCCTTAAAAAGACCGATGGTGTTTTTCGCCAGGCATTCTGGGAAATTGCCCGGAAATACACTGAAATGGATGAATACTCCCATATGGAGGTAGATGAACTATACGTGGATGCTGCGGCCATGTTCATGGTGCAAGATCCCCACCGCTTCCAGGTACTGGTCACCACCAACCTCTTTGGAGATATATTATCTGATGAGGGTGCCGGGCTTGTTGGAGGTCTTGGAATGGTACCATCATCCAATATAGGGGACAATAATGGATTATTTGAACCCGTTCATGGGTCGGCGCCGGATATAGCTGGTTCAGGTGCGGCAAACCCTGCAGCAATGATACTATCTACCAGTCTCATGCTCCAGTTTTTGGAAGAACATCAAGAAGCTTTTAAACTGGAACAAGCCTTGTTAAAGGTTCTAAAACAGAGAAAATATCTCACAGTCGACTTGGGCGGTACATCCACCACCATGGAAATGGCCCATGCAGTTCGTGAAATTTTGGAAGAATGTTAAATAATATTAAATCCCCTCCAGAAAATATTTAAGTCCATGGAGGGCAGCGAAAAGGGAGCATAGTAACTTTTATATGTCTCTCTCATCATAATTTGTCAATAAGAAAGGGTTGATAAGAACAGGCATAAGACTGTTTTTGCACTAGTTTTTGTAAAGAAAACTGGTTTATAACCATTGATTCGAACTGCCCTTTTTCAGCATTTAAATGCTGTTTTAAACGTTCATGACTTTTTTAGAGGTGTAAAGAATATGAAAACCACCATTAGTGTGATAAAAGCAGATGTTGGAAGTATAGCAGGTCACGGATTAACTCACCCCGCACTACTTTCCAAGTGTGAAGAAATTTTAGGAAAAGCTAAGGAAGAATCCCTCTTAGAAGACTTTTATGTCACCAACTGTGGTGACGACACTGAGCTCATTATGACTCACCGTCATGGTGAAGAAAACGAAGAGATCCATGAACTGGCATTTACTGCATTTACTGAAGCAACTGCAGTTGCCAAAGAACTGAAACTTTATGGTGCCGGCCAGGACTTACTGGTGGACACTTTCTCTGGAAACATTAAAGGAATGGGTCCAGGATGCGCCGAAATGGAATTCAAAGAAAGACCCAGTGACCCGGTGGTTGTCTTTTGTATGGACAAAACCGAACCAGGTGCCTTTAACCTGCCTATCTTTAGAATGTTCGCAGACCCATTCAACACTGCAGGATTAGTAATTGACCCATCATTACACAATGGATTTGAATTTGAAGTATTTGATGTAATGGAACACAAAAAAGTAACCCTTAAATGTCCTGCTGAAATGTACGACTTATTAGCCCTCATTGGTACCATTAGCCGTTATGTAATAAAAAGAGTCAGAAGAATAGACGACAATGAAATCGCTGCTTCTATCAGTACCGAAAGACTAAACTTAATGGCCGGTGCATACGTGGGTAAAGACGACCCAGTGGCTATTGTAAGATCTCAATCTGGATTCCCAGCAGCAGGAGAAGTTGTTGAACCATTTGCATTCCCACACTTAGTAGGTGGATGGATGAGAGGTTCCCACAACGGACCATTAATGCCTGTTGCACAGAAAAACGCTTACCCTGTACGATTTGACGGACCACCACGTGTAATGGCTCTCGGATTCCAGATCGCTGACTGTAAACTGGTGGGTCCTGCTGACATGTTCGATGACCCAGCATATGATCCTGCCCGAAAACAAGCAGCTGAAATCGCTGATTACATGAGAAGACACGGTCCTTTTGAACCACACAGATTACCAGCTGATGAAATGGAATACACTTCATTACCGGGTGTAATGGAAAAATTAAAAGGTAGATTAGAGGATATGGACGAATTACTCTAATCATATCTTTCTTTTTTATTTTAATTATTACTTACGTCGAATTTTTCAAAAATACTATATTCTGCTGAGTTTTATGAATATTCTCCTGGTTGAAAATGATATAAACACGCTTAGGAATTTAAATACTATTTTAGAAAATCTGGATCATCACGTGGTAGGCACTGTTTCCAGTGGTGTTGATGCAATCTCTAAAGCTCGTAACTTAAAAGTAGACCTTATTTTAATCAGTTTAGAGTTAAAAGGTGAATTAAGTGGAGTAGAAACCGCCAAACAAATACTTTCATCTTTTAATATTCCAGTTATATTTTTAACAGTTTTTATCAAAAACTGTTTAAGTAAATCATTACAGTTACCGGATGATGCTATTGTAGTAAGCAAACCCATAAAACGTGACCATTTAGAATATGCTATTGTTAGGGCTCTTAAAATGAGAATAAATCTTTAATATCTTAATCTTTTAACTATTTTTTTTGTTGGCTCTTGAAATGTAACCAGGTATATCCAGGACGCTATTTACTTTATCAATTATTATACCATCACTGGTGGCCACCACAGCCTCTAGTTCTTGAGATAAATCTATCAGAGTTTTATCCACATTTTCTGAAGTTTCAGCATCCCCCACTACTTGATGTGAATTTAAAATTTCACGGGTGGTTCTGGCCAGATCCCCACTCTTACTCACCGGACTATCATAGAAAAAAAGCACACTTTTAGGATTGAAAAGTTTCAGTAAGGAAATAATCGAATTAAGGGCTTCTTTGGTGCTTTCGTTTTCTTTATATTTGCCAAAGACAGCCTTAATATCCCGGGTAACACCATCATCACAGTTTACAATTAAATCATCGGCACCCTCGCATATGGTTTCAGTGGTGATGAGAACATTGTATCCGTCCATGAGAACATCCCTACCATCAATATCCGAAAGAAGAATTAATTTACCTTTTCGTCTTTCAATTTGTTGGTGGGAAAAAACAGTGCGGTTTAAATAATTCCGCTCTAACTGGTTCAGAAGATAATGGTTCCCTACAAACTCCAGAGAACCCGTTCGGGGAAAACCACGGTCTAAAAGGTATTGGAAATCTTTCCCTGCTTCCAGAATGTTTTCATCGTCTTTTAAAATAGTATTATGATTCATTTAGATTCTTCCAGTATTAATATCCCTTTTACATCAATAATATAAAATATAAAATAAAAATAAACTGATTTCAACCCCTTCTCTTAGCAGCGATGATGGGAACCCGGTCCGAGGCATCCTCCGCCCGGTCCACAATATTCCCTAAACGGGTGACCATGGTTTTGAGTTCTAATAATCTTAAAATTCCAAATTCATCATCACGATAGGATTGATAGAGTTTTTTAATTATACGTCTTTCGATCATATCCACATTAATTTCCCTTTCCTCAACTTCGTGGGCTTTCTTGAGGGCTCTTTCCAGATCCACATCCAATAGTTCAATACATTCCTTTAAAACAGCAATTGAATCAATAACTTCATCCACTAGTTCATCAAAATCATCCTTATAATCTGGGGGGAAGGTGATCTTACTGAGACTAATTCCATAGGCAGCTTCTTGGGTCATGTCTGCCACATTATCCACCAGTTCTGCCAGGATAATCCGGTCTTCCCTATCAAAGGGAAGGAAAGCTCCCTTAAAAAATTCAATCTCCATAATCCGGCGAACTTCATCGGCCTTGGTTTCCAGGATTGACATTTCAATTACTTTAGCATCCAGAATATCGAACTCTCCCCGATAAAAGGGGGGCATGATTTCTCTAAGTTTCTGGACGCACTGGTAAACCAGTTCCACATGATGGCGGGAGTGCCCCTCCACCATGGACTCTCGACCAAAGAACTTCCTCATTTTAATACCTTCATCCTATTGATGAAATCTTTATCCTTTAATCTTTATCCTCTAAAATCTATTCATCCTTTATGAGGTGGTGTGAGAGACGTACTGCATCTAAAAGTCCGTGGGCATAGGTTATGCAGCCAAAAGAGGTGAGATAATCCTCATGTTCCAGGTAATAGGTGGTGTCATCCCGATAGTTCCGGGCCATTTCCACAATTTTACCCTCTTCACCATGGAGTTTTATAGATTCTATTTCTTTTATATTTTTTGCAAAAAGCTCCAAATCCTTTTTAATTCTCCCTATTGCATCCATAGTATCACAGATGTGCTTAATTAAAGTAATATATTTTTCTTAATCCGTTTAATAAAAATTAAACTCATGTTGAACCCGTTTGTAATAATTGTACTTTAATCATGGTTAAATATCTTTAAGTTCCTTCCAGGAGTGATAAACACGTTGCAAGACCGTTACATATCCCAGTATAACTACCAGGAGAATGGCCAGTGACATGACCAGTTGGGGGTTGGTGAAGTATCCAATCAATGCTCCCCCCAGTATTATGAACAGTCGTTCTGCCCTCTCTGCAATCCCCACATCACATCTAATTCCCTCCACCTCTGCCCGGGCCCGAACATAACTCACACTCAAAGAGGCGAGTAATGCAAGAATGCCCCAGAACCAGTTCACGTATCCACCATAAATGATTCCGATGATTATGAATGCATCTGCGAAGCGGTCACATGTGGAATCCAGGAAACCACCGAATTTACTCTTGGTGTTATTATTCCGGGCTACCGCACCGTCAATCACATCGAAAAAACCGCTTAAAAGGATCAGAAGCCCCCCTAACAGGAGACTTTTCTGGGAAAATGCATAGGCAGCACAAAGACTAACCAGTAATCCAATGATGGTGAGAATATTGGGGTGTAAACCGATTTTATTGGCTATGGGATTGATGAATCTTTGAATGTGAGGCCGAACTTTATTAAGCATAATTCGATTATGGGTTTTATAAGAATATATACTTTGGAGTTAAAGGTATGAAAGATGAAAGTCATTGAAGTTGATCCAGACAATCCAGAAAAAAATAAAATGGCCATGATCCGGGAAGTACTAAGTGCAGGGGGGACTGTGGTTTACCCTACTGATACCGTATATGGATTAGGGGCCAACATATTCCATGAAAAGGCTGTTTTAAATGTTTACCACATGAAGGTGAGGCCTTTAGATAAGCCAATTTCTGTCTGTGTCTCTAAAATAGAAGATATTAACCAAGTAGCTCATATGAATCTGCAAGCAGAAAAAATAATTCAGAAAATCCTCCCTGGACCTTACACGCTTATTTTGAATAAGAAAGAAACAGTACCTTCACAGATAACTGGGGGAATGGATAAAATAGGGGTAAGAATCCCGGATAATGCTATCTGCAAGGATATTTCCCGGGAATTCCCCATAACCACCACCAGTGCCAACCTCTCTGGCCACCCTTCTCCCAAATCAGCCCAGGAAGCACAACGGGAATTGGATGATAATCCAGATATCCTCATTGATTCTGGACCCTGCCCAGGTGGGATCTCCTCCACAGTGGTAGATTTAACAGTAAACCCACCCCGGATAGTAAGGGAAGGTGCAGGAATGGTGAAACTACGCCAATTTCTGGGATAAACACAGGGGTTTGATTTTTTCCCGTGAAATCTATCCTTAATGAGTTAAATAAATGCAAGATAAATTACTATTAATATATTTAATTTTAAAATTTACTTCAATATATTAAAATTGTAAAGACTTGTAACTCGATTAAATATCTTCAAAAGGTGAAACTATAAATAAATATTAATAATTATTAATTAAATAATAATTACTTATAATTATATGGATTAAATCCAAGTAATAGGTAATGGAAATATTCTTAATGTATTAATTCAATTTAAATAAATTAACAGGCGTCTAGATGTCAGAAATTTTATCTAATATACAAGAAAAGGGCAAGATACCCACATCATCCCCTATTGATTCTCTAATTGGTGGGGGTATTGAAAAAGGAGTTATAACACAGTTCTACGGCCCCCCAGGGTCTGGTAAAACAAACATCGCCCTTAACATCCTGGTCCAAAACGCCAAAACCGGTAAAAACGGGATATTCGTGGACACTGAGGGTGGATTATCCATAGAAAGAGTTAAACAGATATCAGGAACCGAATTCAATGAGCTGGCTTCTAACATTATAGTATTCGAACCATCAACCTTCACGGAACAGGATTCAACCCTTCGCAGGATTGAAAAGATGGTAGAATCTGGTGAAAAGGTGGAACTGGTTATCCTGGACTCTGCAGTAGCCCTTTACCGGGTTCGGGATGGTGACTCATCCCAGATCAACCTGGAACTAGGGAGGCAAATGGGATTACTCACAAGGTTGGCCCGTAAACACGACATTGCAGTGGTGATCACCAACCAGGTCTACGCCAGTTTTGAAGGTGAGGGAATGGTGGAACCAGTGGGGGGCACTATTTTAAAATACCGAAGCAAGATCATGGTTGAACTGGAGCGGGGAGATGTTAGTGGGGAAAGATATGCCATCTTGAAAAGGCATCGCAGCCGAGCGGAAGGACTGCGCACCCGGTTCCGCATCGTGGATAATGGTCTAATATAGATGATAGATAGTTTTAAATTAAGTGATGATAAATGATGATATAATGCATCCTATGATCATGGTGCAAGTTTACATTCACCCATGGAATTTAGAATATTGCCTTAGGGAAGGTATCAATATGGAAGTTTCCCTGGTCTAAAAGGACTAATTCTAAATCTCTAATTTTAATCTAAAAATAAGATGGATTGTGTTGTGAGAGATATGATTTCACCCAAAAAGTACGCTAAAGCCACAAAAGTACTGCCAAAAGGCTTTAAATCAGCTAACGAATTTTTCAACTATGTTTACAGTGATCCTGACATGATCTGGATGGGTCAAAACACCAATCACCTTCATGACAAGGACGGGATCATGGAAGCCATGATTGCCAGTATACAGGAGAATGATTACTGCAAGTACCCCCCACCAGAAGGTTTTCCACGTCTCAAGGAACTGGTAATGGATGACATGGGGCTGGGTAGTGAATATGATATTCTGATCACTGCCGGGGCAACAGAATCCCTCTATCTCTGTGCTAATGACATCCTGGAGCCAGAAAACAATACCATCACCTGTGACCCCGGATACCTGATCATTGATAACTTCGCCAGCCGTTTCGGGGACCATGTTAAATCAGTACCCATCTACAATGAGACATGTGGTTACAAGCTCACTCCGGAACTGGTTAGTGAGAATTTGGATAAGAATACGAAGTTGGTATCCCTAGTTGATCCACTCAACCCCTTGGGATCATCCTACACTAGGCAGGAGCGAAAGGAGTTCAAGGATATTGCTGAGGATCATGACATCTACCTCTTACATGATATCACCTATCGAGATTTCGCCCATGATCATCAACTCATGGCAGAGGTTTGTCCGGAGCACACTGTGACTGTGTACAGTTTTTCCAAGATCTACGGAATGGCCGGTATGCGGATTGGAGCCATAATCGGAGTACCAGAAATCATCAACTCCATACGCTCCATAGTTATCAACGACTTGGGAACCAACGTGGTAGCTCAGAACGGGGCCATGGCCGCCATAGAATCCAAACCACAATGGATTGACCGGGTGAAAGGAACCACCCGCCAGAACCAGGACATAATCAAACAGGCCGTGGACCAGGTAGACGGGGCCCACATAGCAGTATACCCCTCCGATGGGAACATGATGGCCATCGACATGATCGACACTGGAGTCACCCCCCGAGAAATGGCAGACTACCTCATTGAACGGAAAATATTTGCCAGGGAAGGGTCCTACACCAGTAAACACTTCGGGCACCGCTACTTAAGGGTGAGCTTCTCCATACCCCCCACCCAGGTGGAGTTTTTTGCGGAGTGCTTCCTGGAAGGGATGGAAGCATTGAAGGTTTCTAAATAATTTTATTTATCTTTTCTTCTTTATTTTAGACATATTCATTCAATTTGAACTAGTTTTTATTTAAATGGGGTGTGGGAGGTGATTAGGTTGAAAAGAACTATCCTTGCTCTTGTTATGATTATTTTTATCAGTGTTATTGCAGCTTCATGGCTTATGCAACCTTCACCTACTAATAAAACCAGCCTCACCAATACAGGCAATTCCAATGCCACTGATGCTCTGTTAACAATACCTCAGTCCCAAAAGTAGATAATGATAGATAAAAATCCACCACCTCTAGGGATATCATCTGAAGAGGCTAAGGAATTGGCAATGAAATATGTGGGGTCTGGTGTTATCCTGGGAAAACCAGTTTTAACCACTTATAAAAGGATTAGGGCTTGGCAAGTGCCGGTTTACACCCGGGACCATAAATTCCTGAACAACATCTACATTGATAATAAAACAGGTAGAAAAGTGGATTAAATGTAATAAATGGGGCATGAAATAGTAGAAAAGGACCATAATTGCTTTTGTTTTAATGAATTTGTATTAAATAATATTAATGGTTCCTATAATCAAAATAAGAGAAAAATAGGAAATTGGGGGAATCATTTTACTTATTAACTTTTCAGATAATAATATTCCCCTTTTTCCTTCTGTTCCCGGTCCAGGTAACTATCTAGCTTGTTAACCCGTGGTCTTCTGGTTTCTTTATCCCGGCGGAAGGTGATTCCCACCTCCGAGAGAAACTTGTTCATAGCTGAACGCAAGTCCATGGGACTGGTGGCATGCCCTTCCACTCCAGGTTCACCGGTGAAGACCATGGCCCGACTGGAAATGTAATCAATGAACACTATATCGTGATCCACAATTATGGCTGCAGCGTTACGACTTTCGGTAACTCGGCGAATGGCCTTGGCAGCCCTAAGACGCTGTTCAACATCCATGTAAGCGGTGGGTTCGTCGAAAAGGTAAATATCCGCTTCCTGTGACAGTGAAATGGCCACTGATAATCTCTGAAGTTCACCACCACTCAACTCATCCATCTTCTTCTCCAATAATTCTTCCAGGAGGAAGGGCCTCATGATCTCGGTTTTGAAGAGGTTGGTACCATAGTGGGGGGCAGTGGTGTACAGGAACTCCTGAACAGTTCCACTATACTCTGATACCAGATATTGGGGTTTATAACTGATTTTAACCTTTTTCTTAATCTTCCCTTCATCTGGTTTCTCCACTCCAGCCAGCATCTTGGCAAAGGTGGTTTTACCAATACCATTGGGTCCGAAGGCAGTAAGGATTTCATCATGCTGCACCAGACCTTCATCCACATTCAGGTAGAATCCATCGTAGGACTTCTCCAGGCTGCTGTACTCACATAAGGCCTCTGCCTCCACTTCTGTGGCGGGTGGTCGTACATGGAATTCAATGGGCTGTTTCCGGAAGCGTACATTCTCTTCCCGGAGAAAACCATTGATATAGGCATTTATCCCCACACGAACCCCGCGCATGTGCGAAACAACACCGTAACCCCCGGGCTGACCATAGAGGATGTGGATATAGTCGGAGATGGCATCCAGGGCTGCCAGATCGTGTTCTATTACCAGGACGGATTTTCCCTCTTCAGCCAGTTCCCGGATAACGTTAATGGCATAAAGACGCTGCCGGACATCCAACCAGCTGGTGGGTTCGTCGAAGTAATAGAAATCAGCATCACGAAGAACTGCAGCGGCGATGGCCACCCTTTGAAGTTCACCACCACTCAAGTTGGCTATTTCCCTTTCCATTATGGTTTCCAGTTGCAGGGAGCTGGTGACAAAGTCCAGACGATTCCTCTGGTCCACGCTGTTAAGGAGATCATCCACCTTGCCCTTCACCACTTTAGGGAGTAAATCCACCATCTGGGGCTTGTGCACTACCTTCAAGTCACCCTCGGAGAGTTTTTGGAAATAATTCTGGAGCTGATTACCCTTAAAGAAGTTGGTTATATCATCCCAACTTGTTTCTTCTTCAAAGTTTCCAAGGTTGGGTTTTAGTTCTCCGGAAAGGATGCGTATGATGGTTGATTTACCGATACCATTGGGTCCCAAAAGTCCTACCACTGAACCATCCTTTATAGTGGGTAAGCCGAATAACTCGAACTGATTTTGCCCGTAACGGTGAATAGGATCTTCCAGGGCTTCTGGTAGGTTTATGATGCTAATTGCATTGAATGGACAGCGATTGGTGCATATTCCACAACCAGAACACAGTTCCTCGGACATTATTGGTTTTTTGGTCTTAGGGTCGATTGTGATGGTGTCTTCTTCCATGCGCACGCCGGGACAGTACTCAATACACATGTAGTTGCATTTTTTGGGCTGGCAGCGGTCATGGTCTAATATGGATATTCTAGTCAAAATTATCAAAACCTTAAATAGCTTTTAAGTAATGTAAAAGACATGCTGATGATATTTAATCAATAAAACTCATTATATTTTTTTTGATGGGGTTTTTAAATTAATATAGTATTCATGGATTAAGTATTTTCTTTAAATTAAATTTTTTCTACACAAGTTGGTATTTTTCGCTTAAGACCAATCTTAACAATCTTAGATCCAGATATTTTGAAATCATGAAAAATAGTAGTGAAAAGAGAGAGTTATCTTACTCTAAAATTTCTAAATTAACAATAATAAGAACCCTTAATAAAACTTAAAAAGAATAACAAAAGAAAAAAAGAATAGATTAGGCTGCTTTAACAGCCATCTCTATATCTGATGCTTTAACGGTTTTTCGTCCTGCGTGTTTAGCTAATTTAACAGCTTCTACAGCAATCCCTTCACCCATCTCTTCCAATACTTTGGCTAATGCGTCTCTTGCATCATCACTTACTCTTGGAGCACCAGCATTTTTAATGATCCTTCCTACTGGAGCAATTGGCAATTCAGCCATGTTAATCACCTCATTCATCTTTAGAGTCTCCATAATATTTAAGTTTGTCGATCTTGTCCTTAGAAAAAACCCTTACCACCAAAGGTGTTCAACTTGAAAATTATAATTAACTATGGCTAAGTTCAACATTCATTTCCCAATGTATATTGTCATGAGTTCCCTATAACAAAAACCACCATCCAACTGGGTGTTGTGCAACCACTTCATTTATAAGTACTTTGTTGTCCATATAAATAAACAGAGATATGGGTAAATATACAAATAATACCTGTGTAAAGTTAGTAAACTTAAACAAGGATGATTTAAATGACTGTTAAAGTAACAAGCCCTGCATTTAATGATGGAGGACCAATACCTCCCAGATATAGTTGTGAAGATGTGAATATTTCGCCCCCTCTTAACTGGGATGAATCCGATTTATCGGTACCTTCTGGGGGGAGTATAACCATTATATGTGATGATCCTGATGCACCAGGGGGCACCTGGGTTCACTGGGTTATCTTCAATTTGCCTCCTGAAACCAGCAGCTTGCCTGAGATGGTGATGCCACGGGAGGAACTGGAAAACGGAGCATTACAGGGTGCCAATAATTGGGGTAACATTGGCTACAGTGGTCCCTGCCCACCCAGCGGAACCCACCATTACTACTTCAAAATCTACGTGCTGAACACCAAACTTAATCTTCCCTCTGGAACTACCAAAAAAGAAGTTTTAAAGGCCATGGAAGGCCATATTCTGGATGAAGGTCAAATAATGGGTACTTACACCCGTAAATAAACTGAGGGCATTCTAAATTAATTTAAGACAAATATCCACTTAGAATATCTGGAGAATTAATATTGAAAATTGAAAAAAAACACTTAACATCTTTAATTTCTAAAATAAGAAGAGAAATTGGTCATAAGGATGTTGATATATGTATATTTGATATTATTTTTCATGAAGAGTCTGGAATTCTCCTAATTATTACTCCGGATCGTCCTGAAAAATCAGTGATAATTGGAAAAGGAGGGTGGGTGGTGGGACGGCTCCGTGAAGAGTTGGGAGTTAATTCCATCCATGTGGAAGCATATTCTGACTTTATCGTACCCCGGTACCGTATGGGCCTTGCTGTGGAAAAACTGGAGACAATAATAGAAAAATATCCTTCTCAATATAATAAACCCTTTGTGAATCTAAAAATCCTCCTGAATGCCCGTATTGAAAATCCCTATGATTTAGGGTCTGTTCTGAGAGACTTCAATGGTTTGGATCTCCATCAGGAAGGGGAACTGACTAATGGTGAATTTAAAACAGTGGTGGCATTATCGGGAGGGATTGATAGCAGTACATCCCTTATAATGGCCAAAATGTTAGGATTCAATCCCCTGGCAGTTACGGTTAATCCGGGGGACATCATACTTCCCAAATATTTCCGTGAAAGCGTGGAAAACCTCACTCAAAAACTAAAAGTTAAGCACCAGTACCTGGATGTGGACATGAAAGAGGTAATTGAGGGTTCCCTGGAAGGAAGATTCCACCCCTGTGGAAGGTGTTCTAAAACCATTGAAGAAACTGTTTTTCATTTCACCCGTGAGAATAATATTCCCTTTGTGATCTATGGAGATTTACTCTCTTCAGGCGCACAGTCCATCCACTTGGAAGAATATAGTTCTGACAGTATGGAAAAATGTATTTCAAGAGGATTAAATAATGATGAAGTAAATAGTTCCGTGAACAGTACTTTTTTATTTCAAGAAAACGGAAATATTTCAGGGGATAAAACTGGTTTAAGGAAAGTGAATTTTTTAAGTAAGGGAAATGTTTTAAAAATCAATCTACCTGCTTTGTTATCCCTTAAAAAAGGTGATGTGGAAAAAATAGCTGCTGATTGGGGGGTTAAAAAACGAGGAGGTTATGGTTGTCCACTCATTGGAGAAGTTCACAGAAAACATCCACATATGCGTCGTTTTTCTATTCAAAGAGTTCTAAGGGAAACTAGGGCGGGAGTACTAGAACCTGGTGAGGCTTTAGAACAGATGACTGGAATAATATAGTTATTTAATTAGTTCCAGTATACCGTATATTATCAGGAATAATCCGGCCAGATAACCCACTAGCTGGGGATAAATAAGCATCAAAACCCCTAATATAATTGCAATTATTGCGATTATTTCTTGAGTAGTATTTTCTTTCATACATCTATTTTTTGTAATAGAATGTATATAAATATTGTGAAGAGAGTTTAATTATTACAAAATGAGGTTAATCATGAAAAGGTCAGCAAAATTCTGCCCAAATTGTGGCTCAATGAATATAAAATGGGTTAATCCCCAGATGTGGTCTATCTGGAAGTGTTGGGACTGTGGATATCAGGGTGCGGTGGTTATTGAGGATGGAGAAATGGCTGAAGAGATCAGGGAAAAATTTCTAGAGGAAATCAAAAAGGAAGAAAAAGAATCTGATTCAGGGTAATGCTCAAGAAAAATTAGTAAGAGGAAATATTTTCATCAATAAATTCCCTCAAGTTACCGATCACTTTTTGGACCATGGAGGGTGCAGGTCCACCAATAACTTTTCTACTCCGGATGATTTCACGGGGATTTAATGCCTTCTTCACCACAGCATTATCTATTTGGAGTGTTTCACCAGTTAATTCCTGGGAGATTTCATCCAGGAAATGGGCATCGATCTCCTCAGCCTTCATACCCTTATCCAGGGCAACAGTCACTGCCCGCCCCACTATCTGGTGAGCGGTTCTAAAAGGCAATCCTACATCTCTAACCATAAGATCGGCCAGTTCAGTGGCTGCTGAAAAGTTAGCCCGTGCCAGTTCCTCACCACGTTCTCCCTTAAACTCTACTGATGAAAGCATACCCATGGTAATTCTCAGGGCTGAGCTTAAGGTATCGGTGGCCTTCCACAAGTGTGGGGTGACTTCCTGTAAGTCCCGGTTGTAACTCTGGGGTAGTGATTTAATTATGGTGAGAATGGTTACCAGTTCACCATTTAAAACAGCTGTTTTTCCACGTACAATCTCAGCCACGTCTGGATTCTTTTTCTGGGGCATTATGGATGAGGTTGATGAGAATTCATCAGTCAGTTCTACCATCCGAAACTCGTAAGTACTCCAGATAATGAGTTCCTCACAGATCTTAGAGAGGGTGGTTCCCAGCATGGTCAGTGCAAAAATAGTTTCGGCTATAAAGTCCCGGCTGCTCACCCCATCTATGGAGTTTTCCATAGGACCCTGGAATCCTAGGAGTTCAGCAGTCCGCTCCCGATTTATGGGGAAACTGGTGGTGGTGAGTGCAGCTGAACCCAGTGGGCAGAGATCCATCCGCTGGTAAGCATCATGGAGTCTCCCGTAATCCCTCTTAAGGGACTGGGCATAAGAAAGAAGGTGATGGGCAAAAGTAGTGGGCTGGGCATGCTGCAGGTGAGTGTAACCCACCATCAGGGTGTCCAGGTTTTCCTCAGCCATCTCAGTTATGACTTCAATAAAAGTGAGTACTTCTTTTTGTATTTTTTGAATCTCTTCTTTTAACGCAATTTTAAGGTCAGTTGCCACCTGATCGTTTCGTGACTTGGCAGTGTGCATAAAACCGGCATCAGGACCCATCACACTGGTGACATAGTTTTCCACTGCCATGTGAATGTCCTCCACTGCAGTGTCCAGATCCAGAGCATCAATACCTTCCTTTTCCAACTCATCAAGGGCACCAATGATTTTTTCCCCTACCTCATGGGGAATGATCTCCTGTTCCATGAGCATGGTGGTGTGGGCACGATTGGTGAGAATATCTGCCTGGAATATGCGACGGTCGAATTCCAGGGAAGATGTGAAATCAGCCACTTCACGACTCATCTGCCCCTTAAGTCGTCCCGAACGAAGATTCAAAAAAATACACCTTGATTATAATTATCCTTTATTCAAGGATTATTTTTTACCTTCTTTACCTTTCCACTGGGTGTAACCGCATTTACCACAAGCGTATCGGTCTCCGTGGTCTGCCATGAAAACACCATGGGAACAACGCACACATTCAGGGTTTTTACGGATGATTTTATTATCTTTAACTTCGTATAATTCGAATTTTTTCATGTTCCATTCTCCTGATTTAGGTTAACAAATTTCAGTTAAGTGGAATTTTATTCCTCTTCTTCAGCTTCTTCTTTAGCAGCTTCTTTGTTTTTCTCGAGAACGTGTTCCTTTTCTATTTGGGCCAGTTTTTCCTCTGAATCGTAGAGTTTGGCGTAACCATCAGCTCGACCTTCACCGAAGCTTGGTTTCACACGGTCCACCACTAAAAGATTCTTGTCCACGTTTAACTGTGCGACGAGCCTGTTTTTAACTTCCATTACTTTAGGGGTGGATTCGCCCTGGTAAATGCAGTCAAAGTGTATTTCAGTTCGGTTTAAAAGTGGATTTTCAACCTGTTCTTTTATGTCTATCTCCATAATTAATCTCTCCTATCTTTCCTCTAATTTATTTTTCAACTTTTTAACTTTATTTAAAACTTTATCAACTTCACAAACCACCAAGCCCTCACCAGGTTGTCCGTAGAGGATCAATGATCCTGAGGGTGCCATAAGGGCACAGGGAATGGCAGCTAAATCTTCTTCACCATCCACCAGGATCAATACCCTGAAGCCGGTTTTGATCAGCTTAAATGCTTTTCTGATGGCTTCCTGTAGTTCATCGGTTATAACTCCAGGAGGATTTTTAACATTTAAAGTAACGTTGTCATAGACCACGTCATAGGTGGCGGGTTTTCTTTCCACCACGTTATCGATAATTCCTAGATGGGGGATCAGCCCTGCTTTCTGCAGATTTTGGGTGGTTATATCACCTACTGAGATCAGCAATTCATCAGGATATTTGGACTCTATGAACTCCTTCGCATCACTAAGGGAAGGGTAGAGTACTCCTATGGGTTTTTTGAATTCAGATCGTGATTTTTGATTTAGTATTAGCACTAGCGAACCCTCAGAGCATATTCTCCAGGTAAATTGATCTGCAATTCCTGGGCAATGGGTGAGTTATCAGGGTCCACGATGATCAAAAATCCACTCCAGTTCTTGGAAGTGGCTAGATTACAGACTGCACATCTGTCCTCTTCCATGAGGCGATGACATTTGGTGCATGCTTTTGTAACCATTTATTTCTTCTCCTTCTTGCCTTTCTTTGTTCTTTTCTTCTTTTCTGCTTCGATCCATTCCACCCGTCCCAGGTTGGGTTGTCTCATGGTGAGGCCGATTTTGGTTTCCTTGGAAGATTTACCTTTTAGGCTGAGGGCCACGATTCGGGCACGCACCTTGTTACCTTCTTCCAGGGTTTTCTTGGATTCTTTACCGATTAAGGCACCTCTCTTCCCATCGTAGTTGATGTAATCGTCGGTGACCTGGGATACGTGCACCAGCCCATCCATGGGCCCTATGCGTATGAAAGCACCGAATTCGGTTACTTCGATAACTTCCCCTTCCACGATTTCATGTAGCTCGGGTTTGAAGAACAGTGCAGTGAATACCACTTCATGATAGGCGGCTCCGTCACCCATTATGACTTTACCCACACCAATTTCTTCTATATCTTTAACAGTGACCATTAATCCCATTTTCTTGTCGATTTTGCCCACGTAACCTTCGTTTATAATTTCAATGGCCACGTCGTTCAGGGGTTCTTCAAAGCGGTGGGGTGGGATTCTCACTGTGTCCTCTATTTTGGATATTAAATACAAACAAATCCCTCAGTTTATTTTTCATTTTATTTCAAGTACTGCAATTAATCAAACCCTTAACCGGTTTCTTAAGACCAAACAGGAATTAAGATAATGGATTAAGATAAGTGATATAATTGATTAAAGTTCCTGGTATAATCTTATGGAGTGTTCTACTGCTTCTTTGGCTTTCTGGGCGTTTTCCCATCCTAAAATTTCGGTTTCTTTACCTTCCAGTCTTTTGTATTCAGCAAAGAAGTGGGCTACTTCATCCAGGAATGATTGTGGCACGTCGCCTATATCTTTAACATCTTTATAACGGGGGTCGTCAACTGGCACTGCCAAGATCTTATCATCGTTGTCCCCACCATCGATCATGCGCATCATTCCGATGGGTCTGGATTCAATTACACAGCCCGGGAAGGTGGCCTGATCCATGATCACCATAATGTCCATGGGGTCCCCGTCATCGTAAAGGGTTTGGGGTATTAGTCCATACTCACCAGGGTAATGGAATGGGGAGTAAAGCACCCGGTCTAGGGCAAATGCTTCCATGTCCTTATCATATTCATACTTGTTTCTTGATCCCTTTGGTATTTCAATAACTGCGTATACCACGTCCGGAGCTGATGGTCCACTTTTTATATCCTTCCAGAGATTCATGTCAAATTTCCTCCAAAAAACCAGCCCATAATGGCTGGCATAATATTTCAATTCATGATAGATTTATTATAATTATTTTTAGACAGTCAATGATTAAATAAATTTCAATCTCATCTTCAAGATGAAGACTTTAAACCTAAAGTTTAAGATGCCCATCCACGGCCAGATACCGTCTCTGGCGCAGATAAACCACACTAATCCCCCTTTCCCTTGCTTTGGTTCTTAGTTCCCGATCGTTGGTACACAGAACCTGGGATATGCGAAGTAAAGCATCGTCCACCATTTCTCCCTTTAAAAGTTCTACTTCTTTAAGTTTGAAAGGAGGGGACTTTGCTATTTTAAGGGCTATGGAAGCTGCTATTTTGTTTTTGCCTTTGCTTCGTTTTTTTATTTTTTCCAGTTCAAATAGCACTGGTGAAGGGACGTAAAGATGGTAAGATGGTAAGGTGCGTTCCAGTTCATCCACTAGATCCAGTGGGAACTGGGCTGCCATCATAAAAAATTTGCGTCTAAGACCGCCTCTTTAACGTATGATTCCATAACCAATCAACCTCCACCTGGCACCCACTCTTCGGGAGAGAGCAACCCTCTGGCCGGATTCAGTGCAGACTGGTAGTTTGAGTTTCACTTCCACTTCATTTTTCCTGGCGCTGGTCACCACTCCAATGGTGGTGGTAGTTCCAATGTTGATCATCAGTGGTTCTGATGAACGGATGGGATCTACTTTCTTCTCTTCCTTGGTACCAACTACCCGATCCAGGAGATGGGTTTTCATGGTGAACTGGTGCATGATGTCTGGTAATGTTCCAGGTTTTCCAGCTACAGAACCAGAAAGGGAATCTGCCTTGGTGAGTGCCGGATCCAGATTGGTGGCAACACCTATAAGTCCACCGGGACCTACTTCATCCACAGTTTCTCCCCCACCGTTTAGTCCAGTGACTTCGGAATGGAGGCTCATCCATTCTACTTTACCCTTATTTTTAACCTGTATTCCTGGTTTGACCTCTATTTCATCCCCAATGTGCAATTTCCCCTGAATAAGTGATCCACCAATTACTCCGCCCTGAATTTTATCAGGACTGCAACCTGGTCGATTAATATCAAAGGACCTAGCCACATACATACGGGCTGCTTTTCTAAGGGACCTTCGGGGTGTTCTTATAATATGTTGAATATTCTCAATAAGAATATCAATATTCGCACCTTGCTGGGCAGATACAGGTATAATGGGAGCGTCTTCGGCACAAGTGCCCTTTACAAACTCTTTAATTTCCTGATAACTTTCCACAGCGCGTTCTTTGGACACGATATCTATCTTGTTCTGAACCACAATGACTTCTTTCACACCAATAACATCCAGTGCCATTAGGTGTTCTTTGGTCTGTGGTTGAGGACAGGGTTCGTTAGCTGCAATCACCAGCACTGCACCGTCCATTATGGCTGCTCCAGATAGCATGGTAGCCATTAATGTTTCGTGTCCTGGTGAATCCACGAAGGAAACTTTACGTAGTGTCTGTGTTTCACTGCCGCAGTGTTCACATACCAGAGCAGTGGTGTAGCACTGGGGTTCGGGGCACTCCATACATCTCATAAAGGTTATATCTGCATAACCTAAACGAATGGAGATACCTCTTTTGGTTTCCTCACTATGGGTGTCGGTCCATATGCCGGACAAGGCCTTGGTGAGGGTGGTTTTACCATGGTCAACATGCCCCACTAGCCCAATGTTAATCTCAGACTGTACTTTCACTCGTCACACCTGATTATTTACTCGTCACTTTGTAATAGATCTTCTATTGATTTAGTACCTTTCTTCACCACAATGGTGTTGATCTGTACTATGTCATCAGAAATTGTGTTCCCACGGACAGTTTTCCTTCTTCGCTGACCTTTTCGTTGTGGTTTGAATCCAACTCCACCTGAAAGGAGGCTTTTTATTCTTCGAGGTCCGTCAACGTCTTTTTTCATTGGGAACCCGTTTTTGTCGCTTCCTCCAGTTATGCGGAGAGTGTATCCTGCAAGCCCTACGGGTGCAGCGTCGAATTCCTCGCCGATTTTCAGCCCAATTAATTTTTTGGACTCAGCTCCTTCCACTTCCATCTGATGACTGTTTTCACCTTGGGAAATAATTAATTTGAATGCCAATTTATCTCCTCCATATTATTTTTGGTGTTTTAAGTTCATATTATTTATCGTTTTCCATCTATAATGATGATTCTATATATTATAACTATATTAGAGATTTACTAATAAATTCCCCAGCTTGGATTATCTTTTCTCTTAATATCCACAGTTTCCTGCAGTATATCTATTTCATCTTCGCTGAGATCTGATTTCATTTCAGTTTCCAGGACTTTATAATGGGGTTCAGGAATTTCTACGTATAGTACATCTCCTTCTTCTAGATTACGTCCGAATACTCCATCTTTTATGGCCATGGCCACTTTTTGTCCCTTGGAAATTGAGGGTAAGTTATCTCCCTTATCCTGCATACTTTCCACTGACCCCACTCGCAGACCATTTTCACCCATTAAAGAACTACCTTTTCGGATGCTGCCTCCCAAAACTTCAATACCTGCTATTGCAGGTTTACTCTGTCTGAAAATCAGTTTAGGGATTATGCGTATCTTACCCGGTTTTATGATGGCATCGAACCATTCTTTTTTCCTGCGTTCTTCAGCGGCCCGGATCCATTCATGGTAATCTTCAGTTAACTGGTAGATCACGTTGGCCTGGAATATCTTCAAATCAGTGTTTTTAATTTCCTCAGCTGCTGAGGGTAATATCTTAACGTTGAAGGCGATGATCACTCCGTGGAGGTCATCTTCCTGGGTGACTATGGATGCGTCCACCACATCTCTGCGGGAAACATCACCAATATCTGCGGCACGGATGGGTACTTCCATTTCTTGTAGCATGTTCACCAGTGCTTCCAGTGATCCCAAGGTGTCAGCCTTAACTATGACTCCCATCTCATCGGTATCAACTTTAATATCCTCAATTTCGTGGAGTATTTCTTCCTTAACTTGGTCCAAGTCGTCCCGAACTACTCTTAAAGGAGAGCCAGACATGACTTTGTCAATGTTAGGGGCTACGATCTTGATACCTGCTGCTGCAACCACTTCATCCACTTTCTGGAAGCGTTTTTTTGCTTCTCTGATCTCTTCCAGGGCTTTTGGCTTTAGGAGTGATCTTATTTTGGTGGTGATAACATCATCAGGGGTTGTAAGGACTATGGTGTCTTTATGCCGGATGATACCATCATATATGACGGCATCAATTGTGGTTCCCAGCCCGGTTTCTTCTTTAACTTCCAGAATGGTACCTTTAGCAGGGGCATCAGTTTCTATCTGTAACTGTTCCTTAAGGTACTGTTGAGCCAGCCCCAAAAGCATAGTCAAGAGTTCTGCTATTCCCTCTCCGCTTTTGGCACTTATGGGAATAATACTTACCTGTCTAGCGAAGTTCTCCACCCTATCGAAGCGTTCTGATTCAAATCCTTCCCTGTGCAGTATTCCCACCAGTTCATAGATCTGGTTATCCAGAGCACTTTGAACATTTGCGGGTTGTTTGGCGTAGGTTTTGGAGAAAGGTTCTCCTTCATGTGTTTGCCAACCATATATCCTATCCATCTTGTTGGCTGCCACCACAAATGGTGTTTTGCACATTTTAAGGATGTTCAGGGCTTCATAGGTTTGTGGTTTAAATCCTTCGTTGAGGTCCACCATCAGAATTGCCAGGTCAGCCAGGGCACCTCCTCGTTTACGGAGGGTGGTGAAGGCTTCATGGCCAGGAGTGTCTATGAAGAACAGTCCTGGAAGTGTTTCCTTTATTTCCAGTTTATCCAGGAAAGCACCGCAGATGTTTTCAATGACTTCCATAGGGATTTCGGTGGCCCCTATGTGTTGGGTTATTCCGCCTGCTTCCTTCTGAGCAATAGCACTACCCCGGATAAAGTCCAGTAGTGTGGTTTTCCCGTGGTCCACATGACCTAGAACAGATACAATGGGTGATCTAATCTTCAAGGTTATCCTCCGATTCTGAAAAAAATGTAGGGAACTAAAAAGAAAGTCCCTGTGTGTATTTGAGTAGGTTCCCAATTTATGGTTCTTCGTATATCAGTTCCCGGTCTGGAAGCTGATATTCGGAGATATCATCATCCTGGAAAAATAGTGCAATTTCCCTTTCTGCCGAAGCCGGTGAATCAGAAGCATGAACTATGTTTCTACCAGTTTCAATGGCGAAATCGCCACGAATAGTGCCTAAGTCTGCTTCTTTAGGGTTTGTTGCCCCTACCATTTTCCGGATTAGGCTGATGCATTCATCTCCTTCAATTACCATGGCCAGAACAGGTCCGGAGGTAATGTAATCTACCAGATCGCCGAAGAAAGGTTTTTCCTGGTGTTCGACGTAGTGTTCCTCAGCCTGATTACGGGGGATGATCATCAATTTTGCGGCCAGGATCTGTAATCCCCGCTCCTCGAAGCGGGTTAAGATCTTTCCGGTTAATCTCCTCAGAACTGCATCGGGTTTTAACATAACAAAACTTTTTTGTTTCATTGTTTAACCCACTTAACCTTCCTGGGAACTCTACCGAGCTTTATACGATTTTTTTCACATTTGCTGCTGCAGAAAAGATACACCGTACCGTCTTTTTTGACGTACATTTTGCCGGTGCCCTCCTCTATTTCTTCTCCGCAGAATGAACATGTTCTCATGGTTAACACCTTTAATTCTAGGGAGTACGGATTTCCTTGGCTTCCCTGATGGTGTCCAAGAGCATCAGAATGTCGCCTTCCCTTATGGCTCCCATAACGTTTCGGGTTAAAATTCTACCCTTATCTCTTCCTTCTAATATCCTGCATTTTACTTGCATGACCTCTCCGGTCATACCGGTTCTTTTTAGAACCTCAATAACTTCTGCAGGAGTTGCTTCTGCCATATAATCACCTTAAAAATTAGAAGAGTCCGGAGACTCTCCAGTTAGTGTTATTATTTTTTGAGTTCTTCTACCTTTTCTACAACATCTTTGATGAGCTCTTCAGCTTCACCAGCATCAACGATACATGCGGATGCGGTTCCAACGTTTAGACCAGCTGCTTCTCCCAGCTCATCTTTGGTAGGTATGTAGACGTAAGGTATTTCCTTTTCTTCAGCGAGAACAGGCATATGAGCGATAATTTCTGCAGGATCGACATCTTCTGCTAATAATACAAGTAAAGCATCGCCTCTTTCAACGGCCTTGGTAACCTCATTACTACCTTTACCTACTTTACCAGTGTCTCTTGCTATTTCTAAAGCTTCGTAAGCTTTGTCCGCTAACTCTTTAGGTACATCAAATTTAACATACATTGCTTTTGCCATTTATTTACCTCCTTTTTCATCTGGTTTTAACCATCCATCGGCAAACACTAATTTTAGACTTCATATGTAACTAATTCTACATGAAGTTCTTGGTCCCGATGATTAAAGACCAAAAAAATTCTAATTTTAATCTTAAAAAGATATTTTAGAATTCTAAAATTAGATGTAACAAAGTTGGTCAATCACAGTATATATACTTTACTTGGAGATTTATTTATAAATTCTCAGCTACTTAAAGTAGAAATCTTTGATGGATTACTTGATGCTGATTAATGCGATTATTATGGGGGAAATACACTTTATTTAATGGATTATATTATCTAGTTAAAATCTATATTTTTGTATGCTAAAATCCAGGGTTATGTCTGTGAAATACCCGTAAAATTTTCAAGATAATTAAAGTAAAACTAAAGTAAAAATAGCCTTTAAAAGTCTTTAAAAAAATAAAAGAAAAAAGAAAGGTTAACTTATAGTCTTTTGACGGCGAGTTCGACGTCAGAAGCTTTAACAGTTTTCCTTCCTGCGTGTTTTGCCAGTTTAACAGCTTCAGTAGCGATAGTTTCACCTTTTTCTTCTAAGGCTTTGGCTAGAGCTTCTCTAGCGTCATCACTTACTCTTTCTGCACCGGCGTTTTTTATTATTCTTCCAATTGGAGCTATTGGTAATTCCATATTAATCACCTCATTTTTGTATATTTGTTAATATACACTGTTGCCGTACTCCTATATATATGTATCGTTAAAAGCACTCATTATTTGGTGATCTATATGGTATTGGGTCATGTCATGATAATCCCTATGATCTTGGGACACCACATGACAAATTATATGATCTTGGCTACTGGAAAAAAAATTAGGATATAGAAATAGTCCAGATTATCCAGAAAAAAAAGGTGGATCAAAATCCACTAGTTCCCTTTTATAACCTTTAAAAGGGAGTCAATATCGGGGTCTATTTCAATAGGCTCTTCACAAGCGTTTATTGCCACATTAGGATCTTTTAAAACATGCCCTGTAACAACACACACTATTTGTTCGCTTTTATCTATTTTCCCAGTGTTAACTAGCTTTATAAGTCCTGCAATTGATGCTGCGGAGGCTGGTTCAACTCCAATACCCTCGGTTCGGGCCAGGAGTTTCTGAGCATCTAGGATCTCTTCGTCACTAACGGTTTCTGCCAATCCATCCGATTCATAAATGGCTCTGATGGCTTTTTTAGAACTTACTGGTGCTCCTATCCTTATGGCGGTGGCCACGGTTTCTGGATTCTCCACCGGTACAATATCATCGTTCCCTTCCCAGACGGCTTGAGCTATGGGTGCTGCTCCTTCTGCCTGGATACCGGTCATTCGGGGTAGATCATCAATGAAACCTGCCTGGTGGAATTCAGTTATTCCTTTCCAAATAGCGGAGATGTTTCCAGCATTCCCCACGGGTAATATAATCCGGTCTGGTGATTTCCATCCCAGTTCATCGACAATTTCAAATCCAATGGATTTCTGGCCTTCCAACCGGTAGGGGTTGATGGAGTTTAAAAGGTAAAGCTGACCTTCCAGTGCCAGGCTGGTGATGGCTTCTAGTGCCTGGTCAAAATTTCCCCGCACAGATAAGACCTGGGCTCCGTGGAACATGGCCTGGGCCAGTTTTCCTAGAGCAACCTTACCCGCCGGGAGCAGTACTACACATTTCAAACCGGCCCGGGCAGCGTAAGCAGCCAGGGAAGCGGAAGTGTTACCTGTGGAAGCACAACCCACAGTATCAACACCTAATTCCATGGCTTTGGTAATTCCCACACTCATTCCCCGGTCTTTGAAACTTCCAGTGGGGTTAGAGCCTTCTACTTTTACATAGAGTTCCACACCCAATTCTTTGCCCAACTTATCACACTTGCAGAAGGGAGTTCCACCCTCATCCAGGCTAACTATGCCTGATGGATCGACTGGCATGAACTCTTTATACTTCCACATGGTGGATTTACGGCACTGGAAAACGTCCTTTGACACGTCTGGTTGGCAGATAACTTCCAGTATTGAACCACATTTCTTGCACGTGTATATTATTTCCTGGTCAGAGTACTCTGCACCACAGGATATGCATCTCATCATAAAATCACCTTTAACTTTGAATAAACTTTTATTATTCAATGGAATTCTTATTAATTAAATAATATTATTAAAACCAATGGAATTCTCTATTGAAATATATTTCTCATTGGAAATACTTCAAAATAAAATATCATTGGGAACAGTATAAAAACTATTCCCTTGTTTTGAAATCATTGTAGTGGAACAAAATTTTATTTTAAGTCTCAGGGAGGAAATTTAGCTTCTATATAGTTAATCAGGTAACTCCTTTCATGTAGCTTGCCCAGCTAAGGGTGAAGTTCGCCTCGATAATGGCGGCAATCAGGATCAAGACTATGGCTATGCCCAGCATAACCAGGGTGTCCTTGAGATCTTCCCAGTTTGCTTCCAGTAAATATTTTAACTGATTGGATATGGAAAAATCTGACTGTAACTTCAACACACCCTTTAAAATGTTTATTTCAATGCTGGCCAGTTTGAATCCTGCGGCACCAGCCAGGATGATCCCCACAAGCTCAAACACTCCATGGGGTAGGGTGTAAATTATGAAGTCCCCCAGTTGAAACTGGGCTGCGGTGTAACCAATGAATATTCCGTTGGAGATCAAAAAATAAGCAGTTATCACTCCAAAAATTAAGCCTCCAACATAGATCAGTAATGCAATCTTAACGTTATTGAAGAAGAGGGAGAATGTGGTTAGCTGTAACTCCCCCTGAACTATACTTCTTTTAAAGTCACCTAACATTTTTCCCAGTATAGGTTCCAGCATCCCTGCAAAGGCGTATCCTATTAAAAAAGAAGCTATTAACATCATGGCAGATAGCATGAAAAAAGTTTCGTTTCGATTGTATAATCCACTTATCAAACCTTCATATTTTTCCCGGGCCATGGTTAAACTCCTTATCTTCATTACTAATCGTTTATGTAATCAGTTGGTGTTTTAATATAATATGATTTTAATATAATATGATTTTAATATAATATGATTTTAATATAATATGATTATAAGTCTAATATACTTTCAGCTTTATCTTTAGCTTTTTCCCTTTTCTTATGGAAATTTTTGAAGAAGTTTTTCATCATCTCTGCGGAACGGGCCTTGCACTCTCCACACATTATACTACCTTCCTGGCATTGATGGTAGATCTCCTTTAATTCATCATCGGACTGGATGAGATGGTAAAGCAGCATCTCGTAGACCACACAGTCCTCGGGAACACCACCCATTTTCTTCTGCTCCTCTAGACTTTCCCTCCCCCCGGTTTTAGCAGATTTTAATTTCTTTTCTGCAACCTCTGGAGTGTCACTAAGGAATATAGCAGTTTTTGGTTTGCTGCTGGACATTTTACCGCCAGTTAACCCGGTGATGAAACGGTGGTAAGTTGAAGAGGGGGTTATGAACTCAAACTGTGATTGGAAGCGTTCGGCAATATCCCTGGTGAGACGTATGTGGGGGTCCTGATCAGGACCTACTGGAACCACCGTGGGTTTAGGTCCCCCACACTCCTTTATCTGAGGGTGTAATATGTCAGCTACCTGTATAAGTGGTGCGTAGATGTGGGCTATGTTGGTTGATCCTGAAAAACCATAAATGGCCTTCATCTCATTCATATTAACTCTTTTTGCCAGTTTATAAGCTAGATCTCCCACTATCTTGTTCTCGGATTGTAAGTAGATGTGCAGTTTTTCATTATCCGGATCCAGTCCCAGGGCAATGTAGTTGGTGATGTATTCCTCAATTGCAATCCTCTTGGCCTCATTAAAGTCTATTCCCCTGGCGGAGTAGGATTCCATATCAGCAATGGGGATATGGATCTCAGCACCCTTTTCCTGGTACCATGTTAACTGGTCCACAATCATTTTATGACCGATGTGCATTTTACCACTGGGCATCATCCCGGTGACCACTGCAAATTCGCTTTTTTCACGGATAGCTTTAATAATTCTACCAAAATCTCGATGTCCAAATACAATTCCCCTGCGCATGAGAATGTGAGGGTTTTCAATGTCTCCTAAAAGGTCGTGGAAGGGTTTTATTCCAAATTCTTCTATGAGTTTTTCATAGTTTACTATGGCTGAGCTCCATGGATCTATCAATAAATCACCTTTAATGATAATAATCGTTGTTTATTTAGTTTATAAAGTTTTGTTTAGATTCTTAAGCATTATGGCCGGGTCCACTCAACATTGTAGTAGGTGATGTCCTGTTCATCATCCACCACTGCCAGTAAGAGTTTCTTGTTAACTCCGTGGGCCACACGAACGTAACTGGAAAAGTTAAGTACAGATATGTTTTGATTTTCAGTTACCACTTTCACCACAAAATCAGAATGACCATCACCTGGAGATTTACCCCTTTCGTATAATCTGAATTCTGATCCGTATTTGAAACCGGTTTTAACAATGTATCCTCTGTTTCTGAGGTCTCTGAAAACAATATACCGGTATAACAGGTCTTTATTCTGGATAAGTTCCCTCATTTCATCCAGGGAAAAAATTTTTCCATGATCAAAAATGGTTATTTTTCCCTTTTCCTGGAGATAATGAGCCTCCATTAATGAAATTTGCAGTTCATCCTGGTTAAACTTCCCATAATGACTTTTTTCATTAAGGGCAACAGCTTTTTTATCCTTGATAATTACTAGTTCTCCTATTAACTCTGCATCCATGTTATTTCACCTTGAAAGTATAACTGTTGTGGCTTAAAAAAACCCAGGGTAAACCAATCAGGTTTTTCATTAAACCAGGGAGATTAAATATTTAATTCAATTTTAATTCAACATATTAACTCAATCTCTGGCGTGTAACTTTTTCAAATCATTTTCTTTTTTACCCAGGCGGACCATATACGCTGCTATAAGTCCATCCAGGAATAGATGAGTGCTATCTTCGAAAAGAGTTCCCATGGGAGTTAAATCATCATAATTTCCTTTAAGGACATGGGATGTGTAATTTTTCCAGGGAACCTTACTTTTACTTTCAATGTTAACTACAACATCAGAGTTCTTCCCCAGGCTGGATTGGGGGTTGGTGGTTACTCCCACCACCTTAGTTCCCACTTCTTTAGCAGTTGCCGCGGCAAGGGTCACAGTCCTGGTTTCCCCTGATCCTGAAATTGCTATGAGGCAATCTTTATCAGTGAGGGCAGGGGTGGTTACATCGCCAACTACATGAACTCTAAATCCCAGGTGCATTAGGCGCATGGCAAATGCCTTACCCACCAGCTCAGATCTTCCACTTCCCACAATGAATGTGGAATCAGAGTCATTTATACTCTGGATCATTAGTTCCACCTGTTCAGCATCGATCTGGTTGATAACCTCCAGGGCATGCTTGGCTATTCCTTCGGCAGTTTTTTTTATATACTCCATATTCAATGAACCTTTTACTTTTTTTTGGAAATCATTTGTTTCCAGTATTATTTTCTAGAGTCAATTCTTTCTAAATATTTGTAAAATCCTTGATTAAAGTCCGGTTATTCTGATACCGGCCAATTTTATTTTGTTTCGTATGTTTAAATTGATGAGTAGTGGGGTTATTTTCTCCACAATCCTGGCGTTTTCCAGGAGGCCGCAATCAATAGCCCTTACTCCGGGTATTTTTTCGGCCAGTTGCATTGCTTCTTTTTTGGCTTCATCATCATTCCCAGAGATGAGACAGTCGCAATCCACATTATTTTCAATGTTGGTTAAGCTGGCGGCACTGATGTTATTGAAGGCGGATACCACTCTCACATTTTTATCCTTAAGGAAGTTGGCGGTTCTTTCTGCAGCGGAACCATCCCACACGTTCACATATTTTACTGGGCTTCCACCCAGGCAGCTTTCCATGGGAACAGTGGCATCAATTAATATTTTATTTTCCACATGATCTTTGATACTTTTGAGGGTAATCATCTGGGCTTGAAGGGGCACGGTTAAAATCAAGAGATCTGCTTCACTACACACCTCTTCATTGGTCATTCCCCTTACATTGGGGCATTCATCAGATTTTAACATATTTTCAATGAGGTTAACTGCATTTTCGGCCTTTTTAACATCTCTAGAGCCGATAATTACTTGTTCTCCTCCTTTTGCAAATCTTAATGCTAGTCCAAGTCCTTGATCTCCAGTTCCACCTATTATTCCGATTTTCAAAGAAAAACATCCCCTTAAAATTTTTTATATCTTTTTTCTTCTTCCTTTATTTTATATAATAATATATTCTTATCAAAAATTAGATTTAATGATCTAATTAAGTATTGTGTGATCCACTGATGAAAGTATTCCCTTAATTGTTGGTATGAATTAATAGCAGAATCAGTACTGGCAAACAAAATTCATGACCAAAACTATATATACCAGTTTTTCCTAAATGTGTAGAAAGAACACTTAGATAATTATCAAATCTGATTATCAAAATTTTGCAGTAGGAGAAAAATAAATCTGTTTTACAAAATTATGGAAGCAATTACCTAAGTTTTATGTTAATGTAATTTTTGAATTGTATTTATCATTCTGCAATATTTTCACATATCCAATTCTATTCTTTGTAATTTAATGTTAGTTAGCAGTGTCTCTAAATGATAATAATTAAGCTGTTTAGATGAGTATATCTTAACTGAAATATTTAGGGTGGTACTGATTTTAAAACTTGAAGAATTGTTCATATGTCATTCAGATTAGTCTAATGGATAATAATCAAAAAAAATAATTGAGGTGTTTAAATGTATTACATGCGGTTCAAAGAACCCGATAGTCTTTAGTGGCGATTGTGGCAAACTAGCAAACCTAATGGTACCACTACGGTGGCATGTCCGGATATTGGCATGATTTTGCTGGAATGAACCAACGGAGGAATTATATTAAGCGAAATTTATACAAAGCGGCGATTGTCGTTTTATTATTGGGAGCACTACCCATAAGTAGTGCTTCATCAATTGGTGGGTATTTCATACCTGGAGGAATGTACGGAGGAGAATCTGGATACTACTACTGGGAAGATTACTGTCCTTTATGTGACCATTATGGTTGCATGGAAGTAAATCCCAAGGGAACTTACGAGGGTGAACTAACCTGTTCCAGATGTGACGCGGATTATGATGGATGTACTGGCTATGATAAATCTGCTTATGGTGCTAGGGCGCAGTTGATACCTGCTACCAGAGAAACACCCGAACCAGTAAACGTTACTGCTCAATCAACAGAACAACCTACAGCAACAGAAACCAATAACTCAACATCAAACTCTAATGTAACAGTTGAATCAGCGGAACTAACTTCAAAATCTTTAGTTCCAGTCTCAGATCATCCTGAAACTACCATAACCGTGAGTTTAGGTATTGATGATGTACTGGTTAACAATACGGTACTCCAGGTCCACCTAAAGAAAATGAATGAACACTGGCTGGTATAAAAACCAGCCCCCATTTTAAATATTTTTTTGAATTATTTTTTTATTATTTTTAAACTTGTTTAAGAAGATTGAACCCCTTAAACAATTAGTTTAAAAAATTACAATCTTAATGGGCACATTCTAAGAGATTTATAACTTAATCATTTTTTCAATATAATCCAGACTCTGAAGAATATCCTGGGGATTTTTTACTTCCACCATCAAAATCCCATCATAACTGGCTTCTTCAATGTTTTTAAAGAGTGAATCAAAATCTATACTCCCAGTACCCAGTGCATTGTGCTGATCAAATGTTCCGTCATTGTCACTGAGGTGGACGTGTTTTATGAGAGGATAATCGAACATTTCCTCTGACGAAAAACCGGAATTATGGGCATGTCCTACATCAAGGGTCATAAACACGTTGATTTCTTCTAAAAGACAATTTAATTCATTTAGATCCTGGTAGAGTAGACCTTCTATCTCTGGCATGTTCTCCACACACATGTAAACCCCAATATCATAAGCATAGGTGGCACATTCTAACAGAGACTCTAAATTGTACTGGAGTATTTTCTCTTCTATTTTCTTCCCCATAATCGGCATACAACCGGGATGCACCACCACCAAATCTGAATTCCAGGCAACAGCCCTGTCCATGGATTTTTTCACTTCTTCAATTGAGGAATTACGAATGGCCTGGTTATGGGATGCCAGGTTGATGTCAGATAATGGTGAATGGACAGTTAGTTTAACCTTATGAGAATCCAGCAAATCATCATCAATTTCATGGTAGGGATATTCATTGATTATTTCACAGTAATGAACATTCCTTTCTTCCAGAAACTCCAGAACTCTGTCCAGGGGCTGTGGATACAAGGCCAGGGTTGAAACACCAATTTTCATAGTCATACTCCTTTATGAAGATTTCTAACTTAATCTCGGAAAACATTACTTATGGCAAAAAGAAAAAATAAGTTAGTAATAAACTAATCCCTTCTTATACGGGCCTGGATAGGTAGATCACTCCTTTGGGCGTTGAAAATTATCTCTGCCAGTTCAATATCCTTTTTTATTTTGATAGTACCTTTCTTACCCACAGTAGCGGTGAAAAGATAATCATTATCTACCAGAATGTCGAAGGGAGTGCCCACCACATCTTTACCGAAATTCAAGACCACATAGTTACCAGACATCTCCACGTCAACTGGAACGTATTCTGAGGATAATAATTCAGGAATGTGCTCGTTTTTCTTGTGGGATTTTTTGGAGTTGCCTTTTTTGGATTCCAGGGACTCTACACCGATACTGATGCCAACTTTACCTTCTAGCTCGTCGATGTTTTTACCTCTTTTGCCGATGAGTTTGGGAATGGAATCTTCAGTCACCCAAACTGAAGCTCTGCGGTCGGATTTCATTTCCACTTCCACCTGTCCGGGTACCCTTTTCTTGACTTCTTTGATGATCTCCCTTTCAGCCATCTTCTGGATAGGAGTCTTTTTCATCCTGGTCTGGCCCACATCCATAACAATGGTCTGTTCACCGTAGGTGTAAATCTCATGGACCAGATCACCAGTTTCAAAATCCCTTATCTCGATAACTGGTCGGGAAAGATCAGCCTCTAACATTCCACTGGGAACCTTAACCGTGAGTTTGATATCGTAGATAGCAGCCACTCTTCCCTCATCAATGTAGATTGTGGTGTCCACAATTGAGGGGATCATACCTAGTTCCACCCTTCCAATTATCCTTTGGATGGCATCAATGGGTCTGGTGGCGTGTACCACTCCAATCATACCCACACCAGCCAGTCTCATATCGGCAAAGATTTTGAAATCCTTGGTTTTGCGCAGCTCATCGTATATGGTGTAATCAGGCCTTACAAGGAGTAATATGTCAGCAGTTTTGCCCATGTCCTTTTCCAGGGGTGCGTACTGAGTAATTTCATCCCCAACTTGCAGGTCACGGGGTGATTCCATGGTTTTGACAATAGTGCCTAGATTTCCATAGAATTCGGCAATTGCCTGGGCAAATGTAGTTTTACCAGCTCCTGGGGGTCCTGCAATGAGTATTCCCTTAGCACTATTGGTCAACCGGTCAATCAATTGTTCTGGTAACTTGTAACTGTCTATAGACACTTTGGCTACCGGTCGCACAATGGTAATTTCCACGCCATCAGAGAAAGGTGGTCTGGCTATGGAAATCCGGTACTCCCGGAATTGCACAACTGTAGCTCCCTCACGTTCTATTTCAATAAAACTTTTAAAATCACTTTTAGCCCTTTCCACAATTTCACGGGCCATGTAATCAATTTGTCCCCGGGTAAGAGGTTTAGATCTTATACGAACAAGTCGAGTATTGCCAGGGGTCCCTTTCTTGGCCATAGGCACTACATTTTCTTTTAAATGTACGGACATGGTGTTTTTGTCGAAGTACTTGGTTACTTCAATGTCCCCGTATTCCAACATCTCTGGTTTAAGGTAAATGGCATTGAGGCCCTGGGCTTCTGCCACTTCTTTTTGAACTTTGTCACTGGTTATGAGGGTTGCTTTGTTTTCCCCTGCTACTCCACGGATCATTGCATCTATTTCCCCACCTCTGGCTAGTGATATCTCTTCCAAAGTGGGTCGACGCCCCACATAAGTCACGTGTATTTTACCTTGACCATGCAGTTTTTGCAAATTCTTAAGCTCTTCCAGGCCGTTATAACCACTATCTCTTCCTTTATTAGCCTGATTTTCCAATTCAGATACAACTGCTTCGGGTACGATCACTTCACAGCCCTGGTAATCTTCTTCCTGGACTATGCGGGTGATCCTACCATCAACTATAACACTTGTATCTGGAACAATTCTCATCCTACTCATTCTCCATAAACTTTTTCAGGTGCAAAAACCTTTTCCTTAACTATTTCAAGTTTTTGCCCATTATTTTGTATTTCTCTGTAGAAACAGGAATAATAGCCCTGGTGACAGGCAGCACCCACTTGTTTTACTTTAAGGAGCAATGCATCCTGGTCACAATCAGTGAATATCTCCTTGACTTCCTGCACATGGCCTGAGCTTTCACCCTTGAACCATAACTGGTTACGGCTGGTGCTCCAGTAATGGGCTTTACCGGTTTCAATAGTCTTTTCAAAGGCATCACGGTTCATATAGGCCACCATAAGCACTTCTTCTGTTTTATAATCTTGGGCTATGGCTATAACCAGTTTTTCTCCGTTAACCACATGTCGGTAGTTGAGCTCGGGTAAATCCATTTTCATCATTCCTCATTATTAATCTGGTTTAATAGAACATCACTGACCATTTCAATGGATACTTGTTCCTGTTCTCCAGAGGTCATGTCTTTAATGGTGACTTTGCCTTCTTCCAATTCACGGGCCCCAATGAGAACTACGAACTTTGCTCCTGAGTTAGCAGCGAAGGAAAGGATTTTCTTTAGTTTTCGCCCCACCAGTTCCACATCAGTTGAAATACCACACTTTCTTAAATTTTGAGCTATTTCGAAGGCATTAAGTTTCATTTCAGCAGATATGGGAGCTACAAAAACATCAACTCTTTCTTCTCCAGGGATACGGGGGTTCTGTATTTTAAGGGCTTCCATAACCCGATCGAAGCCAAAGGCAAATCCAGTGGATTCCACCTTTTCACCACCAAAAACCTCTATTAAATTATAAGTTCCCCCACCACTTATTTGTTTCTGGGCTCCTAGGCCTTCCACATAGATCTCAAATACCGTTCCAGTGTAATAATCTAATCCACGGGCAATACCTAGATTCACAATGTAATCTGTAAAACCAAAGGCTTTCAGCATTATTAAAAGTGATTCAAGTTCTTCAAGGGATTTTAATGCATCAGGATAATCATTAAGGATATTTTTCACATTATTAATAATTTCCTGATGTCCTCGCATACCAATTAGTTCTAGCAGAATGTTTTTTGAAGTTTCAGGAATTTCAATCCCATTTAATAGCTTTTCCAGTTCCTCTGCATCTCCCTTGTCTATCATGGCCATGATTTGATCCTGATGTTCGGCTGAAATACTATCCTGGCTCAAGATTCCCCTTAAAATTCCCAGATTTCCTAGGTGTATTTGATAGTCTTTCAGTTTCAGTTCTTCCAAACAATGGGCGGCCATGGCAATGATTTCTGCCTCAGAATCTGGTGATTTTCCACCGATGAGTTCACACCCCAGCTGCCAGAACTGCCGGAAGCGCCCGGCTTGTGGTCTTTCGTAGCGGAAGCAACTACCAAAATAGTACATTTTGATGGGTTTTGGTGCTTTTTGCAGTTGATTTAAGTATATTCTGGCTACAGGTGCTGTTAACTCCGGCCTAAGTGCTAGGTCTCGCCCTCCCTTATCCTGGAAGTGGTATATTTCTTCTATTATTCCTTCACCTGATTTCAGAGTGAAAAGGGATAGATCCTCAAATATAGGGGTTTTAATCTCCTGATAACCATAGGTTTCAAAGACCTCTCTCATGGTGTTTTCCACGAGCTTTCTTTCTTTCATCTCCTTAAAGAGAAAATCACGGGTTCCCCTAGGTTTTTGTAGTTCCATTAATTAAGTCTCCTATTTAATGTGCATTAACTGGTGTAAATAAAAAATTTTTTTTATTCTAAAGTTAAACATTGAATTTTCATGGTAGATAGTATTATGGGCATTGCGCAATGAAGAATAATATCAAAATAAATGAATTTTCTTATTGAAGTTCCTTTGATTAGGGGAAGTATAGATGATTCAATTAGAGGTTTTAAAAGACCTTTTTTCATGAAATACGGCCTCTTTATCAAATAGATATTTTTGGGTTGCTGAACTTTCATTTATTCACTTACTCATAGTATTTCAAGTACTCTCGGAGCATTTTAGGAAATGATTTGGCACTTAAAAAGCGAAGTCCCAGTCTTTCGGCCCAGACTTTGATCCCCTCATCAGCAGCCACTACCCCTGCTCCTAATTCCTTGGCCAGAAGGAGCACATCCAGATCAGGAGCACTGTCCAAAGTTCCCTTGCGAAGTGCAGCCCGGTAACGTTTCCTGAAATCTTTAATGGCCTTACCAATTACTTCCATCTCGATCTGGGTTTTTTTCTCACCCCTGGACATCATGACCATGGATTCCACTGCCGCTTCCCAGACAGCACTTTCCGATATGCGCATACCCTTATTCATCCTTTCCCTCATGTCCTGAACGTATTCATAGAATATCTCCGAGGGTATCTTGGTGTCATAACGGTTTGGGGTTTTTTTCACAATCCAAGTCTCAGCTTTGATCATGACGCTCTGGGGACAGTCATAACGGGTTATGTAATCAATGAATTCTTTGTAGGTAATCGGTGGCATGTGGCAGCTCATATTGAGCTTTATCCTTGATCGGGCTATGAGATCCAAGAGGACCTCCACAGTCTTATCTAGTTCCCCATCTCCATAATCATCCCTTAACTGGTTATCAGTAAAGGCAGTTGTATCTAAAACAAACCTCTGTTTGGCGATCATTTATTTAAACCCCCATATAACCATTATTCTTATAATCTTGGGTATTTTTTTGGATAGATGAATTTTCATCTCCTATCCTGAAACTATCCAATCATAACTTTTCAACTATCATCTAATTTCTAATGGGATTAATATAAACTGTTGCATTCAATAAATCTATTTAACAGAGCAATTTTTACTAGGCCAATCATAGGTTATGCCCAGACTCAACATTCGATTTTTTTAGATTTTGTTTGTTGTTTCTTATTTTTTCCTAAAATAAAATAACCCAATCCCCAACCATAATAAAAGCATTACCAAGGAAAACACCAGTACAACTTCAGGTCCAAATTGAAATATTAAGGTAACAGAGGCTGCAGTGAAAATTCCTCCCCCTACAATGGGTTCAAACAGCAATTGTTTATAACCAAAACCTTCCAGGGCAGGTGACTTGTTATCTGGATCTGATAGTTTCATTAGAAGGATTCCAGTGGCAGTCATGCCCATGGATTGCCCAAAGTTCCCTGAACCTCTTTCAAACCAGTAGCTGGGGAACATGATGGGTGCTAAATAAATGAATGCCACCAAATTCCAGATTATACCTACCACTGCCAGAATTAAGAATGGTATTAGGTTTTCTCCAATAATAGTTAGTGAAAGGGTGGCTATGGCGCTTACGATCAACACATCCAGTGAAAATCCCTGGATTCTTACAATTAAATCCCGATCCAAAGTCCGGTAAATATCAAATTTATCCAGAAATATCTGCAGAAAAATGCCTCCAATCATGGCAAAAGGGAAGAGGGGAATGAACTCTAGGAGGTAAGTTCCAGTTAAAGGTCCCCAAGTTGTAGTTTCTAGGAAAATCAGGGCTTGCTGTATAACATACCCTATCCCTATGGCCACTCCCACATAGGCAAAATGCAGGGATAATGGTTCAATTGACTCAGTTCGTGTGGTTAATTTACCGGCAGAAACTCGATTATCAAATTCAACAATTCCTGCCTGTTCTTTAAGTGATATTTCTCTCTCATTAGTAATTATTTCTGTTTTACCTCTTTTTACAGCATAGTTCATTAAAATAATTCCTAATATTACTCCAAATATTAATCCAATGGTTGCCAAGCCCAGTGCTAAATCAGACCCTCCATAAAATCCTAGTTCTTCAAAAGTTCCAGCCATACCTGCAGCAGTCCCATGACCTCCTTCGAATCCTATTTCTATTAATGCCCCTGTCATGGGATCTAACGCAAAAAAAGGAGTTAAAATGAGCATGGTAACTAATATCCCAAAAACATACTGTCCCCAAGCAATGGTCTGCCCATGGGCAATTTGGGGGCCGGCTATACGCCAGATCTTCTGAATACTTGGCAGTTTCTTCCCCAAGAATAAAGAAGCGAAAATAATGTTAATGAAAAGACCGGGAAGAACACTCCACACCTCTAGAACTTCCAGTGGAAAAATTCCTTTGGAAAGAAAAGAATTTCCAAAGCCCAACCAAGTAACTATGTTTCCCAGAACTTCCGGGCCTAAAAAAAGGGCTACAAATCCCCCAATAATAGAGCTGGGAAGAAACAGTTTTTGAAGTGGGGTGGATATTACCCGGATCCATTTGCCAGAAAGTAAAACTAACCCCAGAATTAAAAAACTAACAGCTATTAGTTCTGGTGACATGGGGAAATTTATATCATCAATACTATAAAAAAGTATTAATGGAATTTTTATTCCCAAGGAGGTGTATTAAAAAATTTAGGATTTAAGGGATGTTTGTTGATAAAAATCACAAATAACTCCTAAAACTACAATTCATCTTTTCGGATGATTTCAATTAGTATTTCATTGTGCAACTTAAGGAATTTTTCAACTATGTTGCGATATTTTTCCTCATTTTTTCTCAATGCATCGTCGGAATGTTTCCTGGTGATTGCTATGGCGTATAGATCTGATAAACGTTTTACAATTTCCAGATCATTTTCATCATATTCATCTGAATTTGCTAGTGAAATTAAACCCACTAAATCCTCGTTAACAATTGCCGGAACTGCTAAAAATGTTTCAATGGCAATATGTCCAGTTGGAGTTCCTGTGGATCGGGGATCATCATTGGGCTGATTGGTGAGAATAGGTTGCTTGTTATTTAACACCCAACCCCACAATCCACCAAATTTCTCAAAAATCACACTCTTATCCTTAACATGGCATTCAGTCCAGATATTGCGAGTCATGGTTGGAGAAATGAGAAAACCGTTTTCAGGGTCAATGTAACCTACAAAGCCAAATTCACTCCTGGTGAAAATCTGAGCATATTTTAAGACCAGATCTGAGATATCTTCAATAGGAGCTGATTCCAGAAGTTTACTGGATAGTATTGCCAAATCTGAATTAATTTTTAACTCCCGGGATAATGCTTTTTCCATCTTTTTACGTTCAGATATATCCAGTAGTGACACAACGCTTTTATCAGAAAAAGAAATCATACCCACAGTGATGAAGATATCCTTCAGATTATTGTTTTTGTCTTTAAATTTAATTTCATAATTTCTTGGAGCTAAATATGGATTATTCCTTCTCAGATCATGATATTGCGTTAATTTATTCAAGTACTTTTCAGGAACAAATTCTGTCCACTTTCTCCTTCCCTCTATCTCCCTTTTCGTGTAGCCAGAAAGTTGTTCAAATTCACTGTTGGCTAGGGATATTGTTTTATCCTCCCCTACAATTATGGTTGCAGTGCCGGTGTTTTCAAATATGGACTTATACTTTGATTCTGATTCTTTAAGCCGAAGCATTGATTCAACAATTGCTAAAAGCTCTCCTTTCGAGATGGGTTTGGTTAAACATCCATCTAATCCTTCTTCAAGCCATTTGGATCTGTTTTCAGGAGAGATTTTCAAATGGGATAATAAAATCACCAGAGTATCCTGTAGTTTTTCCTCAGATTTTATTTCCTTACCTAATTCTAACCCGTCTTTATCCGGAAGTAACTTGTCTAGGATAATCAGATCAGGGTGGTTTTCCCTTACATGATCAAGTGCTTCAGTTCCGCTGGAAGCTTCTAAAACTTCATAACCTGCAGATCTTAGTACATGTACCATAGCAACTAACTGGTCCTGTTCATTATCAACCACCAGTAATTTGGCTTTCACACCATGTTCTACCATAATATACAAACTCCTTTCATTTTTCCAGGATATAATAAGTTTAGGTGGATATTGCTACAATTTGAATTATTAATCTGTTATGTTCTGAATTATATTTGTTTTTTTGGAAATATAATTTGATAATTCCTGTAGGTTCTTTTCAATACCAGCCGATCATAAATTAGACTACAGCAATTTTTGTAATAGTTTTATAGTTTACAAACCATATTATGAAGAGAGGGTAACCATGATAAACAAGTCATTTCGGATTGATCTAAATTCCGGGATTTATCTGATAGTTAGTATTGATGGTGGTGATATGAATTGATAACTGGAAAAACTGGCCTGGTAGGAATAATGGGGGATCCTGTAGAACACAGCTTATCTCCCACCATGCACAACGCCGCATTTGAGCTTCTTAAACTGGACTATGTTTATGTTCCTTTCCATGTTAAACGAGGAAACCTTTCACCAGCAATGGAGGGTGCTAGGAACATGGGGATTAAGGGTCTTAACTTGACCATACCTCATAAAATTGAAGTTATTAAATACCTTGACGAACTGGAGGGTGTGGCAGAGCTTATAGGTGCTGTTAACACAGTTAAATTCACTGAAAACCATGTTGTTGGTTATAATACTGATGGATTTGGTGCGGTCAAGGCCATTGAAGAAAAAAAACCAATCAAAGGTAAAAAAATAATTATATTGGGAGCAGGTGGCGCAGCCAGAGCAATATCATTCCAATTAATCCTAAATGGGGTGGGTGAAGTTTTAATAGCCAACCGAACTCAAGAAAAAGCCTGTAACTTAAAAGATGAATTGACTGAAACATCCAATACTTCTGTGGATTGTCTGGAATTGGGTGATGAACTCTCTCTTGAACTTGAAGATGCAGATGTGCTTATTAACACCACACCTGTGGGGATGTATCCTCACCATAATGATGAGCCGGTGGTAAAAGCGGATAGAATGCATGCTGATCTGCTGGTTAATGATATTGTCTACAATCCCCTTGAAACCGGTCTCCTCCGAGAAGCAAGTAAGGCGGGTGCTCAGGTAGTTCATGGTACCAAAATGCTGATCTACCAGGGAGTGGAGGCATTCCGCATCTGGACGGGGGTAACACCACCAGTTGAAGTATTTGAAACAGTATTGATGCGGGAACTTGGTTACTAAAGTATCTTAACCATTGAATCTTATAAAAAGACATAGATCTAAATATTTTAACTGATTCATAGATCTGAATTTAATCATGAATCATATATTTCATTCAAAATTAATTATATAGGAGATATTAATACATGGACAACATACCATCCACCGATAACCATATACACGTAGACCCTATTAATGGTGAAGGGCCATTGGAAGTGGCTTTGAAGTTCCACAGGTCAGGTGGAACTGCCATGATCATCCCCAACAAGCCTACCTGGACAGTGAGTCCTCAGTGTAGTTTTGATGAGGTAATGGAACTGGTTATGGAATACGTGGATGAAATAAATCGTGAAACTGGGGTTAAGGCATTTGCAGTGGTGGGAGCGCATCCTGCCGAACTCAGCCGACGTGTAAAAGCGGGAATGGAATTAACCATGGCTGAAGAGCTCATGAGAGGGGCTCTGGAAACAGCACAGAACATGGTGATGGAACAAAAAGCAGTGGGAATTGGTGAAATAGGCCGACCACACTATCCAGTCTCCCCTGAGGAGATGGAAGCACATAACCGACTTATGATCTATGCCATGGAACTGGCCCGGGAGGCAGACTGCCCGGTGCAACTGCACACTGAAAGTTCAACCGAAGAACAGTTCCGGGAATTTGCAAAAATGGCCAGTAAAGCAGGTTTAAAGAAAAAAAAAGTTATTAAACATTTCTCAGGACCACTGGTTCTTCCAGATGAAAACCACGGGATCACTCCTTCCCTCATTGCTAGCGGAGAGGTTATGAGGGAAGCTCTAAGGAAGGGTAAAAATTTCCTCATGGAAACTGATTATCTTGACGACCGCACAAGGCCAGGGGCGGTTATGGGGCCCCGAACAGTTCCCCGACGTACTCGGAAGCTAATAAATTCTGGTCTACTCACTGAAGAAGACGCCTACCAGATACATGTGGAACGGGTGGAGAAACTTTACAGTGTGGATTTGGATTTATAATATTTACCAAGGGATAAATGAATTTATAATATTAACAATATGGGGAACGATTTTTTTGTCAAAATAAATAATTTACATAATTTATTTTAACTTATATTCATTGTAAAAGTGTATAGTATTGAAAGAGAAAGAATTATTCAATTTATGGTTTAGGAACTAAAAATTCAGCTATACCATAACCTTCCTTACCTTCCCACATGTATTTGGAAAGAGTTTCAATGAGAATCATCTTTTCATCAACTGGGATCATCCCAAATCTAATTACTTCTCCTCTAACTGAATATTTTGAACTTTTTTTATCAAATAAGATCATTTTAAACGTGGAAGGAATTCCGTTATTAAATTCCAGATCTATATCTGATTTTACCAGGGGCTCATTCACGGAATCTTTAAAGAAATATCCTGCATCAATATCTCCCCCCTCAACGGAAAGTTTGGTTATATTAAAAGCCTCTTCATGGGAAAACTCGGAGTTAATCCACATCCACATCTTGGGAGATCCCCAATCCCTCACACCACGGCTCAAATCCCTTTCACCCATGGCTGCAATTTCAAATACCTCACCATCTATTTCAATTTTCCCAAGGGCTTTCCCAAATTGTTCATAATGTTCTGATGCCACATTTGATGACATTTCAGTCTGTTTTTCATCAACACAATCAACGTAATCCATAACTGGGTTTAAAGCTTCCCAGGCAATATCCATTTTTACTTTAAACTCGGTAGGAACTGCAGCCCGCGGATCAAAAATTGAACCATCATATCTAAGCCTCCATTTCCCGGATCCAATTTCCTCATAATCCAAACCAGCAATATTTAATGGTTTATCATTACAGGGAGTTTCCATTTTAATCCCGGCCACCACATGAGGTGTCATTAAAAAGAAGAACATTGACTTTTCATTCTTATTGACCTTGTTCCCTATTCGCATGAAGGCGGTTAAATCATTATTCTTATCATGAAAATTAAAATAATAGCTCTCATTCCATTCTTCATGTTTTTTTAGAATTTCTAAATCAAGATCCATACAAATCCCTCACTACAATTAAATCTTTGTAGTTAATGGTTTAATTGTTAATTAAAATATTTTAGAAGTTCAAACGGATAAAAACCATCTTACTTCCATGGTAATATCTTTAACCGGTAATCATTATTTCTTGTATACAACTCCGTCATTACCATTTACAATTAACATTTCACCAGTTTTAAAAATTTTAGTGGCTCCTTTCACTGCAGTAACTGCGGGTATTCTATATTCACGGGAAATAACAGCACCATGGGATAATATTCCTCCTGTTTCTGTGATAAGACCTCCCACTTTGGAAAACACAGCAGTCCAGGCAGGGTCAGTGTTACTGGTTATCAGGATCTCATTATCTTCCAGTTGTGATAATTCTTCAATGGATTCAACCACTCTGGCCACACCAACAAATGTTCCCGGGCTTGCTGCAGCACCATAAACTGCATTTTGGTTGTATTCAGTGACTGTATCATCAAATTCTATCCCGTTTTTTATGAATTTCGGGGGGAGTGATGATTTATATCTATAAAACTCTTTTTTCCTTTTCAGAATTTTATCCTTTAGTTTTTTGCCCTTCATTCCTGAAACAGTATTTTCATTTAATTCTATTTCATTTAATTCAGCCTTTAATGATTTTTCTAATGATGAAGGGTTAATATCAAAAAAAGCAAATAATTCGCTTTCATAAAGGAAGAAAACATCATCCCTATCATCAATAATTTCCCGCAATGATAATCTCCTTCCCATCTCAAGTAACATCAATCTCTGGCGGAAGAGTAGGTGATCTAAATAGAATCTCTGATTTTCTCGGAAAGTTAAATAGGTCTGGGCTAAATTAAGCACCATTCCAAATAGTTTTGCCTTGAAAATTCCCCATCGCTGTTTTTTTATTCGAGATAAAACTTCTTTTCCTGTTTTAGATCTATTATCACGACTTTCTAATTCTTTTTTTCTTAAATCTAAGTCTGAAGAAGATAGTAATTTAATAACTTCTAAAACGTAGGCCTTATCCTCTCCCCATCGAGGATACATTATTTCACGAGTATTGGATCGGTGCCCGTAATCATTAATAAACTGATCAAACTCTTTTTCAAAACTGGAATCGGAAGAAATAATCTCATTAATCTCAGATTCGTCTAAAGAACTTATACCATCAATGGAACCTATTTTCAGTGATAAATTAGGGGTTTCTCTCAAAGTTTTAGCCAGATCAGAGAAATGGATATTCATTTCCACGGTTTTATTATCATCTAATCCTGAGATCAAACCAGCATAGAGGGTGCCATCATTATCTTCCAACCATTCCACCAACCAGTTTTTGATCATCAAATTGGTGGCTATGGAATGGGAAACCATACCGTACCTTATTAGCTGGTAGTGCTTAATACCGGCTGTTTCAATATCATTATACAGCGATAATAGTTCCACATCATCCAGTGCTTCCAGATCAGTTTCATCGAATGATCTGCATTTCTTCATAAAACCATGGGCCCATTCTCGGTATGCTTTGTCAGTTCGGTGCATCATTCCATCAGGGTCACGGATAGCTACTAAAATCTGTGAAAGTAAAGTTTTATGCAATATGGAGGGATACTCTGATATCCTCTCCTGGTCTTTCAGAGGAAAATAGTTCAATAACTCTTTGGACCGGGCAAACTTAGGATAATATGAAAAAGCTTTTTCCAAAACCCAACTATTAAAATAAACCCTAGATTTATGGAGTTTTAGAAGTTTAGAGTCTGTTATTTCCTTATAACCCATTATCCGAGCACCTTCATGATTCACGTAATCAGTGAGCATTTTACCCATAACATCGTAAAAAAGGGGGGTGGTGGCATCTGCCCAGTACTCATCACCATAGGCCCGGGTCCATAATATATCATCATTCTCCGCGTCATCGGTGAGGGTGGTTACTGGTCGTGATTGAAGAATATAGATAGTGGGTTTTTTTGTTTTATCATTGTCAGATTTTTCATCATTCTTTAACTCCCTATCATTATTTAACTCCCTATCTTCACATTCAATGGCCCATTCAATGTCCTGGGGAACACCAAAAAATTCCTCAAGTTCAATTCCAGTCTCAAGTAACTCTTTTAGGATTATATTATTAAGACTTGATTCGTCTCTATCTGCTTTATCTATGGTGGTTAAAGTGTTTTCACCGTTAATCAGGAAATATCCTTTCTTTTTTGTTTTAATATTTTTCTCAATTAACTTTCCTTCCCGGTTTAAAACAAAAATATCAGGGGTAACTATCCCTGAGGCAATGGCTTCACCTAGACCCCATGTAGATTCAATAACCACTTCATTACGTCCATTTACCGGATTGGCAGTGAAGGTCACGCCGCTAATATCGGCATTCACCATTTTCTGTACCAGTACTGCTATTCCTGCAGAGGTCAGTTCGGTGTCTAGATGTCCAATTGAAGAATCATGCCTATATTTAACGGCACGATCATTCCAGTAGGATGCCCAGCAGTCAATGATTTTTTCCAGAATGTTCTCCTTTTTTATATTCAAAAAACTATCCAGTTGACCTGCGAAACTGGCATCTTCAAGATCTTCAGCTACTGCCGATGATCTTACTGCATAGTATCCATCAGGGAGATTCATTATATTATTATTAATCTCTAAAAACAGATCTGAGGGTAATTCTTCACTTTTGATTATGTTCCGAATTGATAAACATCCATGGGAGATGGAATCTTCCATCTCGAAATCAATTGAATCAAGAATTTCGGATATCTCGCCTTCTAATTCTTTTTTAATAAAAGAATCATAGGCATCTACAGAGACGATAAACGCAGGGGGAATGTTAAAACCTGCAAATGACATCTTACTCAAATTACGAGCTTTACCCCCAATTTTTTCTATGGATAAATCTTTTTCTTTAAGATCTATCACATAACTACCTTTATCCGCCATAATTATCATTGCCCATAATATAATACTATATTTTCCCTATTTATTTCTAAAATTAAGTGGAATACTGTATTTGTTTTTAAATAAGTAGAATATAAAACCGTATGATCTTTAGTTTAACAGTATGTTTTTTAGTAATAAAAACGAGTTTAAAAAATAGTTAGATACGGTTTTATAGTTAAATACTGGTCTTTTTACCGTTGATTAATCAGAATCCTTAAATATCAGACTTATATTGTAGAATTGGTTTTTGGGAGGGTTTATGGGTTTAACCATGTCCTCCTCCAATTAGGTAACTCACCACGCTGATCAATACTCCGATGAGCATGATTTCCACACTGGTTTTAAGTAAACTTTCACGGGATACCTTACCTAGATACACACCCAGTATGACCAATGCCACAAAGCAGAGTATCACTGTGCATATGGTGGCATTTATCCTGTCGGAAATGAGAATGAATGGTACCACTGGTACGAATGAGCCGATGAAACTGCTGAATCCATGGGTGAACATGCTCATGTATATGCGCTTTTTGGCTTGCTGGTGTATGTGGGTGTCATCCAGCTTACCCTCCTCCAGCATCATCTTCTGTTCCAGTTCCCGTATGCTGCGAACCTCCTCGGCACGTTCACCAATGAAAGATCCGAAAGCATTGGACAGTGCCAGGGCAATACCACCGCTGAGACCGGTTAATCCCACAGCGAAGTTGGAAATTTCCAGTCCACTCACACCAGCCACACCACTGGCAGTGAGGGTAACGCCCATAACTGCCAGGATTCCGTCCATGGTTCCCAGAGCCACGTAACGGCTCATTTTAAAGTATTCACTTATGAATTCGCGGATGTTCATTCAAATTTACTCCAATTATATAAGATTTTTAATATAAATTACTTAAAACTTCATCTCAATCAAATGTCGGTCATGGGGGCTGAAGTGATAATATTAGCCCCTTCCCAAATCCTTATGGGCCCTTGCCAGGTGTCCTGCAGCCAGGGCACCCATCAGTGACAGTTCCCCTGCCAGGACAGTTCCAACTACGATTTCTGCAAATTTATTAACTTTACCGGATCCAGCCACACCTAAAATGTTCAAACAATCCTGAGCAGTCTCCAGACGGGTTCCACCACCTATAGTGGCCAGAGGAAGGTCGGGTAGGGTCACTGAAAAGTACAGATCACCATCTTTAACCTCAGCAGTGGTTATTCCCAGGCTTCCCTCCACCACGTGGGCTGCATCCTGTCCAGTGGCCAGGAATAGGGCAGCAATCATATTAGCGTACTGGGCATTGAAACCCATACTCCCTGCCATGGCGGAGCCAATGAGGTTTTTAGCTAGATTTACTTCCATAATAGATTCTGGTGTGGTTTTAAGTTTCTTTTCCACAATTTCACGAGGGATGAGGATATCTGCGGTCACGGTTTTGCCCCGTCCTTCTATGAGGTTCATTGCTGATGGTTTCTTATCCACACAGAGATTACCGCTTAGAGCCAGTACATGGGCTCCAGTTTCTCTGGTTAAAATATCCATGGCCTTATCTGTGGCAATGGTAACCATGTTCATACCCATACTGTCACCGGTGGTGAAAGTAAAACGGGGGTAAACGTAACGCCCCACCACTATTATGGGGTCGATTTTTACCAGACGTCCGTGGCGCGTTGTACTTTCAGCGGCTTCTTTAAGCTCTATAAAATGTCTTTCAATCCATTCTTTTATTTTAATGGCTTCAGTAACAGAGTCTGTCTGTATAACAGGGGCTCTGGTCATTTTATCATCGATTATGCGTACGTTAGCACCACCGGCTTCCCGGGTGACAGAACAGCCTCTGTTGATGGATGCAACCAGGGCACCTTCAGAAGTAGCCAGGGGAACGTAATAAACTCCATGGGCATGTTGTCCATTCAAATGCAGTGGCCCGGCCAGTCCCACCGGGATCTGCACAGTTCCCAGGGGATTTTCAATATTCCTTTTCATAGCCTCAGTCAAATCCAGGGAGTACTGGGAAAGATGGAGAAGACTGGAACCAGCTATATGTTCAGCAAACTCCCTTCTTACTTCAATTGCCTCCTGGACACTATCAGTGTTACCTTCAATTTGATGGAGTTTCAACTCTCCGTTAACAAGTTTTTCCAGTATTTCTTCTTTGTTTGCCATAGAAACCATCTTAAAATATTTTTAAGCTATGAAGTAAGATTTAATAATTTTAGTATGGATGAATTAAATTATTTCATTCATTATATCTGCAATCTGGGAGGGCTGCTCTGCCACTTTCACCCCTGCTGATTTAAGGGCTTTCATCTTGCTTTCAGCAGTTCCACTGTTCCCCTCGATTATGGCGCCTGCGTGTCCCATTCTTTTCCCGGTAGGTGCAGTTCTGCCGGCAATGTAGGCCACCACAGGTTTGGTAATGTTATCAGCAATGAATTCTGCTGCTTTTTCCTCAGCATTACCTCCGATCTCTCCGATCATGACTATAGCCTGGGTTCCAGGGTCTTCTTCAAATTTCTGGAGCACATCGGCAAAATCCATACCCACCACCGGGTCACCACCAATACCCAGACAGGTGCTCTGACCAAGCCCGGCATTGGTGATCTGGCTGGCCACTTCATAGGTCAAAGTTCCGCTACGGGAAACAATTCCAATATTCCCTGGATTGAAGATATGGGTGGGCATTATTCCTAATTTACCAACTCCAGGAGTTATGATTCCAGGAGTATTGGGGCCAATTAGCTTACAATTATTTTTACGTGCGTATTGGGCTATTTCCATAGAATCGTGGACTGGGATGTGTTCAGTGATAATCACTGCTAGTTCCAGTTGGGATATGGCTTCGAAGGCAGCATCCTTGGCGAATGGTGCTGGTATGAAAATTATAGATGCGTTAACATCCATTTCTTCTTTAACTTCTGCAATGGAATTGTAAACCGGAATTCCCTTAAATTCCTGTCCCCCTTTACCCGGTGATGTGCCGGCCACAATATTGGTATCATACTCCAGCATGCTTTTGGTGTGGAAAGAGCCCTGTTTACCGGTAATGCCCTGCACCACACATCGGGTGTCTTCGTCAAGAAATATCACTGTATCACTTCCTTTGATTATAAAAAACAATAGCTATTATTTTAATATCTTCAAATCTTTTGATTGTTGAAATTTTTTAAACCTTTAATATCTTCATTTTGCTGGAAAGTGGCACTGCCAGGTCCATTACATTCCCGTTCATATAGGCGGTGATGGACATGATCACGCTTCCCGGGATAACATAGGATGGAGAACCTCTACGAACCAGATACACGTTTTTGTTGCCTAGCGCAGCCCCCATCATGGCCCCAGCCACTACTCCGATGCTTTCAATATCTTCCACGGTCACCACTACCACCGGGTCATCTGTCTCATCAGAAACGTATCCCACGCCTGGTATTTCCTGGTTATGGTTCAAACTACTTCCACCAATATCAGTAACCTGATCCATACCTCTGGCGGCTTTTATCACAGAATCAGCAACGTTATGGACGAACCCTTCACCGCCGTAGGTGTCGAAGGCCATTATAATGGCATCAGGATAGCGGTCTTGCCTTATTTTTGCTTCGGCATAGGATATTCCTTCACCAGCGTTTTCAATGGTGTCTGATATACCATTGATGTCTCCTAAATCTTCGGCATTGTTGCGGAGAATCTCCACAATACCTTGATTGACCTCTTCCAACCGATCATCTTCCACAAAAGCACTGATGACCACATCATCGCCGGTTATATTGGTAAGAGCAGCTTTAAAGGCTCCCTTATTCAGCAAGAGGGGAATATTGTTTTCTATGTTTTTTATGAGGTTTTTACTGCAGGAAACATCGTTTCCAGAAATATCTGCACCGATAGTGGTAATCTTCAAATCATCACCTAAATTTTTAAAAGGTTAATTATTGATTATTTATGGTTTAAATCCATGGATTAAATTTTAGTGAGAATCAATATGGTGGAAACTTGTTCTTATACATTTTCTTCTAGATTTTTTTTGGGGGCCCGGTGTTCAGGGTAGTGCTACTCTATTAAACTGATCATATCTTTAATTAATTCAATGAGCCCAGTTTTAGGAAATCAGGATTAAATAGGATTCATCTAAGTTAGTATGAGATGAAATGATTCACTAAATCCCTTGATAAAAAAGATTTAGTAAGGTGGAGAAATAAATAAATAACATGTTCATGAATATTAAAATCCTATTCCAGTATACATGGATTAATACTGCATAATAAATAATTACCATGGATTTTATCATTAGGATGTGGATGCCCATGATTTTGAAACCCTTAATTTGTGTTCCAATACTCGAAAAAGATAGGAAAAGTGTTTTAAAAGTTGCCAGTGAAGCTGTAAATGCAGGGGCAGACTTGGTGGAGCTTCGCATTGATGCCCTTCTGGACAGCGATCCTCAAAGTATCATCCATTTAATGGAGGAAATAAATTATCCCCTCATTGCCACCAACCGGATGAGGGAGGAAGGAGGGCACTTCATGGGGTCTGAAGCTGAAAGAACAGAAATATTAGTGGAAGTTGCAGATCACGCGGATTATATTGATATAGAACTTCAAACTGATGAAAAATGCCGTTCTCAAGTTATTCGGGCAGCTAAATCAACAATAATATCTTACCATGACTTCCAGAAAACTCCATATCTAAATGAACTCTTGGAGGTTGTTAAAAGAGAGAAGGAACTTGGATCCATAGCCAAGTTTGCAGTCATGCCCCAGAATATGCAGGACACTCTTAATGTGCTGGAAGTAGTCAACCAGCACGACAACACCATTGGTATAGCTATGGGAAAAATGGGACGATACACCAGGGTGGTAGCTCCACTTTTAGGGTCTCCAATTACTTATGCCTCTTTAGGGGGTGGTTCTGCACCAGGACAACTGGATGTAAAACATACCCAAGAGATTATTTATAAATTAATAGGGGATGACGATTAGTGAAACTCAGAACTGGAATTATCATTGGATTATTGGTACTGGTAGTTGCAGCAGGATCTGCAATTTTCTTATCAACCAATCACAATACCACGGAGATTACAATTGAAACCAACGGTACCGCGGTATCAGTCCAATCAGCATCATCCTGGCTGTTTCCAGTTCCAGATGCAATGCTGGAAGAGATGAAGACAAAAGCCCTGGCAGATGTTGAGGATGTAGATAGTAGTCTTGGCTCTATCCAGACAGATATGCAGAACATTGCCAGTAAATATAATTATACCGTACAGGTGAAGATCAAATCCCAGTTCGGGGAAAATCAACTACCTCTGCTTGCCACAGTTAAGGGAACCTCCATGATACCTACCCTGCAGGATGGCCAACGAATTATCGTGCTTAAAACCAGCAACTTCCAGGCGGGGGATCTGGTGGTGGCCCGTCATCCTGACTACCACCTCATTGTTAAAAGAGTTGCAGAGATAAATGGAACTCAGGTTTACCTTAAAAGTGACAACCGACAAGTGGAAACTGTTAGCAACCAGATACGCAATGTAAACGGGGTTCAACAAATAGTAACCATTCAAAAAACACCTTTAGATACTTGGCTTCCTAAAACTAATGTGGTGGGCGTGGTAAAGGTTTATTAGGGTGGATTCTTAATTCTTAGGATTTTTAATCCATTTCTTTATATATTTTTAGGAAAAAAACTAAATAATTTGATCAAAAGCACTGATTTTATCTAAAATTAGCTTTTTAAAAGGCTTTCTAGTATTATAAAGCTTTTAGCAAATTAAATTTAAATAAGATTTATGATTGTTTAAAATAAAAAAATAGAGGATGATCAGGTATCGCTTAGCTCAGCTAACCGTTTAATCCTTTTCACCATGTTGGGATGGGTGGAAAGTAATTCCATGATCTTACTGCCGGTTCCTATACTGGTTTTCATATTACGGAGTTCTGCCAGTTCTGATTCACTAATCACTCCGTCCATATTAGAATCCAGCTGTCGGAGGTCGTTTATTTCGTTCCCAGCATCGGAGATATCATTGACAAAGAATGCCTTAACTCCTTCCACTTCTTTAACCTGTCTTTTATCCAGATTAGCAGATCCATAAACCAGTTTGTAAAGTGCACTGGCCAGTTTGTGGGGTTTGCCACCTATCTCCACACTTCCCTCGTCAGCATAGTATTCCCTGACTCTGCTCACGAACAAGACCAGTAACTGTCCCAGTAAGTATCCTACCAGGGCTGCAATTCCAATTATTCCCGCATCACTATCCCTATCTCCAAAGAGAGTGCTGATGAATATCCAGTAACATATTAGGGGAACCACACTGATGAGGGTCATCACTGCCATGTCATTATGGCGGATATGGCTGATTTCATGTCCCAGAACTGCTTTTAACTCCTCCTCATCCAGGAGGTTCAAAATACCCCTGGTGACACAGACCCGACCATCACCCTTGGTACGTCCAAAGGCAAAGGCGTTAGGGATGCTGGTTTCAGCAATTCCAACTTTAGGTTTGGGGATCCCGGCATTCATGGCCAGTTCATCCACCATGGCATGCAGGTTGGGTGCTTCGTGATGTGACACGTAATGCACACCCATGACCTTCTCCACCATGACCGGGCCCAGCATGTACTGGGCAAAAACAACCACTATTGCCATTACGGCAAATATTAAGGGTGTTCCAAAGCCCAGATATGTGCAAATGACCGTTATTATGGCATAAAGTATACCAAATAATAGTGCAGTAGCTAACCATATTCGTAGTGTTAGCAAAAATCTTTTCAATTTATACACCTGCCTTATCCATCTTATTTTTACTTATTTTTTTATTTTCTATTATTCCGCGATTAATAGTAATGAACTAAGTATATAAATATAATCAATTTCATCTAAAAATGTATCCCCCTGGGAATCAAATAAATTGAAGTTAAATTTCAGGAAAATTGATTGAACTTAAAAAAAATGTCTTCATGGGGAGTGAGTGGTATTTAAAATACAATAACGGGGGTGCAGTGGGTTTTGGCATGTTGGAATGGTTTAAATACTTGTTTTATTTTTAATTGGTGGTTCAGTGCTGGTAACTGTCACCTTTTTTTGGTAGTAAATATAAAAGTATTTTATTGGCCTTCAATGCCGTGTTCCCTATTGTTACTACCCTCCGCATTATAACCATATGCTCCGAAGCGGTAGCCCTGTTACCTTAGGAGTTCTGAAGTGTCTTGTTGTTTTAACCCCTTTCGAGGCTGTACTCATTTATCTTTGGTTTTAATATTTGAGCGTACTCCTTTAGCCCCCAAAAAATCAAAAAACCTAAATATACATACATTATCAAATTTCAATCTACTGAAAGATATACATTAAATAAATATTTAATTGAAACAGAAAAAGACATTAATCTAATGAGAGATAAAAAACTGAATCTAATTGATAAAAAGTCGATCATTCTATTAATCTTTTATTACTTAAGAGTGTTTTTAGGAGATTTTATTCATGCGAAAAATTGAGATTTACCGTGATACTATTTTAATATTTCTTCGTGGGTTGTTAATGGGCACTGCCGATGTGATTCCTGGAGTTTCTGGGGGCACCATGGCACTGATCACAGGTATTTACCAGAGGCTGGTTCATGCCATCAGTCAGATAAATGCCAACTTCGTTTTAGCAGCCTTAAAGGGTGATTTTGCAAAATCAAAAGAAGAAATTCTGAAATGGGATTTCAACCTGTTCATACCTCTACTTGCTGGAATCGGGGTTGCGGTTTTAACCATGTCCAAGATCATGACGGTTATGTTGTCCGTTTACACCGCCCCCACCTTTGCATTCTTCTTTGGTCTCATCTTAGCATCGGCTGGTTTCGTTTACAAACATGTGGATGAACTCAACTTTAAGAACATTGCCTTCGCGGTATTTGGCTTTGTTTTTGCCATAATATTCGTGGGATTAAACCCAATACAAGCCAATCATACTCTGCCCATCATTTTCCTGTCGGGAATGGTGGCGGTATGTGCAATGATTCTTCCAGGTATTTCTGGAGCATTTCTATTGCTCCTTCTAAACCAGTATGAGTACATGCTGGCAGCCCTGAATCAGCTTAAATTTGTTGATATTCTAACATTTTGTTTAGGGGCAGTGATAGGTATCTTATCATTCTCACGCCTCCTGGATTACCTTCTGAAAAATCACAAATCAGTGACCATGGCTTTCCTGGTGGGGCTGATGATAGGAACCTTAAGATTACCCTATGAAAAGATTACAACCTCCATGGACTCAATGATACCGGTGATTTTGGCCGGGTTATTTGGCTTTGTCCTGGTGATTGTTCTGGAAAAACAGTTCGAAAAGCATAATCTTCACTGGGAGGCTTAAAAACCTCATTAAACATTTTTTATTTAAATAAAGCCTTATTAGAATTAATTTAAATATTAGTTAATATATTTTTAGGAAAAATTAATCAAGTTTTATTTTTACAACTAGGTCCCTGAAAATTCTCCATTATCCTTCCGCGAACTTCTTACTCATCTACTCAAACTTCTTAAAACCACTGGGATTAAAACCCTGGGAAATGAGTAGCTGCTGATCCACACTCTGAAGAGGTTTTTCACTGGCAGGCGGTATTGGATTTCCATTTTTAGCTAGAATAATGCCATTTTTTTTGTTGGCCGCTAAAAACTTCCCTGCATTTCCATTAATGATAATAATGCCTTTGATCATGTCAATGGCTGTAAAATCATCGGTGTTACCATCAATAATAATTGTTCCTCCGTTTAAGAGGGCGCCGGTGTTTTTACCGGCGTTTCCATTTATTCTGGTGGTGCCATTGCGCATTAGTATCCCGGTGGAGAGATCTACATCTCCCCTTTTCACGATCTCCGCTGGAACATCTAAACGGGCACCTATGGTGTCCTTAACTGTACCGTCATTTATTATGAACTTTTTACCGGCAAACTGACAACCCACCAGTTTGTCACCACCCAATCCATTGGTGACAATATCGGTTATGCTCCTGAACTGCCTATAACCATTCTTTTGGGATTTTACCTCAACCAGGTTTCCCATAGGTTCCTTTACCTTTCCCTTAACGTAGATGTTTCCCCTGGTCATGCTGATCCCCATTCGGGTGTCAGCATCTCCTTCCACATAGATGTCCCCCACTGGAATGTCACTACCGGTTCCACCAAAGTACTGTAGATCCACACCCATGCTGGATGCCAGTCGGTGCCCGGCATCACCATTAATTCGCACATCACCCTTATTTTTCAGGTGTTCCACTACCTCACCAAAGGTTAAATCATTTCCAGGGATTTTCCAGCTGGGATCCAGTTTCTCCCCTTTGTGCTGCCAGTGGAAGTTGAATGTGAAGTCACCCAGACAATCTATCCCTTCAGTTACTTCTATTTCCAGAAGTTCCCTTTCCCTTACTGTATCTGTTTTCCGGCCGAAGATTTTAAACATAACAAGCCCCTCATCCTGTTTGCATACTCATCTTGCTTATATTATCTGGATATTCCTTAATAAAAAAACCATATTTTCTCCAAAATAATCATATTTTCACTAAAATACTCATATTATCATTTAATTTCTTTCCTCTAAATTTAAAATCTCAACTCATTTCTACGCTGGGTATCCATTACTTGGGAAAAAGGGAACAACTACTGATATAATTAATTTTCCCAAATATTTCCCGGACATTTAATCTCTGTTCCTCTGAAAAATCCTATAAATCCAGTTCAAGAAGATCATCACGGGAATTATCATCTGTCCAATTTAATCTCTCGATAATTGTCAATTTACTCAAATCTTTCACCCATTCATGATATCATTCCTTTAAAAATTCCTCTTAGAAGATCATATTTACTATGAACATACAATTATTTTAAAGAGATTAAATCATTAAAGTGAAGGATTTAATGATGGATAACATTTTAATTTGAATTTCAAGTCAATTTACTAAAACTAGTCGGATTGGCAGGATACAAAATATGATAATGAAGCAGAATGTGATTAAATTCCTCCAGAAAAACGGTGTGGAAACTCGATTTGTCAGCATAGTTGATGATAAGGTGTATATTAATAATCTGAAATTATCCAGGTTTTCACGTAAAAAGGAGGAATTGTTCCGGGATAACTTCCCGAATTTCGAGGTTAGAAGGTCCAAGGTCTTCCAGAGGATCTGTACCCGTGCTTCCCGTGTGCTTAAAAATGCACTGACTCCCCATGATAGAATACTCCTCATTAGTCCGGAAAATTGTGTAGATTTAACATTGTATGCTGTTCTGGAACCCTACACGCGGAAGTATGGGGTGGAGTTAATTATTCCGGATAATGGGGTGGATGAATTTAAAGAACCGGATCTTGAGGGGGAAAATGGTGATATTGATGCAGTGGCACTTCCACTTACCCTTGACGAAGAAGTGGAGAATATATTGGCAGCCATGCTCAATGGAAAAAAATTAAACCTTTTAAGCTCCCAATCTGAGAAAAATGGAGTAAAAATAATCTATCCTCTCAGTAATATTCCATTGTCTTGGATAGAGTCTTGGATAGATATTGAAGGTTTTAATTGTGATTTTGATGATAAACCTGGGCTCCCCAGGGACATGCTGGAATTTTTGGAGGGTTTTATTCCGGATGTACGGGAGAAAATGATGAGTTCTGCTGGTTATCTTTTGGGGGAAGATGATTAGGAGTGTGGACTTATTACATCCCTGCTTTAAAAACCTATAAGTGTTTATCGGCCTTTATTAGAAAGCTCAGGGATATTATCCCAATTGAAATCCCAATATTACGTTATTCATTCAGATCTTAGATCAGTGTTTAAGTATCTCCATTGGAGAAATTATGAAAAGGTTTTTAAAGTATTCATATTATAGTTTATTAAACCTAGAATATTCTGGAGGATGAACGGTGCCTAAAAGTATTAAGGACATTTTAATTGAAATGAAGAATATGTCCGAATTAATGGTGGATTTAGCATATTCTGCACTACTTTTTAATAGCAAAGATGCTGCAGAAGAAGTTATAAAACTTGAAAACAAAGTGAATAGGCTTAACTACCAAATTAAGAAAGAATCCCTCCTCGCTGCAAGGACAGTGGAGGATGCTGAAAAATTAACAGCTCTTCTCGAAGTAGGGGAAGCTGCAGAAACCATAGCAGATTCAGCAAAAGATATTGCAGACCTGGTTTTAAAGGACATGAGACCTCATCCTGTATTTAAAATGGTTATGGAAGAGTCAGATGAAGTTATAATGAGGATAAAAATATCTGAAGGTTCAGAACTAATCGATAAAACGTTGGGGGAGCTTTTACTTGCAACTAGGACTGGAATGACTGTTATTGCAATTAGAAGAAATGAGTCCTGGATTTATGGGCCCGATAGAAATACCATGCTTTCTGCCGGTGATACACTTATAGCTAAAGGAAACGAAACAGGCCGTGCTCTACTCATAAAACTTGCAAATGGGGAAACTAAGATAGAAGATCTTGAATATGAAGAATTAACTGAAGATTAGATACATTATTTTTATTTAAGTAATTATTAATCCATTTTTTTGGAAGTATGGGAGCATATTTTTTCACAATACTTGCGGATAATTTATTAGAATTTTCTAAATCGTGTGTGTTAATTTAGAAAAATACTCATTTTTACTAGAATTTTTGGTAATATTCCCAAATCTTTATAAGTACTGTGGATATATTTTATTTTGTATTATGATAAGGTGTTGGAAAAAATGGATGATGTAGATTTAGCTATACTCCGTTCCTTAATTGAAAATTCGAGGATTACAATATCTCAAATGTCAAAAGAAATTGATATTCCCGATGCAACCATATCGAACCGGCTTAAAAAGTTGGAAAATAACGTAATAAAACGTTATACTTTGATACCTGATTGGCAGAAAATTGGTCTGGAAATAACTTCCATAATCATTATTCAGACTGAGTCTGAAAAGCACGAGTTTGTAAAAGAGGAACTTTCAAGGCTTAAGGAAGTTTCAGAAGTTTACAGTGTTTCCGGAGAATATGATATTCTAATTAAAGTCTGGGTAAAGAGCATTGAGGATTTAAATCAATTAATTAATTCAAAAATCCGTTCAATTGATGGTGTTGAAGATTTGACTGAGATGATAGTAATGGAACGAGTAAAAGAGGACATTCCATCACTTTAATGGAAAAATAAGGTAGAAATGTCGGAAAATCAGATTACACTTAACAAGTACAATGATTTAAGATGTTTATTTGAATTTTATTTAGTTAAATTAGCCCATTCTGTAATTTTAGGGTGGTTAGGTGAAATGGACGGAGAAACTAGTGAAGAAGATTGGCGATATAATCCATATCGTTCTAAACTGGATGGCAAGATTATCAGTCCTAGTTTCAAAAAGGTCTTTGAATACTCTCCAGATCCCTTTCATCATAAGCGGTAAGATTACTAACTTTTTCAGAGATTTTTCAAGGGTTTTAGGTGAAACATTCACCGCTCTTTTCATATGTGCTATTGGGGATTTAATAGCAGGCATACTTCTAAGTGGAATGACAAACACACTGGAAATGCTTCCTGGGCTTCTTGTTCTTATTCCTGGTGCAATTGGGATGAGGGGTAACATATTTGGTGCATTAGGGTCAAGATTAGGTTCAAACCTCCATATTGGTACTTTAACTCCAGAATTAAAGAAATCACCAGTATTAAATCAGAATATCATTTCTGCAATGATTTTAACCATTATAATGTCAATTTTCCTTGCATTTGCAGCTAAGGGTTTTTGTATTCTCCTAGGATTTGAAAGTATCAGCATCGTGGATTTCACACTTATTTCCGTACTTGGAGGAATTTTTTCAGGTGCACTGCTGTTACCGGCAACAATTTTAATTTCTATAAAAAGTTATGAAAATGGATGGGATCCTGATAATGTAACCACACCGTTAATTGCAGCTTCAGGAGACCTTTTTACTATTCCATCAATCCTTTTAGCGGTACAGATATTATTATGGATACGGAATGGATATGTGGATACAGTTTTATTTGCAATATTTATTATAATTGGAATTGTGGGCTTTATCTATGGGATTAAAAGCGGAAACCATCTTAAAAAGATTATTGTGCACAGTACTCCCACACTGTTTTTATCCTCCTTGTTTGGAACAACTGCCGGTACAATTTTAAACGGCAGTTTTTCAACTATTTTAAGTAATCCCAGCATTCTGGCTTTGGTACCCTTATTTTCAGGCGAAAGCGGAGACCTGGTAAGTATTTTAGGGGCAAGATTATCCTCTGGATTACACATTGGATCCATAGAATCTTCATTAAAACCTACAGAAGGTGCATTAAGGAACTTTGCTATAATCATAATCCTGGCAATAATTATTTACCCCTTAATAGGAGTTTTAGCTTACTTTGGATCCCTGGCTATTGGTGTAGAATCAGTTGGACTTGCTAAGATGGTCTTTATCAGCACATCAGCAGGATTGATGCTCACACCAATCATGCTTTTAATTGCTTTCTACCTGAACACTATTTCCTACAGAAAAGGTCTTGATCCCGACAACATAGTCATACCATTATCCACCAGCATAACTGACCCTGTTGCCAACACCTTCCTGGTGATGATGGTGATGTTTACATTAGGTCTTTCATTTTAAGCGGGTAATTTATCAAAAGTGGGAAATTAGATTAGAACGCTGAACATAAATAACATAAACTCAAATTTTAGATTAAAACAAGAGTTTTATAATGTCTACAAGTGGTTTTTTTGGGACTTCGAATACAAAAAAACTAATAGGAATGGGGCATATGGAAAAGTTTAGGATGTTGTGGGTTAGTATTTGTCTTTTTATAGCTGTATATGGTTTTATTTCTGGTTATTTGCATCCCTTTGAAGCTTACGGTACTGATAATGGTTTTTCTTACAACAGTGATTATTTATCCTTTTCCCATAATTTTCTCCATGATTTTGTACATATCAACAAGCTTGATCCTTCTTATAACAGTTCTTATAATTATTCTTACATAGTATCCGCTAGATTTATCAATGGTGACCAGATTGTAGTTTATAGGCCCATTGATACCAATTTATCTGCCTATGAAGAGGCTCTTAAACTGGAACCTAAAAATATTGGAAATCATAGTGCAGATTACACTGTTGATACCATTCAAATAGCAAATAACACTGGTTATAAAATCGATTCTTTGAATTATTACAGCGGATTTAATGAAGGAGAGTTCGTATCTGAGTCAATTGACATAGTATTTGTTAAAAATGGAAAATTATATCAAATAAGTTTCTTTTCATCTGAGAAAGATCATCTAAATCAGAACCAGGCAAATATGGATAAGATTGTAAACAGTTTTACAGTCTATTGAGAATCCCAGATTATAATTAATAATGAAATAAGAAAAAATAGGGAAAAATTTATTGAAAACTAAACAAAGATGTTTGTTTTCCCTTTTCTTTGGATTCAGACTTTTCAGAATCACTTTTAGAATCACTTTTATCCTTAGATTCCGCACTTTTACTTATTTTACCCTTCTTGGTTTTAGTACTGGTCTTTGGATCTTTGGGAGTGATTGGGGTTTCAGAGTCATTTGTTTTTGAAGCTTTCTTAAAAGACGAATCTGTGTTCACTACAGGGTCATTTTCTGTCACTGCAGTCTCTGAGGGTCTCTTTGAGGAGGGGTTTTTAGTGGATTTTGTTGTTTTTGGGTTAGTTGTTTTGGTTTTACTTGTTGTTTTAGCCTTAGTTGCCTTTTTAGGTTTCTGCTTTTTAATTTTCCTGCTTCGGAACTGTTTTACCTCGGCATCTTCCAGGTCAAAATAGTCTGCCAGATCCTGGGCCAGTTCATCACCCTGGAACATTATCTCAAAGTAAGGGAAATATTCAATGGCCACCTTCCGGGATGTGTGCATTTTAGCTCCCATTTTGGTTGCTACTCTGTCTCTGAGATCCCTTTTCGCCCGGTTTTTAGACAGTTTACTGTAAAATGTGGAGCTGGCGTATCTGCTAAATTTTTTATAGGTCTCATCCTTGGCCAGGGCCACCCCCACCCCCATAAGATCGTAGGTATACTTCCAGTAACCATAATGTCGGGTGTGGAAAGCCCTACCCAGGTATACGTCGGCTTCGGCCACTGCATTATAAGCTTTTTCAATCTCTTCTGCCTTTTCATACTCCCGGGGGATGTTCTCGGTTATCTGTTCCAGGATGAAACCTGGATCCGCCTCCAGGCGCAGGGAATCCTTGATCCGTCTGGGGTTTTTGCTCTTAAGTACAGTGCGCACCGAGTCAAAGATGTTGTTAATATCATCTTTTTCGGCTATGGCTTTCAGATCATCAGAGGTGATGGAATCTTTTCCCTGGGCAATGACTTGCAGATCGTTAATTGCAGACCTGAGATCTCCACGTGATCTTTTGGCCAGTGTACGAAGAACGTGTTCTTCAAAATCGACTCCTTCCTTGACACATATCTTTTTTAAAAGTGCTACAATGGAGTTAGTGTGCACTTTACGGATTTTTATAAGTTGGCATTTGGATTTAAGGCCCTGTATACGTTTACTGTAAAGGTCGTTGGCCATCATGATCATGGGATGATGACCCTCTTTGATGATCTTATTTATGGCCCGTATACCACCACGATCCTCATTACCATGGAGTCCGTCCACTTCATCCAGGATTATAAGTTTAAGGCCGCCCTGGCCAAAGAGAGAAACAGAAGCGGATGCTTCCCCAATGGTGTTCATGATTATATCATATGATCTCTTATCACTGGCATTGAGTTCTATGTGGTCTGAGAACTGCTGTGCAACCAGATGGGCCAGGGTGGTTTTCCCGGTGCCAGGTGGCCCTACTAGTAGCAGGCATTTCTGGGGCTCGCCATGATCCCAGTTTTCCAACCAGTTTTCAATCTCTTCAATGGCCTTTTTATTCCCCAGAACATCTTTCATAGTCTGGGGACTGTACTTCTCAGTCCACAACATCTAATCTGCCTTTTCCTTTGGTAAAAATTTGGTCAAAAGAGCTTCTAATTGTATTCTAGGATTGGCACCTTCCCTTATCCGGAAATCATATTCTCCAATGTGTTCCACCAGATTTATGTAATTTTCACTTGCGATAAGATCATCCATGGCCATTCTGGAGACTTCCTGATAAACCTGGGTTACCATGTCTTCTCCACTGGTTCCCTGAACCACCATGACCTCCCTTAAAAGGTCACGAGCGTCCATGAAATCTCCATCCAGTGCCATGTTCACGATCCGGCGAACATCTTTGGGTTTGGCTTTAGAAACTACATCGTGAACAGTTTCTTCAGTCACCTCCTCACCCATAGATGAAGTAGACTGCAGGATATTAACTGCCCGACGCATATCTCCCTCAGCGAAATAAACAATGCTTTCCAGTGTTCCAGGGGCATAATTAACTTTTTCGGCTTTGGCGATTATTTCCAGTCTCTTTATGACTTGGTGACCCTTGATGGGTGCGAACCTGAATATGGCACACCTGGACTGTATGGGATCGATGATCTTGGAAGAATAGTTACAGGAAAGGACGAATGAGGACGTTTTGGTGTACATCTCCATCTCACGACGGAGGGCATGCTGAGCATCTTTGGTCATGTTATCCACTTCATCCAGGAATATAATCCTGAATGGAGCTCCAACTGCTTTTAGTCGGCAGAAACTTTTAATGTCTTTACGCACAGTTTCAATACCCCTGGCATCAGAGGCATTCAACTCCAGAAAGTTCTGTTTCCAGTATTCACCCAGCATGGCTTTGGCCAGTGCAATGGCGGTGGTGGTTTTTCCCACCCCTGCCGGGCCAGTGAACATTAGGTTAGGCATGCTCTCCTCGTTTATGTACTGTTTAAGTCTTTGTATAATGTGATCTTGACCCACAACATCATCCAAGTCTTGTGGTCGGTATTTTTCCACCCATGGTCCGTTCATGATTATCACCGTTTTTGTTTTACTACAGAAATTTTTGTGAATGTAATATGACTATTGGTATGTAATTGGTATTTTAAAAAGTTTTGAAATTTTAACATTATAGGTTTATTAACCCCTTTGATGTGTAAATTTATTTGATTTATAAAAAGAGTTTATAAAAATCTTTATAAACTGCTATATTTAGTTTTGATAGGTTGTTGTGTTTAAAAGAGATTATTTGGATTTTAAAATATTGGTTTACATCATATTGGTCTTATAATGATAAAGATTTCCAACTTACAAAGGGATTCCATTTATTAAGCGAATAGATGGGCTATTTCAGGATGCATACTTTGTTTTATGTTTAATTCATCCATTGCTTTGCCATACGATTTTTTAATTTCATGGAATTCTGGCCTTACCATGCCTCTAAACGCCTCGTAACCCATTACTCTACCATAATTTTCAGTTATGACTTCGATGATACGGTTGAAATCCTGGATGAATATTTCTTCCCTTTCAGGGAGTGGGATTTTTTCTGCATTTTTCTTGATCTGGGCAAAGTCAATGGTGGCATTACTCTTTAAATCCACATTCCCCAGGAGTCTTTTACACTTTTCGAAGGGCAAGAATTGTTTGGTAAGTCCTCTGGCAGGAGCAACTCCCATGATCTTGGCTGCACCCATGGCCATGGCCAGGAATATTGATTCATAAATGTCTAACAGGAGTTGGGAACGTTTTTCAAGGTCATCAGGTACTTCAACATGTTCCGGTAATGAGGGAAATGAGATAGGTGGTTTGACTGTGGGTATACCTGGTTTAATTTCTTCAATTACTTCTTTAACTTCAGTTTCAGAAGTTTCCATTTCACTTTCAACTTTTGTCTTCGTATCCTGGGGTAGAGGTTCCTCAGCAGAAGGTCCGGTAATGGATTCAGTCATATCTGTTATGGGTTCTGCAGTTATTTTTTCAGTTCTTTCGAATATTGATTCGCCAACTGATTTTGGGTTGCCTTCTTTCACATGTTTCTCAGTTAACACACTTGATTCGGCAACCACCTTATCTGGAACTTCAACTTCTCCAACAGGGGTTTCTGGTATTTCAGAGGTTTCGAGGGCCTGATCATGAATTTTTCCAGTAATTGGTTCTTTCGTTTTTATGTCGTGAGCTTCTTTAGTTGTTATCTTCACTGGTTTTACATCTGCAACAATAGTTTCGATTGAGGATTCTTTGGTGGCAACTTTTTCAGCCACGGGTTCATCTGTTGCCAATGAGGGTACTGCCTCTTCAAATTGCACTTTTTCAGGAATTGGAATTTCTTCTGGAGTTTTTAATGCAATGTCCTGGGTTAATTCATGTATTTTTGGGGATGCTCTTTTGGCATTCACCAGAACCATACCCACGTTAGCTGAGTCATGCATTAAAATGATTAAATGAACATTTCCCAGGCCTAAAAAGAGTGCTTTCCCTCCAGATGACTCCACTAACACTCTTTCCATTTTACCCTGGCCAGATGAGTTTAAAAGTCTAAGGGATGAGCTGGAAATAACTTGGGACATGGGGCCGAAAAGATTTATATCCACATCAACCCGTAATTTGTGGTGTAATATCCGCCCATCACTGGCCACAATAAGGATACCCTCCACAGCAGTGGTTTTATCCAAGTCTTCAGTGGCCTTTTCCAGTTGCATCTTCAAACGGGTGTCAGTCATTGGATCACAAAATTTAGTAAAGAAAACATAATTCTATCAAATATTCTTACTGTAACTTTTTATATGCTTATCGTTTTTTCCATTGGACTTTAAAAAATAAACTTCTATGAAAGGATCCAGGGGTATGATCCCATATCTTGATAATACGAATCTAATTATGGAAGTTTTATGCTTATTACTTAGTTTGTTTTTTATTTTTAAAATAAATGGTAATTTTTAGGTAAATAAATATTACGGATAAAAAAATAAAGAATTTTGAGGTTTAAGAAAGACCTCAGAGTAAATGTTTTTTCAGTAGTTGACCTTCACTGTCGTAGATATCCACTGCTAGTGGTGAACTTCCATCAATGGCGTGGGTTGCACAGGAAAGACATGGGTCATAAGCCCGTACAATCATTTCCAACTTGTTCTTAAGCCCCTCTGAAACATCTTCGCCGTGGATCATCTGTTTAGCAGTTTCCCTAACTCCAATATCCATGGATAAGTTGTTCTGGCCAGTGGAAACGATCAAGTTGGCTCGGTTAATGAATCCTCCTGCATCGGTTTCATAATCGTGGATTAGGATCCCTCTGGTGGCTTCAATCATTCCCACACCCCTTTTGGTTTCACTGGATTCTTTGGCTTCTTCCTTGGTGATTAATGGTTCGGAAAGTTGCTGGCGCAGGTCAGTACCGGTTATGCTGTCATCTTCCAGGAGCTGTACTGCTCTTTCAGCAGCATACATCAACTCGATTAATCGAGCGTAATGGTACAGTAGAGCATTTTGTGCAATTCCATACTGATCTTTGTATTCACCGTAAAGGGCGGATGCCTTTTCAGTAGGTATGTTGTCAGCTACGTTTAATCGTGCCAGTGGACCCACACGGTAATTACCTTCAGGGAATCCAATCTGTTTCAGATATGGGAATTTCAGGTAGGACCATGGTTGAACTTTTTCCTCAATGTAGTCCAGGTAATCAGCGGCTGCAAATTCGTAAACCTGGTTACCGGATTTATCAATGATTTTGGCCGGCCCATCGTAGAACTCAATGGAACCACCATTGGACAGCGCTCCAAAATGACTTTCTACAGGTCCTAATGCTTCAATTGCTTCACTGTACTGAACAAATAATGGTTTAGCTACTTCAACACCCTGTTCTATTAGGTTTACCGCGTCTTTTGCTTCTGCCAATAACTGGGCCTGTTGTTCGGATGTTATGCCTCTGGATTGTCCGCCAGGTATGGCAGTTACTGGACTTATGGGCTTACCCCCCACAACTCCGGTTATGGATTGTCCAATTTTACGGGTTTTTATGGCCATCATAGCCAGTTCCGGATTACTTTTCAGGATCCCTATAACGTTTCTCATTGCGGGGTCTGATTCAGGACCCATAACAAGGTCTGGGGCGCCTAAGAAGTAGAAGTGGAGTGAATGGGAGTGAATGTATTGTCCCAGGAGCATAAGTTCCCTTAGTTTCTTGGCAGTTTCTGGCGGTTCCAATCCAAATACCATGTCAGTGGCTTTGGCTGCTGCCAAGTGGTGTGCAGTCTGACATATACCACATATTCGTGGTGTTATCCGTGGTGCTTCTTCTACGGCTGCACCTTCCAGGAATTTTTCAAATCCTCTGATTTCCATAACATGGAAATGGGCATCTGCCACGTTGCCGGCATCGTCAACCTGCACAGTGATCTTGGCGTGACCTTCAATCCGACTTACTGGGCTAATTTCGATATTTTTCATAATATCACCATTTAATTTTGACTTCACTTTTTAACCAGTTGAGGGATGAGTGAAACCTGTTTGTCCTCCATGGTTTTGCTTCCAATCACGAATCCGTAAATGATATGTCCTATATCATAAAGCTGTTTTTCAACGTCTTTTTCGGGCATATTAGATACGTGGGAGATTCTTTTGATTACTCCATTGTAGATATCGTGGCTTGGTTCTCTTAAAACATCCAGGGATGGCCCTCCACATCCGTGACAGGGGACTCCTGCTTCGGTGCAGAGACCACCACAGCGGCCTAAAGTGACTGAACCAAGGCATATATATCCCTGACTCAGGAAACATTTCCCTGGTTCGGGGTTACCTTCAATTCTGCGGTGTATTGTATCAAATTCCACGTGTTCCATTTCACGTTGGCAATCCGCACATACACTTTTTTTGGGAACATCCGGTGCTTCATTATTTACAAGTGGTATGAGAATGTCGTGGGTGAGTTGTTCTTTGGGTGGGCATCCTGGTATGAATCCATCAATTATGGTGAAGTCGGCTGCCGGGTGGACAATGCTCAAGAGTTCTGGAACCACTTCATTGGGGAGGGGTGCGGACACTGTACTGGGGTTGTCAGAGTATGTACGTGATGTGACTTCTTCTGAGGTGTAAAGATCAGCCATACCGGTTATACCACCGTAGCAGGCACAGGTTCCATAGGCAATGAGGTATTTGGATTTTTCCCGGAGTTCTTCCAGTCTTTCCTTGTTTTCAGCGTTACGGACAGAACCAGAGACAATGGCAATGTCAATATCATCTGGCACTTCTTTGACATCCATTATTATTGGAGCATATACTATTTCGGCCTGATCCAGTAATTTCACCAAGTCTTCGTGAAGGTCCAGTATTGAAATTTCACATCCTGAACAGCTGGCCAGGGCTTCTAAGGCTATTTTAACCATTATTTACCACCCCATTTAATGGTGAGGGTTTTAAGGCATGCGTTGGGGCCTACGTGGTCTATGTCCACTTTTCCTTTGATATCCATCACTTCTTCCACTGCTCCAACCATGTAACCGTATAATAGGTAACATAGTGGTCCTTTTTGTGGTAAACCTGTTCTTCGGAGGGTTTGCCTGACAACGCAGTCCCTGAAGAGAAGTTTTACAATAGTTTCATCTCCTTTTTCGATGGTGTAATTTTCCTGTCCGGCTGGTTTCCACATCCTATAGTAAAATTCATGTCCCAGAACTTCACCCATCTCATCCATGGCCTGTTCCAAGTTGTCGGTTTTTTCCATCATTTTCGCGGCATCGTGGCCCATTCTTTTACCTGCCTGATAAACAATGGCGTTGGCACCTCTTCCTGAAACCTGTTCCAGGGCACTGGACATGGATCCCATGAATTTCATTAGCACGTGCAGTGCATCTTCATAGTCATCTATGTCTCCACCAGTTTCCTTAGGAATTAATTCAGGTTTAAATGTTCCTCTAACTTCTTGTATTGCCATAATAATGCCTCAGATAATTCTTTCCAGTATGTGGTTAACTCTACGGTCAATGTATAGTCTTTTAGCCACGTGGATGTCTTTGTGAGTCATGGCCTGTGCAGGGCAGATTTCGTGACAGGAGAGGCATGCCATACAGTCATTGACATTAACTACTTCTGTTTTCCATCTTTCCTCATTCATTTTATACACGTCGTTGGGACAGTCATCCACACAGGATCCGCATCCCACGCATGCATCTTCATCTATTATGATTTCAACCATTTTAACTCCTCTTTTTCCTTTTTTAAACCATTATGTCTCCTTTATATCAATGTTTTATTTTTTTGGATAATTGTTAATTGTATAATGATGGGCAATTCTCATTATTAAGTGTTATAACTACACGTTAATGGACCAGTAAATATTTGTTAATAATATGAATATTTGTAACTAATAAGTATTGTGTAATCGAACAGTTCGGGGTTAATTCTATTAAAGATAGAAATCCAAATGATTATTTGGATTTATTTTATTTTTATGGGCTTTAATCATAATATGAAGTATCGTTGGAGCTATATTCACTTAAAATGTTGTATTGATGGGGAATACAGTTAATAAAATTCTATAAAATCTTTAAAAATTAAAAAGAGTATTTAAATCATAAGTCACTACTTGATACCATCTTAAAATGGGTGATCCAGGCAGCTTGTTTCTTACCGGGAGGATAACATGTGACAATTAGTAAACGTGCCTGTCCTTCTTGTGAAAATCTAATAGGTTTGGTTTTATAATCCCAACGAATATCATTTCCATTGGAGGTGACCTCGTAGACAAATTTCTTCTTCTGGGTAAAATCTTTGATAATAGCCTGGTCTCCAGGTTTCAGGGAAGCAATGTTGGTGAATAATCCGGAATATGTTGTTCTATGGCCTAAAATTCCACATTCACCGGGTTTACCTGGCATAACGCTCTCAGGATAATGATAAACAGCGTTATATGCGTTTACAGTATCGGATCGGATGGTTGCATTTACATTGAGTTTTGGGATTATTAACCGTGCATTGATATAAGAACTGGTGAGATCAGTGGGGTCCAGTGCATTCACCGGATTACTCATCTTCTCCTGGTAATCTTTAACACTTTTCTGAGCTTGGGTAACGTTTTCCATCTGCTCAAAACCAGCCATGGCTATGCTTGCTGCCAGCGTGAAACACGCAACTATTATTAGAATGGAGAAAATCTTATAGGGTGACATTTTCACGAGACATCTTCAATTACCAAAAGCCCTTTAACTTTCAATGCTAACTGGCTGCGGAAGGTGGCTACCTTCCAGGGGTCACAGACCCAGACATTTAGAGTTGCTTTAATACCAGTATCTGTCATTTCTTTTATAAGCACATTTGGTTTTGGCTCATGAAGCGTCCATTTACAGTTGGATGCAGTTTCCACCAGAGAGTTAACAACTACTTCCAGTTCCATCTCATAGGGGATGTTAATATCCAATCCCACTCTACGGGTTTCCTGAGCAGTGGAGTTGATGTATATATTTTTGGAAAAAGTGGAGTTGGGAATGGTTATGATTTTATTATCCTCCGTTTTGATGGTGGTAACTCTTAAACCCAATTTAATCACTTTACCGCTCTGGCCAGACAATTCAATGATGTCTCCCACTCTAAAACTTTTATCTGCCAGTATAAAGAGGCCGGCGATGAAATTGGAAAGGGTGTCCCGAGCAGCAAAACCAACAGCTATACCCACAATACCCAGGCTGAGGACTATTGCACTTATATCCCATCCAACTTCCTTCAAAACAACGGTTATGGCTACAGCGATTATGGAGTATTTGATGATTTCAATTAAGACTTGAATCAGAGTGGGCTCAAAATTAAAACGGTTTCCAGTTTTCTTAATAATGTAAATAGCCCACTTTATAATGATGAAAGAAGATAGGAGAATTACAGCAATTTTTATCAGATCAAGGTACAGGGGGTCAGTGTTGAGCATTTAGTTATTTCACCTCTAAGTTAGGTTGATAGCCTTTACATTTACCTTTTCATTAATTTTCATGGTGTTTCACATCTATGGTCATGAAATCCTCGGCCATTATAACTTTATTAAAGATATGCCTTGCTTCCCTACTTAAACTATCAATATCCCGGTAACGGGTGCTTATATGGGTGAGAATTAATTCAGATACATCTGCTTCTTTGGCAATCCTTGCTGCATGGGTGGTGGTGGAATGGCCATTTTCTAGGGCTTTTGTTTCTTGGGATGATTCATAGGTTGATTCATGGATCAGTACATCGGCATTTGTTGCGAATTCAACCATCTCGGAACATGGCTTGGTATCTCCAGAATAAACTATCCTCCTACCCTTCCTTTCCTTCCCCAGAACCTGGTCTGGTGTTATAAGAACTCCATTCACCTCTACTGGGATGCCTTTTTGAAGTTTGCCAAAATCTGGGCCAGGTTTCAAGCCCAGTTCAATGGCTTTTTCCCGAAGGAACTTGGGAGATCTTTTTTCTTCTACAGAGTAAGCCAGGTTAAGAACTGAATGATGGGTGGGGCAGCATTCAATCAAGTATTCCTCTGTCTGCAGAATAGTGCCCTTCTTTATCTCGTGCACATGTATGGGGAATGATAGGGCATAGTAACCCAAATTTTTAATATGTTCAACTGTTTTTATCATTCCCTCTGGTCCGTAAATATATAATGGATTCTTCCGGCCTCTGAAGGCCATGGATTGGATCATACCGGGCAGTCCCAGGAAGTGGTCACCATGGAGATGGGTGATGAAGATGTGATCCACTTTCATGGGACTCAGCTTTATTCGAGCCATCTGACGCTGGGTTCCTTCTCCACAGTCAAAAAGCATCACTTCTCCAAATGCCTTCAGGGCAATGGCGGAGTGGTTTCTCTTAGTGGTTGGGAGTGCAGATGAGGTTCCTAAAAATATTAACTCCATAATTGATTCACCCATTTTTTTTAAACTCCATTATTATATTCAATCCAATTCTAGTAAGAGTAAAATATGTCAATTCATTTATTCTACTTGAATTCATTTATTCTAAATTTCTATACATTTCCTAAGGAAGATTGTATTCAAATCTCAGATTTCAACATTAATATTTTACAATATAAAGTGTTTCTGTTTATATATGATTCATTTATGAATCAAGAGTTTTTTTACAAAATATGTCTTGTTTTTATTTGTTCTAACCATTCGAAAAAATTATTGATGAACATTAAAAATTGACATTCCCCTAGTTTTTAGTATGAAACTAGCCATGAGGATCTGTGAAAATTTATATTCTTTATTCAATATAAAGCAGAACAAAGATTTTTTATTATTTCATTGTAAAATTTATTGTAGAAGAGATAATTTTAGTATTTAAAATAATTTTAGTTAATTTCATTAAATTTAGAAGTATATATATTCCCAATGAATAGTTATGGATATCAAGTTATGGATATCAAGTTATGGATATCAAGTTATGGATATCAAGTTATGGGTGTCATTTATGAGGCAAGACCTAGCTAAGATGGTTTACGATGATATTGGCTTTGAGGATATAACTACCTGTGCATTAATTCCACCAGGATTAATGGTTAATGGTCAGATCATGGCCAAAGAAGGTGGAGTAATTGCGGGAGTTGAACTGGCTGTGGTTATATTCAAGGAATTTGGTGTGGAAACGGATGTAATGGTGGTGGATGGTGAAAAGATTAAAAATGGCCAGATCATCATGGAGATATCAGGTGATCCCCGTAGTATACTCAGTGTGGAAAGAACGGTACTCAATCTCCTTATGCGTATGAGTGGTATTGCCACGCTGACCAGAAACATCATTGAAATGGTTCGCAGTGTAAATCCCAATGTTTTAGTAGCTGGAACCCGTAAGACAACTCCTGGGCTCCAATTTTTTGAGAAAAGTGCTATAAGGGCTGGTGGAGGGGATACTCACCGCTACCGCTTGGATGATAGTGTGCTCATAAAGGATAATCATCTGGCTTTGGTGGGTGGGGTTGATGAGGCAATATCCCGGGCTAGGAAATATGTTAGTTTCACTAAAAAAATTGAAATTGAGGTAGAAAGTCTGGAAGAAGCTCTGCACGCGGTTCGTGTTGGTGCGGATATTGTAATGCTTGATAACATGGATCCTGATAAAGTGAAAGATGTTATAGTGGCCCTTAAAAAAGAGAATCTCCGTGATAACGCACTAATCGAAGTTTCCGGTGGTATTAACTCTGATAACATAATCCAATATGCAAATACGGGTGTGGATGTGATCTCCACAGGATACATCACCCACTCTGCAAGATCATTGGACTTAAGCCTGGACTTGGAGAAAATGCATCAATAGTTATATATCCACAAGTACTCTGAGTACTGGGAATTATATAGGATTATTTGAAATCTTTATTTTGCCTTCCATTATTGTTAGAGTGTAATAGAAAATCACCTTAAATTTTACACGTAACCTGTCATTTAAACAATAGTTTTATATAAGACCATTCACATAGCATTTACTGAGTTTAAAAGAATTTAAATCTAAAAAATAGGGAGATTTTTCATGTACGACGAAAGAGAAGACGAATTTAACGAGGAAATTAATCAGGAAGAAACCGAGGAAAACATTGACTCAGAAGAAGCAGTTGAGTCAGATGAAACTACTGAAGAAGAAGATTCTGAAATCGATGAAGAAGGAGAAAGCCTGCCTTTTGCCAAAGCAGAAGTCGTACGTCTGATGAAGCAGAACCTTGATCGGGATAAGATGATCAGGGAAAGGGTTAAGGTGGAAATGAACAAGTTCCTGGGTGAAGTGCTGGTAAAGGTCTGTGAACAGCTCAATGAATATCCATACACTACCATTGAATATGAAATGCTCAAGGAATCCATCTATCCTTACCAAAACATTGAAAGGATCAATGAGGAGAAAAAGAGGATTTTAATGCATTTACATGCCATCAAAGCTGACTGTGATGCTCTTTCAATGGATGTTAAAAAGACACTCAAACTTAAAGATGTCCATGAAGAAGATGAAGATCCGGCTTTCATGGATTACTAACTCTTAAATTTTTTTAAAATAATAAACTACATTTATCTTTTTTTGTGCAATTTACCCTCCTACCTGAAGTTAATTAATAAATCCATTACTAAATAACCAGTTTTTTGTTTCTTTTGAAAATTTCTAATACAATTGATCAGTCATCATCATTAATTTCCAATTCTTCATTTTCAAAGGTAGCAAATCCTGTTTTCAGATTTTTGATTTCCTCCACAGTTAATTCACTCCTAACTGCAGTGTCATCCATGACTATGCTGTGGCCAAATGGATCTTCCATTACCAGAGTGACTTCTTTTTGACCATTTTTAACTTTTTCAATATCTTCCAGTATTCTGACAGCGTTCTGTTTAACATGGTCTTCTTCACTCCATGATAAGGCAGTTTTGACTGCTTTTTCAAAACGGTTTAAAACTCCTTCAACATTGGAAACATATCCCTGGGATTGGGGTCCTGGTTCTACTTTAAGCCCTATCTCGGGTATGGTGATGGTGGTTGACTGTGATTTAACAACCCTGGCGTTTAAGTTATCCTTACTAACAATTAAAGTGTACTTAACTGGTTCTTTTTGGTCAATACAGATAGTATCGGCATGTTTGTACCCGCATTCACGGCATAGCATGGTTGATTCCATGATTTCTCCAAAGTAGGGGATTTTCTCTGTTTTGGTGGTGACTTCCACACTCTGACGTGCATTGCATAGGGGACAGTCGGCAAACATTTTACTCAAATTTACGACTCCTAATATATTATTTTTGATTATAATTTATTTTTAAGCATAATATTTTTTTAATTTCATGAATTTCTATTAAAATGTATTTCTAACAACTATTTTAAAATAAAAAAACATTAAGTCAAAGAATTTATTCATTAAATTAAGGTGTGATGATCAAAATATTGTTGTTGGGTACTTATGTTAAGTTGAAGGATTGATTGTTATGGTTTATGATGTTGACATTTTGGTATTATGTATTTTGGATTATTGATATGTATATATCTTTTTATCGGTGATTTATTCCTTTGTTTCAAGCTGGTAGAGTAGTCCCTTATCATCCAGTTCCTTGATCATTGATTGGAGACTTTCTTCGTCAGGTGCGCAGATTTTATGCCGGTGCACGTTTCCAGAAAGTTCATAGAGTCCTTCCAAATCTTTTTTACGTTTCGGATTTTCCTGGAGTAGTTTAATGAATCTCTTTGCCTCTGACGGGTCATACACATTAACTTTCCTTTTCAGTGGTTCACCAAAACCAGGGAGAAAATAGGAAACATCCATTATACGCCCCCCATATTTGTTAAGGATGATATCAGTCTCTAACTCCAACTGATCTACTGAATGACGGAATATCATTTCTTTACAAATCTCTTTAATCAGGGTGAGCATCCTTTTTTTAGTTTCATTAATTCCCAAGTTGTTGATAACTGGAATACGATGTTCAAGGGCTTGTTTAACTAAATAATTGTTAATTATTCGGTTTTCTTTAAAATACTCTAAATGTTTACCGCCACGTTTTATTTTCATGGCTCTCTTGACGAATCGCTCTTTATGCACTTCTTCATCGGCAGTGAGCACAAAAAAATGGATGGATGCATCTTCTTTAAACTTATCTATGTCCAGAAATCCGGGAACCATATGCACCCCTTCAATTACTAGATCATCAAAGTCATCAACTGCCCTTTTTATGACCTTTTCAATGGCAGGTATGACAAAAGAAGCATGTTCTTCAAAACCAGCACTAATCAAACTGGCAGTGTTGCCATCATATCGTTGTTTATCCTTTAGGGTTACATAAGCATCATATGATGACCTATGAAGGGCGGGTGCATAGTCTGGGCCAATTATGCCCCTCACTATCTCCCTTATGAAGTCCGTTTCAATTAAATGCTTAATTCCCAGCTCTTTAGCTAACTCAGAAGCAATGGTAGATTTTCCAATCCCTGAAGCACTTCCAATGAGTATAACGTAAGGTTTTCTCAAGAGTGCTACCCCCATATAAGTTGATTAATGTTTTTTAAGTTGGTTGCCCTTTACTAAAAATCATTCATATATTGGTTTTTTGGATTAAACAACAAATGATGACTTAAAGTGATGAACCGTTAGTTCGGGTTTAAATTCCTAATTCCATTTATGTTAGGAATTCAACCACTCGTTCAGCACTACGGCGCATTTCGATCCTGATGAGGCCAAGGTTAATATCTATATCTGCAATCACAACCAGGATACCTTCACCAGCATCGATCATCAGGGTTTTACCTCTACTACCCTCAATCATCACTTGCTGAAGTGGTTCGTGTTTCATTTCCTCTGCAGAACGTTCTGCAGTACCAAAAACAGCCGAAGCCATTGCAGCAACCAATTCAGAATCAATATCTGTTGGAACTTCGCTTTCTATTATCAAACCGTCTTTTCCAACCACTAAAGATCCGCTTACCCCATTTATTCGTCCTAAATCTTTAAGTATTCTTTCTATCATAATCTGCCTCCACAATAGAATTTACATGCTACCTAAAGTATATATCTTGGTTTGACATTTATTAAATAAATAAGTAATGTAATATTTCACCTATTTCACCAAATTTAAGAGGAGTGATCTTTTGTATTCTGTAACTTCTGTTGAGGATTTGCAAGAACTAAATCCCTTTATAATCATCGGATGCGGTGGTGGCGGGGAAAAATTCTCAAATTTTACAGGCATTGAATCTGTTGGCTTTATTGATGATAGTAAGAAAAAACAAGGTCAAGAATTTTGTAATCATATAATCTCATCCAGTTTAGATGAATTAGCAAGTAACACCGATGCCCGTAGTGTGGCAATAATGTTGCCAATTGGTGCAGAAGGACCTGCCCTGAAGTACGCGGTTAAGGCCATAGATCTAGGTCTGAATGTGGTCTGTTCTTTCAGATCCCTATCATTATATAACAATCAATCTTTACTGGCCTTTGCCCAGTCCAAAGGTGTTCAGTTAAAAGAGATAAGCCCCCGCCTTGATGTCATAAGATATTTATTCGGTACTGCGCCAGAAACCTGTACCGAAGTTCTTCCTAAACTTGATTATAAACCGGAAACACCGGTGGTTTTTGTGGGAGGAACCTCTCAAGAATGTGGGAAACGAACCACCACACGTATTCTGGGTAAAACAGCACAAGAGATTGGATTGAATCCCGGCATTATATCCACGGATGAAATGGGCTTGGAACAACCTGTTGACATGAATTTCCGTGCAGGTAGCCTTTCAGTAATGGATGTTGCTTCTGCAGTAATGGGTGGAATAAAATATCTGGAGGAAGAGAAGGATCCAAATATAATATTTGTGGAAGGACAATCCAGCCTAACTGAGAGGGGAAATCCTCATCCCCGTGGTTTATCAGCAGCAATACTGGTGGGAGCACAACCCACAGCCACCATTGTCTGTCATCGATTCAACCATCCCTACCGTCACCCTGTGGGAATCACAGAAGAGATCCGGGCTATCGAGGCTATGGAACCCACCAAAGTTGTGGGAATTTCCCTTAATTTAAGAAATTTCACTGAAGATAAGTCCCAGGCCATTCTTTTTAGTGAGTGTCAGGAAAAATATGGCCTTCCTGCGGCTGATATTTATCATGGTGGGGCGTCAATATTATTAGATGCGATAATAGAATATACAGGTATAGGGGACGTTAAAAAATGAAGGACATCATGGATTATTTAAAGAAAAATCTCGGCTTGGAAGAAGAGGAAGGGAAAGAGGATCAGGAAACTATCATTGTCCCTGAACACTCATTCTATGAGATAATTTTAATGAAAATCCACAATCTTGATGAATTTGATTATGCTCTGGCCCAGGTTTTGGAAGAAAAAAATCCAATCATCATGGATATCAGTATCCTGGAAAAGGATTCACCTGACGATTTCAAACTAGCTGGGGAAAAATTAAAGGCATTCAGAGATAATGATGGGGGAGAAGCTATCTTATTATGCAAGAATGGTAGGAATATTATAATAGTTACTCCGGCAGAAATAAAACTGATCCGCAAGTAAAATATAAAACATGCAAATTGCAATAGGGATTATATTTATTTGGGATGAGGATAATTTATTATATGGATAATTTGTTAAGGAATTAGGGGATTTAGTAAGGATATGGGGAGATGTATAAATGGAAATGCCCATAACCAAACCATCAATGGTTTCATATGCTGACGAGTTGGATTTCTCGAAATTAATGGAAGATCTAGCTAAAGATCATAAAAACGGGTTTATTAGAGTAACTTCAAGTTCAGAAGAAGGTTATATTCTTTATAAAGATGGAAAACAGGTTGCTGCTTCTTATGAACGATATTCTAAGAGGGAAGCACTGGAAAAAATAAATTCTGCTTTGGATAATAAAAACACATTAATTGAGGTCTTTGATGTAGGTCCATCCCAAGTGGACTATTTACTTGATCTCAACAAACCATACACCATAGAAACAGATTCCGTTGTTTACGATGTTATTGGTGAACTGAAAAAAAAGTCATCCGAAACTTCTGAAGAATCTGTAGAAACTGTAAACTCCACTATCATAGAACCGGAAGTTCAAGATTCAGATAAAATCGAAGCTAGTGCTAAAAATCTATCTGAGGATGTGGAATCGGTTGAAAAGGTTGTTGAATCATCTATTACTGAAAAAACTGATTCATCGTTAAAGGAACAACCATCAGAAGAACCCATTAAAGAACTGGAAATGGATGAAGAGGTTGAATCATCTCCCTCAGTTGGGTTGGATGAGTCTGTTGATAAATCAGCTCAAAATGTTGAAAAATCAACGTTGGCTAATGAACTTGAAACATCTTTAAATGAGCCTCCTAAAGGAGAGGAAATGAGTGATGAGCCTCCCTCTTCTGGAGGTTTGGATGAGTATGTTGATTATTCATCAGTCAGTAATACGCCAGAAGAATCAGTGGTTGGCACTAAATCAGAAACACCATTAGCTAAAACAGAAATAGAATCTGAATCTTCTGATATAGATGATGAAATACCAGTAGACCGGTCAGAACTTCTTAAAAAGTATGGTATTAAAGATGTTCAAGATGATGATGTGGAAAACTTATTACAATCATATAGCGGTGGTATCATTGATGATGATGATGTGGAACGGGTTGAATTAGTCCTGATGAACCTCATCAAAAAATCTGTACTGGGTATTCCTAAAATAAAGGGAACAGAAGTCATGGTCTTCCTTGACAATTACAAAGATCTAAGTGGGACAATCAATATCATCACTGAATATGAAAGCCAAGGATTCTTAAACCGAATAATGGGACAGAACCGAACTGCAGTTAACCTTAGAAGACAGATCATTAACATAGCAGAAATTGCCATTAAAAAGAGTTTCCGACAATACCCAGAAGTGGTGGAGAGATTCGAGATTAACGTAGAATTCAGTTAAGATTTAACTGAATGAGGATTTAATTGAAGATTATTGATTTATAAAAAAGTTTTAAGATGAAAAAAGTTAGGTGGAAATAATTTTAGGAGGAATTGGATGACAAGAGTGATAACAGTTGCATCAGGGAAAGGTGGAGTTGGAAAAACAACTATCACTGCAAATTTAGGAGTTTCCCTGGCTACTTATGGGGAAGAGGTCATAGTTCTCGATGCCGATGTGGCCATGGCTAACCTGGAACTGATCCTGGGTATGGAAGGAAAATCAGTGACTCTACATGATGTACTTTCTGGAGATGCAGATATTGAAGATGCAATTTATGAAGGGCCGGGAGGGGTTAAAGTAGTCCCTGCTGGAATATCACTGGAAGGTCTTCGTAAGATAAAAATGGACCGTCTGGAAAGTGCACTAGAGATACTCATTGAAAGTGCTGATATATTATTAATTGACGCCCCAGCGGGATTGGAAAAAGATGCCCTAGCCGCCATAGCCGCAGCTCAGGAAATGATACTGGTCACCACTCCAGAAGTACCATCCATCAGTGACGCTCTCAAGACCAAAATCGTAGCCAACCGATTAGGTGTGGACATATTGGGTGTGGTTATTAACCGAGAACAACACGATAAAACATTCCTCACCATCAGTGAAATTGAAACTATACTGGAAGTACCAGTCATAGCTGTAATCCCCGAAGACAACGAAGTCAGCCGGGCAGCAGCCTTCGGAGAACCTTTAGTAGTTAAAAATCCTAAATCCCCAACCAGCAATGCAATAATGCAACTGGGAGCGGATCTAATCGGTGAAGAGTACCAGCCAATTGAACCAGACAAAAAAGGTGTCATATCCAAACTAGTGGAAGGACTACTCGGCAGGAGATAAAAATTTTAATTTTAAATTTTAGGGAATAACTATGTCGAGATTTATTGCTCTTGCATCTGGAAAAGGAGGAGTGGGAAGAACCTCCCTCACCTTTAACTTAGGCGTAGCTCTAAGTCTTTTCGGGGAAGAAGTGGTCATGTTGGACTTGGACTTGATGATGTCCAATATGGATGTTATCACCGGACTTCTAAATCCAGAAGTGACACTACACGATGTCCTGATGCGTGACAAAGCGGTTCAAGATTGTGTCTACCAGGTTAATCAGGGAGCGCTGGTAATACCCACAGGTATGCACTTTGAAACCTTAAAAACTATCAATCCTAACTATGTATCCTGGAAAAGGATAATGGAAGAAATATCTTCCTATGGAAATATCTTCCTCATGGACCTACCCTCGGGGATTAATTCCAACATATTCGAAGCATTACCCGAGGACACTGAGGCCATACTAGTTACTAATTCCACCATGCCTGCAGTGGCCGATGCTTTGAAGATCAGAATACTCTTGAATGAACTTAACATTGAAATACTTGGTTTTGTTTTAAACATGTGGTACGATGATAATTTCCTGCTTTCAGTTAATGAAATTGAATCCATACTGGAAGTTCCCATGATTTCGGTGATCTCCTATGACCGGGAAATGGATCGTTCCATAGCCCTGGGAAGTTCAGTGATGGAGTTAAACCCGGCTTCTCCCATAAGCAATGAAATAATGCAACTGGCAGCGGACTTGGTTGGAAAAGAATACAAACCAGTCCAGCCAGATAATGAGGGAATCATGGAACGGATCAAGAAGTTTGTGGGTATATTACCTGAAAACAAATAACCAAACTTCTTAAACTCTTTTTTATCTCTTATTCTGATGGGAATTCATTCTAAAAAATGGAAATAATTAAAAATAGAAGAAATAATTCAAAATAGAACATATTATTTTCTTTAGAAACCATAAAAATTGGCTGCATTATCTTTGGATAACATTTCTATCTTTTTATCATCCCAACCAGCCAATTTAAGCCTATGAACAGTTTTCGGAACAGATAATGGATCGGAAGGTGAAGAACTCATATCACTATCCAACATAAACCTCTCAGGACCATAATCCTGGAATGTCATTTCTAGAAGTTCAACAGCTTCGTTGGGAGTCATTTTTTGTGGTTGCACAGTAATTCCCAGCATTCCCTCAAAATCAGCCATCAAATCAATGATAGATGAATCCACATGATCCACCACCACCCGGGCAGGGTCAATGTTACCATCAATGATTGAGAGGGTTTTAATGGTGATCTCCCTTTTATTTTGTCGTGGAGTGTGCACTGCCACTTTCATATCCAGTTCATCTGCCATTTGAAGTTGAGTTCGGAAAACTTCCCTCTCAAGGTCAGAAGCGGTTTCAAGGCCTATCTCTCCAATGGCAATCACTTCCTCCTGGTCCAGAAACCAGGGAAGCTTACGAAGCACTATCCGATAATCTGGACATATGCTCCGAGGGTGAAGTCCCAGGGCTGCTTTAAGGGTTATTCCATTATTCCCGGCCCGTTTAAAATCATTTTCCAGTATGCGGTGGAAGTGGTCCAGAACCACTGCCGAAGTGGTCATCCTCATGGGATCATGGGCCAATGTAATGGCAGATTCTATCCCTGCAATAGCCATAGTTTCAAAATCTTCGTAAGTTCTACAGTCAGCATGTATATGTGCGTCTATCATACCATTCAACTCCAATAATTAATTAACCGTGATACCAACGATTTTTTTCTCAAATCCGTTAATAAAATCCATTCTGTGTGTCCTCTAAAATTAATTAAGAAGTTTAACCTTAAGTATTAATGGAATTTCATAATTCCCACACTATGAAAATCTCTGGAGATGTGAACTATGGATGTGGAAGAAATGGCCAAGAAGGCCACCATGAAAGATCTTAAAGCCATAGCAAAAAAACATGACATAAAACTGGGTCGCTGCCCAACTAAACTTAAAATAGCCCAGTTGATTCCTAAAGATGAACTGGAAGCCCTGGTAACTAAGGATTAATCCTTTATAAAAGGGCACTTTATTTCTTTTTTTTATATCCTGGCAATATTTTAGACCAATAATACTCTAAAAAAGAATAAAAATAAAAAAAATGTGATTTAAAGACAATAGTCCATCTTAAAGATCACTAAAACTTATTTTTTTAACCATCAAGTCATTAATTTTACTTGGAACTTCAGATATCAATACTCGAACCTGTTTTTGGCTATCCCTTTCTCTGATGGTTACTGTATTATCTTCTAAACTCTGGTGATCAGCTGTAACAGCAAATGGTGTTCCTATCTCATCAGAACGAGCATACCTGCGGCCAATGGTTCCAGAAGTGTCCACTTCAGCTATTATACCTTCAACACGAAGATGGGCCATTATCTTATTTGCTATTTCCACCAGTTCGTCCTTGTTTACCAGTGGGAAGACATTCACTCCTACTGGTGCTAGATCCGCAGGGAAATGGAAAATGTTGCGGTCATCCTCCTGTGTGAAGGTATGTAGGAGTACAGAATAGGTTATACGGTCAATACCATAAGAAGGTTCAATAACATGAGGATATACCTTTTCACCCCTCACAGTTTCTTCAACTTCTTCAAATGATAAAATATCCGGCGTTAACTGGTAAGTTTCTCCTTCCAGTTTCAACTGGTAAGTCCCATCCTCCTCAAAGGCTTGTTTAATGGGATAAACATTAGTATTTTTAAGGAATTCCATTATGTTAGGGGCATTACCCTTAAAGAGGGGTCCGAATTTTTTCATATTGGGTTTGACAGTCAGTTTAGTAATGGTCTGCGGTTCATCATATTCCATGAAAACAGACAGATCTTCCCTACTGTGCTGGCTGTGGGATTTAAGATCGAAATCACTCCGATCCGCAATTCCAATAACCTCAACCCAACCATAACGGTCGGTGTGTATCTCCACATCCCAGCAGTCAATGGCGTAGTGGGCCATCTCAGTTTTCATGTGTTGACGGAATCTAATCACATTTTCAGGTATTCCCAAGTCCTCCATAAACCTGTCCGCCAGACACAACTGATAAGTTAACATCTGGCTGGACACCACACCTTTATCAACTGCTTCCTGGGCGGTGACCTGGATTGGTTCACCATCTTCCTCCTGAGCATCTGCAGGGTAAAGGGTAAGCATCTGCTTAGCCACGTCATGGAAACGGGGATGTTTTTTATCCCTAGGATCTACAAATATCTCTGCTTCAGCCTGGGTGAATTCCCTGAGTCGGATAACACCCTGACGGGGTGAGATTTCGTTCCGGTAAGCTTTACCCAGCTGAACCACACCGAAGGGAAGTTTTCCCCGGTAAAACCTTAGCAATCTTTTAAATGGTATGAATATGCCCTGGGCAGTTTCTGGCCTCATGTAACCAGTTTTTTTACCCTTGGCTCCGATAAGAGTTTGGAACATTAGGTTGTAACTCCAGACATGGGTTAAGTGACCTTCACATCGGGGACAAAGAATCTGCTGGTTGGATAATATTTCAGTGAGTTCCTGATTTTCAAGACCTTCCACTTCCTGACCAATGGTCTCTTTGATAATATGATCAGCCCTGAAAACTTCTAAACAATCCTTACACTCAGTCATGGGGTCGTTAAAATGATCTACGTGGCCTGATGCTTTAAGCGCCTCTTCAGGCATGATGGTTGGTGATTCGATTTCATAGAATCCTTCACCTACCAGGTAATATTCTCTCCACTTGTTCATTATTTTATTTTTTAAAATCGCACCTAAAGGGCCGTAATCAAAGAACCCAGCCACTCCAGAATAAATTTCAAATGATGACCATAAGAATCCTCGTTTTTTGGCAATATTCATAACATCTTCATTCTTCATTTTGTTATCCTCTCTATTTCCTCTCTTTTTTGGATAATATATTAGATTAAAAAAAATATCTTTGATATTAAAGCAATTTGGTCTGTTTGCGATCCCTGATCTCGTAATCCTGTTTAATTTTACTGGTAACCGGACGATCCTGACCCATGTACTTACTGTCCCGTTCTGGATGGCCATAGGGTCGTAATGATGGACTGGTCATGGTTTCAAAAACTATCTGACAAACCCTCTGGCCAGTGTATAGGGCCACTGGCATTTTACCTATGTTGGATATTTCCAGGGTGATCTTTCCTTGAAATCCGGGGTCAATGTATCCTGCGGTGACGTGCATGGTTATTCCCAGGCGTCCCATGGATGAACGCCCCTCAACACGAGCCACCAGATCATCAGGGAGTTTAACAGCTTCGTAGGTGGTGGCCAGTGCAAATTCCCCCGGGTGTATGATGAATGCCTCTCTCTGTTCCAGATGGAATGATTCCATGTAGGACTCCAGGTCAGATTTGTCCAGGGGGTCGATGCAGGGTTTCCGAATAATACGGAAACCTTTAAACTCGTTCCCAATCCGCAGGTCTACTGAAGATGGTTGAATTTGCCTGGCCGGATCCTCCAGGGGGTCTATGGTGATTTTGCCTTCATCTAAATATTTTATAATATCCTGGTCACTTAAAATAGCCATTTTATCCACATTCTCCCTTTTTAGTTAATATTGATCATTTTTCATTAATTTCCCTAAGGGGTAGTATGCATTATCTCCTGAAAGTATACCATGTCAGTTTACCCGATCCTTTATCCTTCTGAACATTCCTTTGAGGGTATGGGCTTCCCTACCAGATATAAATGCCCTCCCCATTACTCTCCTGAAAACTGTGGAAGCATTTTTCTTTTTATGAGGGGGATAATCCAGATTATCCAGCACATCATCCATGTATTCCATTAAGCCCTGTTTTTCCTCCAGTGATGCTTCTTCTAAATCTTCCACAGGATAAGATTTTTCATTCTTAAATAATTCGTAGAAAATAATGGCGGCAGCATGGGTAATGTTCAGGATGGGATATGATCCATGGGTAGGGATTGAAACTATCACATCACAAAGCTCTAATTCATCATTAGTTAGGCCATCACCCTCTCTTCCCAGTATAAGTGCAATATCTCCATCCACCTTTATTGATTGGGCGAGGTTATCAGGGGTTACTGCAATACGGGGGAGGTTATAACTGCCCCCAGCAGTTCCAGTAGTTCCCACTGCAAAATCTATTTCCTTTTCTTTAAGGAATTCAGTCAGAGAAGGATATTCCTGGCGATTGTGGACGATTTCACGGGCATGCATGGCCTTGTAATAAGAGTCATGTTCCAGCTGACATGGATTTATTAATACCATCTTATTTAGGCCGAAATTTTTCATAGTGCGCGCCAAAAATCCTATGTTGCCTGGAGTTTCTGGCTCCACAAAAACCACGTAAATCATGTTATAATCTCTTATTTTTCCTCATAGTTAATGCCATATTAGTTATATTGCTGTCTGCTGATTTCGCCTGAAATGCTTTTCACGACTTATAGGCCTTTTCCAATAGGGTGAGCAGGTTCATTACTTCCAGTTTTAGTCCTTCCTTTTCCAGAGATGCCCGGATATTATTTTCACAGAAGGGACAGATGGTGATTACGGCATCCACATCTAGTTTTTCAATCATTTTTGCCTTTTCACTGCCTAATGCTGCTGCAATTTCTGGTTTACCGGACCTAACACCACCACCAGCACCACAACACTGATCAGGGATTTCCATCTCCACAAATTCGAGTCCCTTGATTTTTTTGAGAATTTCACGGGGCTCATCACGGATTCCCTGACCTCGAATGAGATGACAGGGGTCGTGATAGGTTACTTTCATGTTCACTGGTTTCATATCTTCGGTATTAAGTTTATCCTGCAAATATTCACTGATATCCATGACATTCAGATTAACCCCATATTCTGGATAATCCTTTTTCAGGGTGGCTCCACAACCTGCGCAGACTGTGATAATGGTATCATAACCTTCCAATGCTTTCGCATTCTTCTCAGTCAGTTCCTTCACCACATCAGTCTGCCCGGTACGAATCATGGGGGAACCACAGCAAACCTGCCCTGCAGGCACTTCCACTTCCACGTTGTGATTATTTAAAACACTCAAAAGGGACATTCCTATCTCTGGCAGCCGGTAATCAACTAGACATCCTGTAAAGAATGCTATTTTCTCTTTTTTATCCCCATTTTTCCGATTATTATCTAATTTCCCAGCTTTTTGTTTTTGAATGGCTGTTTCCATGAAACCTGCCCTCATAGGGCCTTCTTTCATGGGTTCAACTGATCTACCGGTCTTTTCAATGAGTTCCTTAACTGAACGGTGGGCTGGCAGTGGCCCAATACCTTCCTGAAAGGCTATTTCCCTTAATTTTTCAATTGCCCCTCCAAAGGTGTTTATTTCCTTGGGACAGACCTCCACACATTTGGAACAAGAGGTGCAGCAGTAAAGTCCTTCTTCAAGTCCTTCTTCTGCCCGGTCAGAACAGTCCCGGGGGTCCATTGCAAATTTGGACAGGTAACGCATGAAGTAGGGGCCTGCGAATTCATCATTAACTTTCAGAACAGGGCAGGCTGATAGGCAGGAATAGCAGTCAATACAACTCCTTAACTTCTTGGTGTTGGCCAGTTCTTCCGGGTTTAAAATGGCCGGGCACTCACTGATTTCACATTCATCCTCAAGATAGAGGCCCATATCTTTAACTTTGCCTTCTATTTCACTTCGATCAACAACCAGGTCCTTAATAACTGGTAGGTTTATGGGTTCTATTATATCCCCATCTTTTATCTCTCTTTTACAGGCCAGTGCCATTTCTCCGTTAACTTTAACTGCACAGGAGCCGCACTGCCCCGCCCGACAGGAGGAACGGTAGGCAATATTTGCCTGGTGATGGTTATTAATGTAGTTTAAGGCATCCAGAACCTTCATTTTATCCTTATTTTCAACAGAATATGATTCAAGGTAGGGTTCTTCATCTTCTGAAGGCTGATAACGCATAACACTTATATTTATCATTCGATCTCCAGCTTAATTAATTTATTTTGATTTTTTTTAAATTATTCAATTCTTAAAGATTAATTAGGATAATACAATGATTTGAACTGGTTTTTTAGTCTATTTATCAGTCCCGTTCAGTGGGTAATTATCATTATTCCATTCTATATAAAACGGGTAAAATAGAATCAATAGATATTAGGTCCTATTCCTATAAAAAATTATTATAATAAAAATGTGTTTTTTAGATAAGTCCAAGTTTAAGAAATCAGTTCTAGGTAATCAATATTTGTGAATGAATAATTAATTGTTACTCACAATCCAATGTGAACAACATATAATTCCATGATTTAATCCAGATCCTTCACCAAAAACCAGTAAATAGCCAGCTCATCTTCATAGGTCTTGTAATCGGGGTAGGTTAAAGAAACCAGATCCCAGTACTTCCTGTTGTGTTTTCTTACCTCCAAATGGCACACTTCATGGTGCACCACATATTTAACGAGGCATTCAGGTAAATATTTAAGGCGAGTGTTAATGTTAACATTTCCCCTTGAACTACAACTTCCCCAACGGGTCTTCATTTTCCTAAATGTTATTCCATTAACAGAAAGACCCATTTCTCCTGATATCTCATCCACCATTGTTTTAACCAGTTGGCGAAATTCAGGTATACTGCGAGTTAAATTGAGTTCACGGTTATCAGACTCTTTTTTAAGCCTATTAATTCTTGATATTTTCTGATAAATCCATTTTTTATGTTTTTTAATTAATTTCGGATGATCATTAAATCCAAGGGGCAGTATAAGATTAATTTCTTCGTTTTTAATCTCCAGACGGGCATATTTAACTTCCCGGTGGAAAATATGATATTCTACCTCAATATCCTGGATTTTAATCTTCATCAGAGTTAATTATAATACATCCTTCAAATAATCTTTTATTAGATAAGTTCATCACTAAACTTTTCACTAACTATTTAGTGGGGGAACAATGAAAGAAACTTCATTTGCAATAGTATTAATATCATTCATTGCTTTTCTAGGCGTTTTATTTGGGGTGGTCCTCTTGGAGGGTAATGAAACTTCGATCACCCAGGGCACAGAATCTATTTTAAATCAATTTCAGGGTACTGAAACTCAAGATGAAACTCAAAACAGCGTTGATAACAATCCCGAGTTAAAGAACAATACCACTAACAGTCAGGACCAGGCCAGCACCACCCAGAATGCCACAAATTCAAGTCGTTCCCAGAACACATGGAATGCCAATAATTCAACCATTTTACAGAATAACAGTAATAAACCAGTGAATTACACAGTTAAAACTATTTTTGGCCAGGAAACACCCCTACGGGATGGTGTTAAACTGATCTCTGATATCTGGCTCCCTAAAGATGATGGGAAGTATCCAGTTATTATAATACGCACTCCCTATGGTCGGAGTGCTGCTTACATGAATTACGCTGGTATGGGTGAGTATTTCGCCAGACAGGGCTACGTGTTCATGGTGCAGGATGTGCGGGGGAAGGGAGACTCACAGGGGAGCTTTAACTTCCTCTTCCAGGAAGGCCCTGATGGTTATGATACTATTGAATGGGCAGCCAATCAGTCCTGGTCCAATGGAAAGGTGGGTATGATGGGATTCTCCTACATGGGAGCTAACCAGTGGCTGGCTGCACGGGAAAAACCCCCACACCTGGTGTGCATATCACCCACCGCAGCAACCGGACGTTACATGGAAGAAATACCATCCATTGGGGGGGTTTTCTATATGGGATGGGCCCTACCATGGACCCTGGCCAACAACGGCCGCACCACTGATCTAAACACACAAAACCTTAACTGGACCCCCATATTCAACCACCGCCCACTATTAACTGCAGATGAAACTACTGGGACACCGGTTCCCCTTTACCGCCAGTTCCTGGAACACCCCACCCTGGACGATTACTGGAAACGGATCCAGTTCACAGACCAGGATTTTGCCAATATCAACTTGCCCACCATGACTACCTGTGGGTGGTTCGATGCAGACCAACCAGGAGCACTGTTCTACTGGAATGGCCTTAAAAAGAACTCCACTCATAGTGATCAGTACCTGATTATAGGACCCTGGATCCACTCTGGTACCTTCGAACCAGCAGCACAACTTTCACAAATCGGGGATCTACCCGTACCGGGGGCTCAGCGTGATGTTTTAGCCACCCATCTGGCATTCTTCGATTATTATCTTAAAAATTCAACCAGTTCTACTGTTAATTCCTCTTCAACTGTTAACTCATCTACTAATAACTCTAACATCAATAACAATTCAAATACCTCAGTTAATAATTCCAACACTAACAATTCCAACTTTACTAACTCTAATGGTCTGTTAAACTTCCCCAGGGCAACAGTTTACATCACTGGTCTTAGTAAATGGATAAACCTCACCAACTATCCTCCAGAGGACATGAAGATCACTCCCCTGTACCTCAACAGCCGAGGGCAAGCCAATACATTAAATGGAAACGGGTTTCTGGAATGGAACTTAACATCGGGCACCGCAAACCACAATTCCAGCACCTCCAATTCGACGGTGAATGTGAATTCAACTACGCCTTCTGATAGTTATACCCATGATCCTGCCAATCCCAGACCCCTTACTTTAGGAGGCTTTGCTGTTAACTCCATTAGAACTGAAAACCGTTCTGATGTTCTAATTTACACCACTTCATCCCTGGAAGAACCAGTCATGATATTAGGACCGGTGGCGGTGGAGTTGTATGCTGCCAGTGATGCTAAAGACACGGATTTCATGGCCCGATTGGTGGATGTTTACCCCAATGGAACCGCTATCAACCTAGGCACCTATGAATCTGGAGGTTCTATACGAGCCAGATATAGGCAGGGATTTGATCAAGAAATCCTTCTCGAGCCGGGTAAAATTGAAAAATACCGGATAGAACTATTTGACATGGGCCACGTGTTCTTACCAGGCCACCGGATCCGCCTGGAGATCTCTTCCAGTGCCTATCCCATCCTCCACCCCAACCCCAACACCGGAAACCCCATTGCCACCGACACCCAACAGCAGGTAGCCCACCAAACCATCTATCATGACTTGGAACACCCATCATCAGTTCTACTGCCAGTTATACCAATAAATAGCTCAATTTATAGGGGATTACTGGACAATTAGATTTTATATGATGATTAAAACAGTAATGAGTTAAGTGGATACTAATTCCAGTCTTAATAGCGTACAGTTTAGTCTAATCAGTTCTTATATATGTAGAATGATCTTTATGATCTCTGAAAAGAATCTCCAGTTATGGGGGAGAATGAATCTTATAAATAGTTTAATTATTTTTCAACAAATTATTAAACCACTGAAACCTAAATCTAAATATAGTCCAATATTCAAAAACATTTACTGGACCTCGAGTATGGTCTTTAAATACTGTTCTTAAATTACTAAAATAATCATTAAAATATGCTGTAATGGATTAAACCATAGTTTGACTATTATTTTATCTTCAGGAAGATACCATGAACATTAAAGAAATTCTCACCGGAAAAGAGAAGGATAAACTATTCTTAATGGGTAATGAAGCAGCAGTCCGGGGTGCCCTGGAAGCAGGAGTTGCTGTGGCCAGCACCTACCCCGGAACACCTTCTTCAGAGATTGGAAACGTTTTATCAGTTCTTGCCGAGGATGCAGGGATGTACTTTGAGTTTTCAGTCAATGAAAAAGTAGCCCTGGAAGTTGCTGCAGCTGCAGCTGCCTCTGGACTCCGATCATTCACCTTCATGAAACATGTAGGGGTTAATGTGGCCTCGGACTCCCTGATGAGTGTGGCCTACACCGGTGTCCGGGGAGGGATGGTGATCCTCACCGCCGATGATCCTTCCATGTTTTCATCCCAAAATGAACAGGACAACCGTCACTATGCCCGACTGGCCAACATACCCCTCCTAGAAGCATCCAGCCCCCAGGAAGTTAAGGATTTAATGAAATACGCCTACCAGTTATCGGAAGAATTTGAAGTACCGGTTATTCTACGCACCACCACCCGGGTTTCCCATATGAGGGGAGTAGTGGAACTGGGTGCTTTGGAAAAACCTAAAACAAACGGACACTTTGAAAAAGATCCGCAGCGATTCGTACCGGTACCAGAGTCTGCCAGGGTCATGCACCGGAACCTGGTTGAAAAAATGGGCGAAATAGGAGTACTATCCAATAATTCCTCCTTAAATGAGTCCTTTGATAATGGAAGCCAGGTGGGGATCATCACCAGTGGCAGTGCCTACAACTACGTTATGGATGTGGTGGAAGAGTATGAACTACCGGTGAATGTTCTTAAAATAACCTTTTCATACCCTTTACCTGAAAAAAAGGTGCTGGAATTTTTGGAAAACATAGAGAGGGTTCTGGTGGTGGAAGAAGTTGACCCCATCATGGAAAAAGAGATTATGGCAATAATTGGCAAACACCAGATCAACAAAGTGGTTCACGGTAAAATAGACGGAACACTGCCCATGATATATGAGTACAGTCCGGATATTGTACTTGAGGGAGTGGGCAGGATGATGGGATTGCAAATGCCAGTTGGAACTGATTCCAGTTCGGTTGAACTTCCCAAAAGACCACCCACACTCTGCCCAGGCTGCCCACACCGGGCCGCCTATTTCGAAGTTAAAAAAGCAGCTGAAGACCTGGGCCTGGATGATCTCATTTTCCCCACGGATATTGGATGCTACACACTGGGCATTGAAGCTCCATATGAAATTGCAGATTACCTGTTATCCATGGGTTCATCCATTGGTACCAGTTGCGGGTTCTCTAAAGCTACGGATCAAACTGTGGTGAGTTTTATAGGGGATTCGACCTTCTTCCATGCAGGGATTCCTCCACTCATCAATGCAGTGCACAACAAGAACAATTTTGTCCTGGTGATCCTGGACAACCGCACCACTGCCATGACCGGGGGACAACCACATCCTGGCTTACCAGTGGATGGTATGGGACTGGAAGCACCGGAGATGTCCATACCGGAGATTGTGAAAGCCTGTGGAGTGGACATGGTGGAAATTATCAATCCCCTCAGTGTACGTAATTCAAAGGAGATATTCAAAAAAGCCCTCCAGCACGATAAAGTGGCGGTGGTTATCTCCCAGTACCCCTGTATGCTAATTAAGGGTAGGCCAGAGAAGGGTAAAAACATAATCATCCATGTTGAGGATGATAAATGCACGGGTTGTGATACATGTGTCATGGAACTCACCTGCCCGGCTATTTACACCAATGAAGATGGTAAAATCAGAATTGATCCTTTAATGTGTAGGAGATGCAGTGTGTGTGTCCAGACATGTCCTGAAAAGGCAATCAGGGCTAAAAAAATAGATAATAAAAGGGGAGAGGAGGAATAACCATGAACCCTTACAATATTTATATTTCTGGAGTAGGTGGGCAGGGAATCATCAAAACCTCAATTATAATGGGTGAAGCCGCCATGAAAAGCAACCTCTCTGTGGTGGTGGGTGAAATACACGGAATGTCCCAGCGGGGCGGTGTGGTATCCACCCAGATGAAGATAGGGGACTCTTACAGTCCCCTGATTGAGGAAGGAAAAGCAAACCTTTTACTGGCATTTGAACCCCTGGAAGCATTAAGAGCTATAAAAATGATCAATAAGGATAGTTATGTTGTAATGAACACTGCACCCATTTACCCCTTTAACCTCCGGCAAAGTGAACATCCTTACCCTGAACTATCCACCATCCTGGATCAACTGCAGTCCCAGGCCCAGAAGGTCATTGCCATGGATGCCGATGGGATTGCTAAGAAAGCTGGTCATATACTGGCAACTAATATGGTCATGCTGGGCGCGGTAGCAGCGGTCCCGGACTTCCCACTGGAAAAGGAGATTATACTGGCATCAATGAAGGATAACCTTCCAGAAAAGAGTATTCCTATAAATCTCGAGGCCTTTGAGGAAGGATTCAGTTTTTGTTCTTCCGGTCTCTGATTTTGATATTAATCCATTTTGGAGATTTACTAAAACTAAAGAAAACAATTTTTTTTAATTTTTTTATAAAAATTTCATATCCTACATATCATAAATCCTACATATCATAATCTAATATCTCTTAAAAATAAAATAAATCAATTAAAATTGGAATAAAAAAAAATATTACTTTGTTGTTGTTTACCACTCGTAAACATCCTCTGGTGGGATTATAGTGGCCCCTCCCTTTTGAAGGACTTCGATCCCGGCATCAATATTCTCAGGATGGAGTAGGACAATGGCTCTTTCTTCCTTTTCATCCACAAAGGCGTAAAGATAATCCAGGTTAATGTCTGAGTCATCCAGTATTCCCAGGATGGTGCCAAGTCCACCGGGCTGGTCAGACATCTCTACGGCAATAACGTAGCCCATCTTCACCACGAAATTGTTCTCCTCCAGGATCTCCTTGGCTTTACCAGGTTCCGGTACAATTAACCTTAAAATACCGAAGTCAGAAGTATCCGCAATGGAAAGGGCCCGGATGTTGAACCCACCATCAGAGAGAACATCCAAAGCATTCCTCATTCTACCCTTCTTATTTTCCAAGAATATTGATAACTGTTCTATTTTCACTCAGATTCCCCCATTTTATGGAATTCCAATTATATTTTTTTTAATATAAATTTCAAGAATTATTTCTCATAATACCAGTAAATTTCATGATGTAAATTTCAGATTAGATTCAATTATTCATGTCTCGTTTATCAATTACCCTGACTGCTTTACCCTCACTTCGGGGCAGTGTTTTAGGTTCCACCAGGGTTACAGTAACTCTTAAACCAATCTCGTTGTGTATGTAGTTTTCGATTTTCTTTTTAATCCCCACTAACTCTTTCACTTCATCGGAAAAGAGTTTAGGGGATGTTTCTACCTGAACTTCCATTTCATCAAGATGCTGTGGTCTGGTGACAATGATCTGGTAGTGGGGTTCAATACCATCCATTTTCAGGAGAGCCTTCTCAATCTGGGATGGGAATACTGCCACTCCTCGGATCTTGAGCATATCATCGGTCCTACCGGTAATCCGTTCCATTTTGACATGGGTGCGGCCACAGGCACATTTTCCTCTTCTGAGACTGGTAACGTCCTTGGTTCTAAAACGAATAATGGGCATCCCATGTCTGCTGAGAGTGGTTATCACCAGTTCACCTTTTTCTCCATCTTCCAGCACGTCCATGGTTTCCGAGTCAATGATCTCGGGATAGAAATGATCCTCCATTACATGGAGACCATCCTGCTCAGGGCATTCCAGGGCCACTCCAGGGCCCATAATCTCGGTGAGTCCGTAGATATTGTAAGCAGGGGCATTGAAGCGTTTTTGGAGTTCTTGGCGCATTTCTTCAGTCCACATTTCAGCACCAAAACCAATGGATTTTAGGTTAAGGTCTTCTTGTTTCAAGCCTTCTTCTTCAGCCACTTCTGCCAGGTAAAGTCCATATGAAGGTGTGACTATTAACACAGTTGTTCCAAAATCCTTCATTATTTCGATCTGTCTACGGGTCTGTCCAGTTGAAATGGGTATAACAGTGGCCCCTATTTTTTGGGCACCATAATGCACCCCAAAACCTCCGGTAAAGAGACCGTAGCCATGGGTATTCTGTATGAGATCATCTTCGTTGAGTCCAAACATGGTTAAACCCCGGGCCATGACTTCACTCCAGATTTCCAGATCCTGACGAGTGTATCCGGACACGGTTGGTTTTCCAGTTGTACCTGATGAAGTGTGAACTTCTACAATTTCCTGACGGGGAACTGCAAACATTCCAAATGGATAAGCAGCACGAAGGTCATCTTTGGTGGTTAAAGGTAATTTCTGGATATCATCCAGGGTTTTAATGTCCTCTGGTTTTATACCCTCGTCATCAAAACGTTTTTTATAATATGGAACATTTTCGTAGGCCCGTTTTACCACTTCCTGCAGTCTCTTAAGTTGCAATTTCTCCAATTCATCTTCAGATATGCATTCAATTTCTTCATTCCAGATCATTTCCATCTACCGGCCAATCCTATTTTTTTATTAAATTAATCCAAATCCATTTATTTTATAATTATAATATTTTTAGGAGGAAATTTAATCCCAAAGGATATTAAATCTCCTATTTCACAAGTAAAATCTTTATTCCAGTTCAGTTTTCTTATTGAATGATCTTTTAATTCACATGGAAACTGTTTATCACTTTATCCATCTCGTATTTATAATCAATAAGGGCTTTGTCAAACACAAAGATTAAGAAGTATAATGAGTTATTTTTCTGGAAAGCTATCCCTCTAGTGGCGAAGACTTTATCTCCGGGTTTGTAATTTGCTTCCAGTTCATAGGCAGTGGTGTTGTCAATGGTAAGGTCACCTTCGTAGTAGATCATACCCTTTGCTAAAATGTTTGAACGCCAGGCTGCCACTCGATATGTGAAGTTCTGGGTTCCCAGATCCTCCTTAAAGACTGAAAAACTGTTATTTTCATCATGAGCTACTGTGACAATCAGGGGGGCTTGTTGGTTATTGGAAACATTCCAGCCTTCAGGATAGTCAAAAGAGATGTTACCATCATTATAATGGTTTTTAAGAGGCTCTACTTGTTGGGTGGTGTTGTTAGGGCTGGTGCTTATTTGTTTATCACCAATAAACAAAATTGCAGTGCTAACCACCAGAATAATTAAAATAATAACACCAATAATGCTTAGGAAGGATTTTTCCCTTAATACCTTTGGAATTTTTTCCTCGAAACCAAAATTGAACTTTTGCTTAGGTTCAGATTGGGGTACTCGTAGTTTGGTGGGACTTCCATCCCTATCTTCACTCCTAAAGCTTTTTTTAGACTTAAAGGAATTAACCTTATTGGTAATTGAAGATTCTCCCTTTTTCAGATTAAAAGAACCGACTTTTTCCTTAATATCAGCACTGGCTTTACCTAATTTGGATGATGCATCTTTTTTCCTAGTGCCCTTTTCTGGTTTTCTTAAACGAGGAGGACCATCTTCACTCAATTATTTCACTACCCCTTTTCCTATTCTATTCATTCATTAATCTAAAGATAATTTAACCCTATCTATTTTAACCTATTAATTTAGGACAATAAAGGGTTTTTATTGTTAACCTTATTTAAATTTGATAGATAGGTGTAAATCCCATGCTTTTAAGCTATATTAATGATACAATAAATGGGCTGATAATATCCTCCCTATAAGTCAAAGTTTATATAGAGCCATCAGAAATTCATTAATCATTAATAATAATGATAAAAGTGCCAGTTAGGCACAGGTCGTGATTAAGTGGACTTAATGATTTTGAGTATTATTTGTTTAATATTTCTCGTGATAAACGGTTATGTGGGATATGTGGCCTGGCGTAGGACTAAGAGTGCAGATGATTACCTGGTGGCAGGGAGGGAAACACACCCCTTTATCATGGCTCTGAGTTATGGGGCCACATTCATCAGCACGGCAGCCATTGTAGGATTTGGGGGTGTTGCTGCCAATTATGGTATGGGAATCCTATGGCTAGTCTTTTTAAACATCCTCATTGGAATATTCATTGCCTTCGTATTCTTTGGGAAACGCACCCGGAAAATGGGTCATAACTTGGGCGCCCTGACCTTCCCAGAGTTTTTATCCCGACGTTTTGACAGTAGATTCATACAATACTTCTCCGGTGCAGTTATCTTTATTGGGATGCCCTTATATGCAGCAGTAGTTCTGGTAGGTATGGCCCGGTTTGTGGAAACAACCCTCCAAATAGATTACAACATAGCCCTGGTGGTAATGGCAGTGATAGTTGCCGCTTATGTTATATTTGGAGGGATCAGGGGTGTAATGTATACCGATGCATTGCAGGGTAGTATAATGTTTTTTGGAACAATATTCCTCCTGATTGCAATTTACTGGATGCTGGGTGGTGTAGTTGATGCAAACCAAGCCCTCACCAATCTGGTGAACGTGGTGCCGGCTAATTCAACTGCCGCCGCCACTGCCACTGGATTCACGGGATGGACAACCATGCCCTCCCTGGGCAGTCCCTTCTGGTGGACACTGGTTTCCAGCCTAATCCTGGGTGTGGGTATTGGGGTGTTATCACAGCCCCAACTGGTGGTCCGTTTCATGACTGTTAAATCCCATCGTGAATTGAACCGGGCAGTATTAATTGGTGGGGTGTTCATATTCGCCATAACCTTCGGTGCCTATGTGGTGGGTTCCCTCTCCAACGTCTATTTTTTCCAAACAACGGGACAAACTGCGGTTCAAGCAGCCGGAGGTAATTTGGACAAGGTTATACCAGCATTTATCGCCGCGGCAATGCCATTATGGTTCACTTACCTCTTTATGGTTGCTCTTTTATCTGCGGCCATGTCCACCCTATCTGCACAGTTCCATGTGCAGGGAACCGCCTTTGGCCGTGATATATACGAGACATTAGTCCGTAAAACTGGCGGATCATCAGTAAGGATGGCCCGGATTGGAATAGTAATAGCAGTGTTAATTGCAGTGATTATGGGATTCATATTACCCTCCAGTATAGTGGCCCTGGGAACTTCTTTATGGTTCGGTATCACTGCCGCAGCATTCCTGGCTATATATGTGGCAGCAATTTACTGGAAAAGGGCTACAAAGGAAGGTGCAATCGCAGGGTTGGTTTCTGGTGCAGCGGTAAGTCTATTCTGGTTGTTGTTCGGCTTTAAAAAAACAGCCGAACCATTGGGAGTTTCCAAAGCTTTAATGGGACAGTCTACTATTATTACATCTGTGCCCTGGCCAACAGTGGATCCAATGATCGTGGCCTTGCCAGTGGCGGTTGTGGCTACAATTGTGGTCAGTCTGCTCACTAAACCCCCTGAAAAGGAATTCATTGATAAATGTTTCCAGGGCGTGGACCGGTTTAAAGGAAAATAACCTGGAATTGGGATGAATAAGTGGGAAACAAGAACAAATTTCTAGAAATTCCTGTAATCCCAATTTAGCCTAAATTCCCTCCGCAATTCATGTTCCCCACAATTCCAATGAAATCTAATTCTTCCAAATAACTGAGAAGGTGGCTAAAATGAAAATCCGACCTTATTTCGTTGAAAAATCAGATCATGAAAGTTGGGATGAAGTTTTCCAGAATCCAAGACCAATAACTGTGGAGAGCTTTAAAACCGGTTTAGTGGTGATTAACCGTAAAGGCACCATAAACCCGAATCACCCCCGTGCCCCGGTTATGGTTGATGAAGAACTGGAGGTCCCTATCCTGGCCCACTGGGTTCATCATGAAGAAAAGGGCGATTTTCTACTTGATGCCGGACTGGACTCATCCTACTGCAACGACCCGCGTGGGGGGTTAAATGGAAGTGCAGTTGATGAATATCATCAGGATAGGGATGAAAATATAGCTTATCATCTGGCAAAGCATAATATTAACCCCAAGATGGTTTTTTTAAGCCACTTACACTCTGACCATGCCGCAGGGCTCAGGGAACTTCCCAAGGATATTCCCTATGTAACGGGGAAAGGAGAATACAGCCAATACCATTTAGAAGTCCATGGTGATTTTTTAGGAGGTTTAAATGAACTATATGAAATTGATTACACCCATGCGCAGCAAATGCCATATTTAGGTTCCGGTGTAGATTTGCTGGGTGATGGGTCATTGTGGGCGTTCCATACACCGGGACACACTCCGGGACATAGTTCTTTTCTGGTGAATGGATTGGAGGGTCCTGTTTTACTGGCCATGGATGCTGCTTTCATTCAGGAAAACCTAGAACTAGGTGTGGCTCCCAGTGATTACACCTGGGATGTGGCAATGGCTCAGGAGATATTGGAGAAGATTTTAACATTTTTAAAAGCGTATCCGCAGGTTAGGGTGGGTTCTGGGCATGAATTCTTAAAATAGTTTTAAAGAGAATATTTTTTTGATTTAATTAAATTTTCTTTGTAAATGTATCATTATTTTTTTAAAAAAGATATGTATATATATTAACTAAATATCAAATAATTAATATCAGATTTAATTAGTTCTTCCTTTGGGGGGGGGTTAAAAGAGTGGATGATAAGGTTCTAGTAGGATTAGTGATGGGTTTTGTTCTGTTGTTAGTTTTCGTTGGCCTTTTAGTTTTTAATCCTTTTAATTCCAATATACCTTCTATTAATGGTATTGGATCAGATAACCAAACAGGTAACAATACTACCATTACTAACAATACTGATGTTCTTCCTTTAACTACTCCTCTACTTAATTTTATTCCATCATCTGGATTAGATGGTCAATCTTCTTCTCCAGTTAGTCCTTCACCCGGCCCTGAACCTACTCCAGATCCTATGATTAATGTAATCAATTTATTTGATGCATATTTCCAAACCAGATTTAAAGATGCGAATATACCGGCCGCAGCAGCAGTTATTGTTCAAAATGATAAGATAATCTACATGAAAACACTCGGAATCAAAGATTTAGCATCCGGAGAACCAGTTGATGAAAATACATTATTTGGAATATGTTCACTCACTAAACAATTTAGTGCTACTAATATTGCCCAATATGTAAGTCAAGGTTTAATGAGCTGGGATGATCCTATAACTAAGTATTTTTTATCTCCAACTGAATTCCAGTTATACAGCAACGAAGTTACTGATGATTTCACAATTAGAGATAGTCTTACTATGCGGAGTGGACTGGAGGAAAATAGTGGAGATGATTATTATACCTACTTCAACAATAGTTTTGCCACTTCTCTTTATAATCTCCGATATCTTGAAAACGTTACTCCTTTCCGTTCTACATATGCTTATCAAAATTTACTTTATTCTGTACCTGGTTTTTGTGCTGCAAAGGTGAATAATATGCCTTGGAATGAGCTAATTAAGAAAGACCTACTTGATCCATTGGGAATGACCAATACCAAAACAAGCTACTGGGATTTCATAAGTTCATCAAATCACGTGACTCCATATACACTTCTTAAAAATGGCACATTGGTGCCCTATGATATTATTCCTGATGGTGTTGGACCAGCAGGTGGTATATATATGTCAATAAGTGAGATGGCAAATTGGCTTAAATTCCAGATCGCTGATACTGGATATTACAATGGTCAAAAAATATTAAATAGAACGGAATTAGATGAAACACGAACGGGACAGACTCCTAAAAATACTAACACTCCTTCATGGTACTGTATGGGATGGCACCTAAAAGCAGATGGCACTTTATATCATGAAGGGGCTAGTATTGCTCAATATACTCACCTTACACTTTATCCTTCTAAAGGTTTAGCTATAGCAATATTTACCAATGGAGGATATTACGGCGTCACCCTCAAGAAAAGCTGCAATGATAAATTCAAGAATTTAATAAATGGTGATTTTAACACGGATACATGGACTCCCTATTACGACTGGGCCACTAATGAACTAAAACCTAAACCTCCAACACCACCTATAGTAGATCAAACACTACCTTTAAGCGGTTATACTGGTGTTTATTTCAATGATTTATTTGGTAATATAAACATAACAACATCTGATAACACTTTAATTTGTCAGTACGGTACTGATAGTAGGACTTATACGTTGAAACATTGGAATTATGATGTTTTCGAAGAAGAAAACAATAATCACTTTTTCAACTTTACAGATATCCATAGTGGAACATCTCACCAGGTAGACGTAAAATTAACTAATACACCAGAAAACGTGACATTTAACCGCACAAGTCCTTAAACCTCTAATTATTTAGTTATGAGGTCACCATTTATCATTAAGGGTTGTATCGGGTATGGTCTTTTTTTTTTATTGTTATAATGGTTATAAACCATTTATTCAATTCAACAAGATATTAATTATATTTACTTTTCATTAACCGCCAAGTTTATCATTTTCCAAACTTTAGACTTTAAAAGTACCAGTACAAATACTGCTAAAATCGCAATTCCAATCACAGAGCCCAGTATAAGATTATCAGAATTTGCAATGAATGATGTTGCTACGGGAGCAGTTTTATTGTTAATTAAATGTAGTATTACTGCAATCCAGATGCTTCCAGTCTTTAAAACAGCGTAACTAAAAATAGTGCCCAGTACAATGCAATAAAGAATCATTAATACATTTCCAAGGATAGGGTATCCCGGATAATTATGTCCCAACACTATGAGCACACTGTGCCATAATCCCCATATGATACCAAGCATTAAAACACCCTTATAACCACCTAAAAGTGGAAATAGCCTGTCTTGAAGGTAAAATCTCCACCCGTATTCTTCTCCAAAATAGGAGGGCCATAATATGAAGAAAAACAAAATTAAACTGGGTATCCATGTGTTAAAGAACATGTAAAGGTTAAATTCTGTGGCTGGAGAGCCTAATCCGGAAATATAATAAAGAATAGGGGTTAAAATGAGTATTGCAGAAAAAATGAGTGGTAAAAAAATGTAATATTTAATATTTTTTCCAAAGTATAATTTTGAGAGTTTTAAGCCATTTCTCCATTTCTTTTTCAAATTCAGCACGATTAGAGTTAAAATTCCTAAAACACCAACAATACCCGAAAGGAGAGGTTTATCCATTATGCTCCCTATAATTGGAGGGAAAAAGCTTTCAAAAAGGAATAGAACTACATATACCAGGAAAAATGTGAATATAATTTTTGTTTCTGTAGTCAGGGCATGGGATTTGAAGTAAGCCATACAGAATATGGCAACTATAGCTGGCAGGAACATGGAAGCTGAAAGTGCCACACCCCACAATGGGGATGTATAAGATAAAGGACCTGCAATGGTATAAATACCTAATTGGAGAATATAAGTGGCTGCAAAAGTGATAATCAAAAATGTATATAATTCTTTTTTAAGTTGTCCCCTTTCTAAAACTGCCTCAGTCAAAAAAACATGCCCCCTACATCAATATCCAAAAGTTATCTGGTATTTTATTTTTAATTTAATATTAATTTAACGAATAAATGGATAATAATATGTTGTCAGGTTTGAGGGGCAAAGTGTATCTTTTTTTTAAAACAATTATAGGATTAAATTTAGTTATTGAATACCATTCGCGGACAAAATAATATGGACGTAGGATGGATGCTGGTTAAGGTTTTAAGAGGATATTATTGATTAATTTTAGTTTTAAGGTTATTTAGTTTAATCTGGACATCTTGTTCTGTATGGGGTATGGTCAAGAGCTCTTAAAATAGTTTAAAGGTTTAAAATTAGGTCCTGTGTCTATTCCCAATTTTTTGATTAAAACTAAATAATAGTCCTAACATATATTAGTGTAGTTGGTTCATGTGTCTGATATTAAAATTGTTCTGGTAGATGGAAACGTAGAAGCGATGGATATTAAGGGTAAATTGGAATCTCTTGGTTATGAGGTTCCTTGTGTTGTTTCCACTGGTGAAGAAGCAATTAAAAAGGTTTTGGACATCAAACCGGATCTTGTTTTAATGGATATTGATCTCAACGGGGATATGGATTGTATTGAAGTAGCTTCAAAGATTAAAGAGATCAATGTACCTCTTATTTTTCAAACCAAAGAATTAGATGATTCAAAAGCTAAAAAAGTAATGGGAATTCGGCCATATGGGGTTTTAATTAAACCATATGAGGAAATTGAGCTCCAATCAATACTGGAAATGGCTTTTTACAAAATAAAGGCTGAAAATGAGCTTAGATGGAATGAGAATCGTCTGAAAACGGGTATGGACATGGCTGACATGGTTTATTGGGAGTACAACACTGAAAAAGATCTCTTCACCTTTGATGATCAGTTTTTCGCCCTTTACGGTACTAGTGCTGATGAAATGGGTGGAAACACAATGTCTGCCCAGGAATATGTGGAACGTTTTGTTGATCCCAGTGCCTATGAATTTATGGAAAATGAGCTTAAAAAAACCTTTGAAGCAGATGATCCTAATTTTTCCAGTACCGGTCATCACTGGATGAAGCGTGCCGATGGAGAAAAAAGATACATTGTGGTGCGTTTCAAAATCTTGTACGATAAAAATGGTAGAAAGATTGGAACTATGGGTGTTAATCAGGACATAACCGAAGAAAAAATGGCAAAGGATGCTCTTAGGGAAAGTGAAGAGAAATATAGAACCCTGATTGAGTCTGCAAAGGATCCAATCTCTCTTTATGATGAGAACGGTATTTTTTTAATGGCCAATGAGGCAGGGGCATTGAGTATGGGTAAGAGGCCGGCTGAACTAGTGGGTCATTCACTAAGAGAGTTCTTCCCACCTGAAATTGCTGAAAAACAGATTGAATTAATCAGGAAGGTATTTAGCACCGAGGATGGTTTGGAAATGGAAATGCCTGTCCCCCAGGGCAAGCAAAATCTATGGTTCAGCACCAGCTTACAGCCAGTCTATGGGCATGACAATAAAGTTCGCACAGTCCAAGTAATTTCCAGGAATATAACTGACATTAAAGAAGCTCAAATTGAATTACAACAGGCCCTGGATGAAAAAGAGATGCTCATAAAGGAAATTCACCATCGGGTTAAAAATAACTTGATGATTATATCCAGTTTATTGAATCTACAATCAAGATATATTGAAGATAAAGATGCACGTGATGTTTTCAGAGAAAGTCAAAATAGGGCTAAATCAATGGCCATGATCCATGAAAGACTGTACCAGTCCACAGATCTTAAAAACATTGATTTTGGTGACTACATACAAAAACTCACCACTGATCTCTACCGATCCATGGTATCTGATCCAGGACGGATTAAACTGGACATTGATGTGGAAGATGTGAAGATAGACATCAACACTGTTGTTCCTTTAGGACTTATTGTGAATGAACTGGTTACCAACAGCATGAAACACGCATTCCCCAGAAATGAAAGTGGATTTATTAAAGTGGAACTCTACAAGGGGGAAAACCATAAAATTATTTTAAGAGTTCGTGACAACGGGGTTGGATTCCCGGAAGATATTGATTATAAAAAAACCAGCTCCTTAGGCTTACAACTAGTAAACAGTTTAACAAAGCAAATTGGTGGTGAAGTCGAACTTGGTGAGGGTCCGGGAACAGTTTTTACCATTATTTTTAAGGAACAAATAGCTAATGGTTAATTTTAGGTCTCTTAAACGTCTATAACCTTAGAATTTTACTTCATTTAAGTTAATCTATAAATTATTTCATTGCTTCAAGTTTTTTATTTAATAATAACTATTAAATTGACATTTTCTAACATTACTGGGTGATTATATGGGTGTAAAGAAACAAAACATTCCAGATAAGGGGGCTGCAGTAGAAAAGGATATGGAAACTTACACTATTGTTCCATACATCCCTGGAGGTCTGGTAGATCCTGCCATTTTACGTAAGATTGCCGATGCTGCTGAGAAATACCAAGTTAAATTTATTAAAATGACCTCAGAACATAGAATCGGATTATATGGGGTTAAAGAGGCAAATATTGATAATATCTGGAATGATCTGGGTATGGGGCCAGGAGGTCATATTGGTAAATGTGTGAGGGCAGTCAAGTTTTGCACTGGAAACACAGTTTGCAAGAAAGGGCATCAAAACACCATGGACCTCGGGTTACGTATTGATGAGGCTTTCCACAGGATGGAAACACCTCAAAAAGTAAAAATCTCTCTTTCCGGTTGTACCAGTTCATGTGCAGAATCTGCAGTCAGGGATATAGGCCTTATTGGGACTCCAATGGGTTGGAAACTGATGGTTGGAGGGACATGTGGACTACAGGTCCGGAAAGGAAAACTACTAGCCGAAAACCTTTCTGACGGCCAGGTTATTGATTACATTGGTAAAATATTAGATTATTATAAAGAAAAGGGTATTCAAAAACGAATGGGGATATTTATCGACATAATTGGATTTGATAAGTTTTCTAAAGCTATTCTGGGCGAATAACTTAAATCATGTTAATGAAATATATTGAGAGGTGTAAACATGAACTTTTATTATTTAAACACACTGCTTCCGGTTCTACCTTAGACCTTTTTCAATGTTTGTTGATGTTTAAGGGGAAACATTTACATTGATTTTGATATAATCTTAATTTTCGGAAATTCATAAGATGGGAGAAATAATATGGAATCATTCCAGGAACATATGCAGGAATACAAGAAACAGTTGGATAGAGGTCACATTCAGGATGCCTAAAGGGGATTGATGAAATATATTATGGATCTGAGAGTGTATTTTAAAAATAAATACCCTGAATATTTCGTATCTGGCATTTATTACGGGTACCTTGACATGACTTATTTTTCTTTCACCCCCAAGTCATTAAAGAATATGAAACTTAAAATTGCAATTGTTTTTGTCCATGAAACCTTTAGATTTGAAGTTTGGCTAGCTGGATCTAATAAGAAGGTTCAAAGCAAGTATTGGGAACTTATAAAAGAAGGTACCTGGGATGAATACCACATTCCATCAACTACCCAGGGTGTAGATTCTATTCTGGAGCACGTTCTAGTTGATAATCCTAATTTTGCAGATTTGGATAGTTTAACCCAGCAGATAGAGGCGGGTACATTGAAATTCATTGATGATGTTGAGGACTTCCTATCTAAAACATGACTTATATTTACTGGAGTACCTATTGGATATTAGTGCCTTGGATAAGTTTATCATTCTCGTTGTTTATTGTGGGCCGGACCAAGATGTCTAAATAGTCGTTTAAGATAAAAATAAGATTTTTTACAATAATCCACTAAATTTGGGTCATTAAATTTATAATAAGTTTAATTTCATATATGTTCAGATTATATTCCGAAATATTTAGTATTGAGTTAGACTATATATTTAAATTAGTTTTATACTCATTGAAGGTTTTAAAAATGTTAGATGAAGGAAAATCCAGGGAAGAACTCGTGGATGAATTAAAGGAATTAAAGGCTATTTTAAAATCCAACCAGGAATCTACAAAAAAAATCATAGAAAATGAGCGAATTTTATCTAAAACTGCTTTAGAATTGGTTGATTTGCCTCCTCATGTAGATATCTATGATTTTATTGCAAAGAAATTGGGTGATCTAATTGAAAACTCTCTTATTGCCGTTAGTATGTATGATGAACCATCAGACAGTATTCTGGTGCGTTCTGTGATTGGGGAAAATCAAAGATTAATCGAGCTGTCCCAAAAAATTATGGGTGGGGGGCTAACGGATATAAAGCTACCACTCAGGTCTTTTTATGAATTTTATGATGATAAAGAACACCAGAAAAATACAATACTCAGCGGTAAACTTCTTAAAATGGAAGATGGATTGTATCAGGTGTTTGCCGGACGATTACCCCAAAAGATTACCAGAATGGTGGAATTAACTATGAATATGGGTGATATGTATGGCACTGGTTTTGAATCAAAGGGTAAACTTTATGGTACTGTTTATATCTTTCTTAAAAAGGGGAACAAATTAAATAATAACGAACTAGTCCAATCTTTAATCAGTCTTTTTGCAGTGGCAATCCAGCGAAAACAGGCCGAAAATGAGATAAAAAAGGCTTTAAAAGAGAAGGAACTTCTTCTTAAGGAGATCCATCACCGGGTTAAAAATAATTTAATGATCATTTCCAGTTTATTGAATCTCCAATCAGCCCATATCAAGGATGAAGGGGCCCGTAATGTTTTCAGAGAAAGTCAAAACCGGGCCAAGTCAATGGCCATGATCCATGAAAGATTGTACCGGTCTACAGATCTTAAAAACATAGATTTCGGTGAGTACATAAGAAGCCTTACCACTGATCTGTACCGTACTCTAGTTGCTGATCCGGATCGTATTAGACTTGATATTGATGTAGAGGATGTGAAGATTGATATTAACACTGTTGTTCCGTTAGGGCTTATAGTGAATGAACTGGTTACCAACTGCATGAAACACGCATTCCCTGATGGTGAAACTGGATATATTAAGTTAGAACTCTACCAAAAAAGTCAAAAAATCGTTTTAAAAGTTATTGACAATGGAATTGGCTTCCCAGAAGATCTAGATTATAAAAAGACTAGTTCATTAGGATTACAGCTAGTAAATAACTTGACTAAACAGATTGATGGTGAATTTGAACTGGATAGAAACCAAGGAACATCTTTTGCCCTTATTTTTGAAGAAAAAGAATGAACCTAATTTTATCTTTATATTCACATATGAGGCATTGTGAGCTCAATCTCTTCATAATCTTAATTTCTTTTATCCCTGATGTTATTATGGATAGGGGTTGCATTAAAATTGGATTGGCAGTTAATAATCTTAATTAGTGATAAAATTTATAATATAATAAGGGAAGTGTGGAAATGTCTCAGAAAACAAAACGGAACTATTGCCCAGGATGTAAAAAAGAAACGATTTGGGATTATTATGAGGCTCGAGGTGGGTTTAGTCATTGGAAATGTCGGGATTGTGGGGAAAAAGAAACTTTTTGAGTCGATTACGGTCCAAATAGGAAATAATCACACAATGATATCATAAAACTCTAAACTCTTCAAATTCATATTTTTAATTTGGAAATCTAAATTAAATCATATACGGAACAATCACAATTTTTTTTATCAGTTGAGAGGGGTGTTAAGATGATTGGCAAAAAAGAACTTGTAGATCTGATAGAAAACTCAGAATCAGAGAAAATGCAGGGAGATAAGGATATCTGGGAGAAACACATCTATTTGGATAATAATAAAGTTTTAATTGTTGGTTATGAGGAAGAAGAGGAAACTGATAAGCAAGATCCTGAAGAAGAAACCATTAAAACCTATTATTGGTATTGGGAACTTAGAGATTCACAAGAATGGAATGTTATATTTGAAAATCATGATAAAATCTTTAGTTTCTGTGAATCTGAGATGGGAACCTACAGTGATCAAGATCGCATGGAAGATATAGTTGGCGATATAGATGAGGCAGAAATATGCACTTGGAGTGAAAAAGACTTGATTAAAGATATTTCTGAAGATATTGCCGATAAAGTACTTGAATGGTTATCAATGATCCAAAGAGGAGAAAAATAATCAGATAATATTACTTACCTTACCATTTGCTACATTTAACGTGACTGATGAGACTAGCAATTCTTGATTAATTCTTTTATTACATATTATAAATTTTTGGATGAATTTCTATTACATTTTTTCTAGATAAAGGGGCCTAAAATGCAGTTTGATTATGCAGTACTTGGGATGGTAATGATTTTAGCCTTAGTAGTGGTTATTATATTAATTAAATTAATTTATAGGCATAATCCTCATTATAGTGGGCATTATGGGGGAGAAATTGTTCTTTTTCACCGCGCAGAAAGATATAAAAGAAGATTATGGAGATTTAATCTGATTGAAGATCTGAATAATCTAAAAACTAAGGGAAAAATCGGTGATGAATTGGAACTCAATGTGATCTGTGGAGAATTCAGCGATGGTAAACGAGAGATAATTAAACACGCAGCGTATCATGGATTTGGATCGATAAATATTATTAGTGGTCCTAAGGTATTTTCTGAGGATAAAATGGAAATTTACACCCTTCTTGATCAGTATAAGAATGTGGAATATTTAATCTTGCCCAGAAGACCCACCAATCATTTCATGGTTTTTAATAAGGATCATTTATACATTGAAAAGCCCCATCGACACAACAATAGCCGGGGATCGGTAGGGATAAAGAATGCACAACCTGAACTAATAAAAAAATACGATGAAGCTTTTAGTAAAATGATGGGCTATGCTCGTCCCTTAACTAAAGAAGAAGTATTCCGGCAAGAGAGTCATTAATAGGTGCTGAAAAATGGATATCAACACGATAATATCGGGATTTTTGGTTTTAAGTGTAGCAGGATCTTCCCTGTCTATAGCCGCTTATTCTTCATTTAAGGATAGGGCGAGTGATGACCAAAAATTATTATTAATCATTGCAATCTGCTTTATTTTTGCATTTTTAGCTGCTTTCATTTTATCTTTCACTACCCTTGAAAATCTTACATTCAATCAATATTTATTATCGTTAATTTTCTTTGTTTTGATTATTATGGCCATATTATCTATCATAGGATTTGTTATCCATCGTTTAATGGTTGATCAGCAATATAAAGATGATGAGTTAAAGTCAGCTATAGTCATTATTGAATCAAGCAAGGATGATTTAGATAGTTCAATAAGCTTATTTGAATCTGAAAAACAATTTTAAACAGATATTCTTAGATTTTCTAATCACAGAATTTCAGAAGAAACGCCTTAATTCCTGCGCTATGGGTTTTGGTTTGCCATAGTCTTGTGCAGAGTCATGGTTAAGGCCCTTAAGTTCAACCAGATTAGAATAAGGTATTGTTTCGTTTAAGGCAGTGAGGCTATCTTTCAAGAATTGAGGTGTTTTACTACCGCAGGGTCCGCTCATACCATGGCCACGGCGATCCACAATGTATACTGTAAATTCATCCAGCAGGAGGGTACCTAGTTTCATAAAGTTTTGAGAAGCATTCACACCATGAAAGAACACGCCGGGGGCCATGGCCCATCTTCCGATAACCAATAATAGTGCCGTCTTTTGAAGTTAATGAACTTTTGTGCATTATTTATTTTTATCTCTGGCTAATCATTAGTAAAATAGTATTTTAAAAATTTCCCAATGAATTTTCAGGTGAATAATTAATGTTTAATTTATTATAAAGTACTATACGGGTTTAAATGCGGATATCATAACTTTATTTTCAGCTCTTCTCAATTGCTCAATGACTGTGGATTTACTCACTTTAAACTTACGGGCCAGTTCTGTTCCATTTATCCTACGTGGATATTCATAGTACCCGCTTTCAATGGCCATCATTAACACTTCGTGTTCTTTCAAAGTTAGATCAGATAACATTTTGTTATTAGGGTTGATATATCCAGTATCACTGTAGGAAATTTGGGTGATAGTTCCCATTAATTTAACCAAGTTAAGAACTTTCTCCAGGCTTGAAGGAGAACCCAGACAATTAAAGGTCATACTCTCTCTGTTCATGATTATGGGGCTTTGCCAGATAATTTCAAGTTCCATCAGTTCTAAAAACCTTGAAAAGTAGGGCGGTGTGGATACCTTCACCATGCATGTGTATTCACTATTGTTTTTCTCAATTACTTCCAGTATTTCATAATATTTAGAGAACTTAAGCTGGTTAAGTGGCCGACCTTCTTCCAGGACTATTTTGCAGATTCCCAGATTCTCCTTCTTGTTCAAGTCTTCCTTAAGGACTTCTAATATCTCAATCTGATTTATATTCTTGAAATTCACCTGGGCTAATTTGGAGAAGATGGTGTTCCACCGCACTTTGCAGGTTAATTTTTGCATATTTAATAAAATACCAGGACCCAGTTATTATAATTTCTGGGTATTCCCGTACATGTATGGAGAAAATGGTTAATGGAAATGGATACAGATTAGAAGAAATAAGAGTATACTAGTTTGCAATGCGGATTTAGTGGGGAGGTTCAATTAGATGACGGTAATTGAAATAGAAAAGTTAACCAAATACTATGGTAAGTTTTTAGCCCTGAATGAAGTGGATCTAGAAGTTAAACCCGGAGAAGTTTATGGGTTCATTGGTCCCAACGGCGCTGGAAAGACAACCACACTCCGTATATTGCTGGGATTGATACGTAAGGATTCCGGGGAAATTCGCCTTTTTGACGGGGACCCTTGGCACGATGCAGTTAGACTTCACCGCAGGATGGCCTATGTACCGGGGGATGTGAATTTATGGCCAAGTCTAACTGGTGGTGAAGTTATTGATATGTTAGGTAAGTTAAGGGGTGATTTTGACCCCGAACGTCGGGATGAACTATTGGAACATTTTAGGTTAGATCCTAAGAAGAAATGTGGTGCATATTCCACGGGTAACCGTCAAAAAGTAGCTCTTATATCTGCTTTAGTTTCTGATGTAGAATTGTATATCTTGGATGAGCCAACCATTGGTCTGGACCCCCTAATGGAAGTGGTCTTTCGAGAAAATGTTAATGAACTTAAAAAAGCTGGTAAAACAGTTTTACTATCTAGCCATATTCTCTCTGAAGTGGAGGCCCTTTGTGATCGCCTCAGCATCATCAGGGATGGTCAGATCATTGAAACCGGAACCTTTGAAGATTTAAGATATATCACCAGGACATCCATCACCGTGGATGCCTATAAATCTATCACCGGACTTGAAAATCTGGAAGGAATTCATAATCTTACTGTGAATGATAAACATGCCCGCTTCAGTGTTGATGGGGAAAAAATTGATTCTGTTTTAAAATATCTCACACAATTCGGTGTTAAATCTCTTCTAAGCACCCCACCTACGTTGGAAGAACTTTTCATACGTTACTACAGTGAAGAATATACTGGGAAAAAAATAGTCAGGGAGTGATGAAGAATGAAAGTTAATATGGGGAATTTTTCAGGGACCTGGACACTGGTGCGTTTAATTCTTCGTAGGGATCGTTTAATTTTACCGGGTCTTTTTTTATTCCCGGTGTTTATGTTTTTCAGCATTGCTACTACCTTTGTAAATATGTATTCTGATCCTGCTTCAAGGACGGTTATGGTTCTAGAAATTAGCAATAATCCGGGTGCTGTTGCATTTTTAGGGTCTATTCTGAATTCTTCTGTGGGGGGTTTGGTGGCATGGCGTAGTGCAGTAATTGGCCCCATTCTGGTGGCTCTGGTGAATATTTTCCTTATAATACGTCACACCCGCAGTGAAGAAAGAAAAGGCCGTCTTGAACTTCTAAACTCAAGTACAGTTGGTAGGCAGTCTGCATTGACTTCGGCTTTACTAACTACCTTTGGTGCCAACATCCTCATGGGACTCATCATTACCCTTTCTTTAATTGGGTTGGGGCTTCCCTGGGAGGGATCCCTGGCAATGGGCTTTTCCATGACACTTTTTGGATGTCTTTTTGCAGCCATTGCCAGTTTAGCTGCACAGTTAACTGAAAATTCCAGTGATGTCCGTTACATCACTGTTGCGGTTTTAATAGCATTTTTCTTGTTACGTATTGTTGGATGGGATAATGGAGAAGTGGCTTGGCTATCCTGGCTTTCTCCCCTAGGATGGGTTCATTATCTACGGGCCTTTGCCGGTGAAGAATGGTGGGTTTTGGGATTGTTCATTGTTTTCATTGTTTTCATGCTATTTTGGACCTACAAACTCTCTTCCATCCGGGATGTGGGAAACGGATTTTTACCCCAGAGAACTGGTCCTGCCAGGGCTTCTTCAACTCTAAGTAGTGTTATTGGCCTGGCCTGGAGAATACACCGGAAAATGCTTTTCTTTTGGATAATAGCCTTTATAGTGATGGGAGTAATTTTAGGTTACAATGCTCAGACTATGACCAATATATTTAACAACAATCCCCTTTTCATGTCCATTCTTTCCCATATGGGCAATGGGGCCGAGCCTCTGGATAGCTATATGACTTTAATGCTCCTATTATTTGGCCAAGTATTCGCTATTTATGGTATTTTAGCAGCATTAAAGCTGCGATCAGAGGAAGTCAAAAAACATTCAGAATTCTTGATAACCAATGCAGTTAACCGAACCCGTTGGGCTTTTAGTAACATTTTTTTTGCTTTAATCGGCCCTGCAATGTTGCTGGTGATCTTTATTTTAAGTTACAGTTCTATTTATGGTATTTATTCTGGAATGGATCAGGATTTGTCCCGGCTTTTAAGTGCAGTTCTAATTTATTTGCCTGCAATCTGGGTGATGGTGGGGGTAGCAGTGGCTTTATTTGGTTTTGTACCACGTTTAACCTCTTTAACTTGGGTGGTACTGGGATTCTTCTCAATAATTAACTTTCTGCCGGATTTTCTGGATATCAGTCAATGGATAATTAATATATCTCCATTCACTCACGTCCCGAATCTACTTTTAGGGGACAGTGTAGGGTGGGATTCAGTTTTAATGATGGTGTTGGCATCGGTATTAATTTCAATGGGTTTAATTGGATTTAAACGTCGTGATATAACTTAAAAATTCTAGTATGATAAAGGATAGTATGGGGGGATAATATTGGGGAATTAAAAACAGTTTATGAAATCTTTCATATACTCTAACTCTCTAAATTTAATTTCGAATTCAGTTTCCTGAGTTATATTCAGTTGCTCCATCTATTTGTTAAACCACTTCTTTTTGTTAAACCACTTAGCATTGATTTTTTAAAAAAGAAAAATAGGGAAAGGTAGGGTTATTCATAACCCTGCTCTTTCCACTATCACATCTGCAACATTTTGCGCTGATTTGAATGGAAAATCACTAGCAGTAAGCACTTTACCTGCATCTCCTGCTTTCAGTTCAAAATCTCCTGATTTGCAGGTTGTTTCTGCCCCGTCAGGGAATGCACTTAAGAGTGCTTCAGGTGTTTCCAGGGGGAATTTAGCCCCTGCTAGTGCTCCAACAATCTGTGTGTGTATTTCTTCTTTAACTCCCATTTATATCATCTCCAGTGGGTAATTAAATCCAGTCTTAACTATTGTTTAATAGAAATATATACTAAACCGTCATTAAATTATACTAAGTATATTTATATACACAAATGTGACTCTGAAGGTTAAATGAGAAACTTTATTTTCAATAATGGATATATGAACACATTGAAATTATGGGAACACATGAATGTGATCAAATGAAAAATTCTAAAATCTACGACACACCGGCTAAATTAGAAGCAATACACCGGGATATTAAACGATTAATGGAAAGGTCCAATCAGGAATATTTAGATCTGATGATGGCTAATTTAAGGAAGGATTTTATAGATTCTCTAACTGTTTACATGTCAGATGATATTGGAATGGGTTTGGAAAAGGGAATGGTTGACCCATGCCCCATGAGAGACACCTGTAAATCAATATTCACAGATTTTTTGGAGGATAATTCAAAAAATATCAGGGAAGGGAAGGTTTCAGAAGAGGAAATTGCGGAGAAAAAAGGGGAATTAGGTCAAATAAGGAAACAAGTATCCTTTGATAATTGTGATATTTGTTTCAGTGAAGTTAACTCTCTTTTTGAAAAACAACTAAACCTTATAGACTCCTTACAGATATACAATTCCAATGATGAAAAAAAGACTAAAATATCTGCCATTAATGAGGAAAACATTGTTAAAAATGCATTAGAACCGTTGTCCAATAAACAAAGGCTGCAAATACTAAAATCAATGGTATCAGAAACCCGCACTTTCTCTTCACTTTCTGAACTCACGGGACTCCGCGGTGGTAACTTATTATTCCACATCCAGAAACTCTTGAAAAGTGAACTTATCCTACAGAGACATGAGCGAGGGGACTACATGATCACCAAGAAAGGATTCAATTTAATGTTGTTACTGGTTAATTTTCAAAAATGCTTGGAAGATTGATAAGGGACTATCATTAAATATCTCCCAGTTATTTGCCTCTAATAATCATTTTAATATCTTAATTTCATTAGTAATTAAAAAAAGATTATCTGTATTGCTCCTCAAAGGTTATTATAAATTTAGTTCCCTTATCTCTATTTAATTCAATTTTCCCGTCTATTTGGGTGGTTAAATTATTCACTAACTGCAAACCCAGTGTTGGCGTGTTTCTAAAGTCAATATCATCTGGAAATCCAACTCCAGTATCCTCAACTACCAGTACGAATTCATCCCCATCTTTATGGAAGTCTATATTGATTTCACCCTCTGCATCTTTAATAAATCCGTGTTTCATGGAATTAGTTACCAGTTCATTTACAATAAGTCCCAGGGGTACGGTGGTGTTAATATCCACCATTAAATTTTCCACGTGCATCTTCAGTTCAACCCGTTGGGGGTCAGTGACGCAGCTGTGGTACAGATCCTTAGATAGGGTCTGAATATAATCTCCAAAGTCTATCCGCTTAAGATCCTTGGATTGGTACAAACGTTCGTGGATGAGAGCCATTGAACGGGCCCTGTTTTGACTTTCCCTGAAAATATCCAGGGCTTCTTCATCCTTTATGTATTGGGATTGAAGGTTCAGGAGACTGGATATAATCATAAGATTATTCTTAACCCGGTGGTGTATCTCTTTTATAAGAACTTCTTTTTCCTTTAAAGATTTTTTGAGTTTTTCTTCAACCTTTTTACGTTCTGTGATATCTTGAACTGTTCCGTGAACATGAATACTCTCTTCTTCAGTTGCAGGAATTACTCTTATGTGGAATGCCATGTGCCTAATTTCACCATTATTGAGGACCACCCGGTGATGGATCTCCTGGCTAAAGATCAATCTATTCTCTGTTAAGGATGATTCTATTATTTCTGACATTGGTTGAACATCGTCGGGATGCACATATCTCTGAATATAGGTATCCGATGATATCTGGTAACCACCTTCCTTTTCAGCGGTGGTACCAATCATGGAATAGAACCGATCATTGAAGGTAAGAATTTTATTGGAGGGATCGAATTCCCAGTTAGCTAACTTTGCCAGATCCATGGCATTTTCCAAACGAATCTGACTTAATTTAAGGGCGTCTTCAGCTTTTTGCCTTTCAGTTATGTCAATACAAAATACATTAATGCCTATTATTCCAGTATCTGACTGGATAGGGTTGTAAATGTTTTCCCAGTAATTACGGCTGAGACTCTCTTCCCCATACTCTTCAATGACAATGAAATTTTCACCAGAAAGAACCCGATCAAAGTTCATTTTCGCTTTTTCACGGTCTTCAGGATAGGAGATGTAGTCCAGCATGCTTTTACCAATCTCAATATCAACACCCCAAATATTTTTCATGGTTTGGCTGTGAACCTGGTTAAAGAAGATGTATTGATAATTTTGGTCCAGTGAAAAGGCGATTATATTCTCAGGACCTTCAAAAATAGAATTAAGAATAGCACTGGAATGTTTAATGTCAATTTCCGCTTTTTCAACCGTATTAATCTCTTTAATTTCAATACGCTCCTTTGATAAATGTTGATGGATAAATGATTTGAGAAGATTTTCCTATCATCTCAAGTTATTGCAAATCATCTCAATTTAATTTCCTTGGTCTAAATAGAAAATATTCATGTTATTTTATTAATTTTCAAGAATAAAACAATTTGCATTATTACTAAAAAAATAGGGGTTGTTAATATAGGGGTTGTTAATATGATATTTCAAACAATATAGGGCATTCTTATTAGTCTATAAGTAGATTAATTCCCCAGTAAATGGATAATTAATTGATGTAAATGGATTAGATCCACTTCAAGAAATATTAATCTAGATATTCTGCTTCCCAAAGCTCAATACAATCTTCTATGGTTAAAGAAACATTGCTATCCACAATTTCTTTTTCCAGTTTCGTTTTTTGGAGAGAATCACGCAGAGGACCATACATATTGGCTGCTTTGAATTTAATACTCCTCAGTTTAAGTTCATCATAGAGTTCCTCTAACATTTGAGTTCCTGAGTGGTCAATGAATGATGTGGCCTCAAAATCTAGAACAAATAGTTTAATATCCTTATATTCATGATCTATCAGGTTGAGAATCTTATTTTGTATGTCTTCTGTGTTTAGGAATATTTGGGACCCATCAACCCGCACAATAAGTATCCCGGGAATTATTTCAGCCTCTGGGCGTCGTTTAATGTCTAAAAATTGGTCTTTACCAGGCATTTTTCCAAGAATCGCAATGTGGGGGTTGTACATTTTCTTAATCAACCCCACCACGGATAATATCACTCCAATCACGATACCTTCCAGTGCACCAAAGAATAGTACAGATAGTAAGGTTATGATGGCAATAATGAACTCTATCTTATTAAAATTATAGATGTTACGCAAATGGGGTATGTCCACCAGGCCTTTAATAATAAATAGTACAATTGCGGCCAGTATAGTCTCCGGTAAGTTGGTAAAAATCCCGGTCAAGAATAGAAGGACCAGGAGAATAACTAATCCAGATACACCTCCTGCGAGCTGGGTTTTAGCCCCACTGTCATTGTTTATTGCAGTCCTAGATAGTGCCCCACCCACGGGCAATCCCTGGAACAATCCAACTGCAATATTTGACAATCCTAAAGCTAATAATTCCTGGTTTTTATCAATTTTATACCTGTTTTTTGTTGCAAATTCAGCAGCGAATAAATATCCTTCCATATAACTTATGAGAAAGACAGTGGCTGCCAGGGTAATAAGCACGTTAACATCAATTAGTGCAGGATCCGGAATTATAAGAGAGGGTAATCCCTGGGGGATGTGCCCCACTACTTTCACCCCAAGGGAGGTAATATTGGTGACAGTGATGAGTACAATTGATCCTAAGACCAGAAAAAGGGTATTGGGAAGTTTTGGAAATTTTTTGGTGGCTAAATATAGGAAAATGATTCCTCCCACTCCAATGGCAAGGGATGGTAAGTTAGTCTGATCTATATGGGTTAAAAAGTAATATATCCGTTGAAAAAAAGTTCCAGAACCTCCAGATATTCCGAATAACTTTGAAATCTGACCTGATGTAATGAATAATGCTATACCTGTTAAAAAACCAGTTAATACTGGTTTGGATATGAATTTGACCATGAATCCTAATCTTAAAACCCAGGACAGTATTGCCAGAAGACCAGCTATAACTGCTACCAGGGATGCAATCATGGCATACTGGGCAGTACCGGGGATCATTAAAGAACCCAGTGTAGAACCAACTAATATTGAAAGTGTAGATAGGGGGCCAATGGATAACTGACGGGATGTACCAAAGATTACATAGACCAGAACCGCAACCATCGCAGAATATAAGCCAACTTCAGGTGGTAAATTAGCTAAATATACATATGCAATGGATTCTGGAATTATAAAAGCCCCAACCGTAATTCCTGCAATAATATCCGACCTCAACCATGTTTTATCATAGTTTTTGGCCCATTTGGTTATGGGTAGTATTGTTGAAATCCTCATAAAACTCAATCCACATGAATTTCAAAAAACATCTATTTTCCAATACTAATTTCAAGGATTTTCCTGCACCGTCTATGTTTCAAGTTATTATTAACATTTAAGTAGGTAACAGGACATAAAATTATTGCTTTACTATGATTTAGCTAAATTAGAATTTGGGTGGATTCTATGGTTGAAAAGGATAACACCAAATTGGTTAATGAATCAGAAGAAGTTAAATTATCAACCAAAATGGGGAAAAAATTAGCCCCTGACAGATCATTATTTAGAATTCTAATGGCTATTTTTACATTTATCAGTTCCTGGCAGGAGGTTCAGCTCAAACAGTTCCATCTTTATCTGGTGGTGCTATGGGATTTTCAAGTTTTTCAACATCCAATCACTCACAGTGATTAACTCATATTTATGTTCATAACACAAAATCCATAATTCCACCCATTTTTCTTAAAAAAATAATTAAGTATAAATCCTTTAATTCTAAAATCTAACTACTATAATCATGTATTTTTATTTTACACTGTTGTTGAAAATATTCAAGGAGTTCAGGAAAACTATCAAAACAGCACCATTTATTCAGTTAGTGCTCAGAGTAATCAAACATCTTCTTCAGATGGTTTTGATAAGATTTCATCAAATCCTTCAAAAACTCCAGGATCCGGTGCGGATAACAATTATTCTTTAAGTTTCCTTTTACCCTATGGTCCATCAATTCTTCCCAATTCACTGGATATGCTACCCTCCGTTAACAGCGGATCACAGACGAGTTGGAATTCAATGCAGAAAGATCAACAGCCCTCTGGAGTTATGGCCAACAGCACTAACGGTCCTGAAAATATGAATTCTAGTTCGGTAGACCTACGGGGAATATGCCTTCTAACCTCACCAACAACTTGCCTTCTAACCTCACCAACAACTTGCCTTCTAACCTCACCAAAAATATGCAACCCCCTGGAAATATGACTAACCAGACAAATACGCCTCCAGGGGCCGGTGGGAATAGTCAGAATGATGGATCAAACTGCCAAACACGACAAATAGTCGATTCATTAACCAGTTCTGGAACTACAGTGTTCAGTGGAAACTATTTCAAAATAATCCGGATAGACATATCAAGTTATTCCCACTAACCCATCTTCTTAAAGTCCAGAATGGTCCGGACCATACTTATTTCCTGATTGATATCCACGGATAGAGGAGGACCTTCATCTAGGTACAGGGAGTTTAACTCGAATTTTCCAGATACTAGGTTTCCATGGGCATTATCTGGAGCCATCTGCTTTGTTTCCAGGATAAATATCTCTTTTTCACTTTTTTCAAAGAATTGTTTTACCTTTTTGGAGTCTTTTCCAATCACCCGTAACATTATCATCAAGTGGTCCTCACTGGAAAAATGAAGATCTTTAACAAACTCTTCTGGCACTATCAAATCTTCTAATAATCCTTTTTCTTTTTTGAATGTTATTGAAGCCGTTTCTAACATCATTCATCCCACCTTCATGCCCCTCTTTAATATTGAATAGTTGAGTAAATACCTCCTCAGTTTAAGGTTATTATTTATTATTGTTTTTCCCGGAATATTTAATTTAATAATTTGCTAGCGACTAGGAGTTCCTGATGGCGGGATTAATCCCCTAAAAATATTTAAAGTATCGTTCATTTAATTTATAATGATAAATAATAATAGAATTAGCGGCTTTTAGGAGGTGAGAAATTGGTCCTGGGAATAAATGACCCCTGGATATGGGGTGCATACATTGGGTGCATTCTGGTAACTCTTTTATGTGTTGTTTACGGTATCCTCAACTGGAATAAAGGCGGCGAAGATGAAGTAGAGCAGATAAAAGAAGAAGTGGAATGGCATGAAAAAGAAAAAGAAATGGAAGAAAAAGAATTGGGTCTTTGGGATGAATACGATGAATAAAATTGTTTAGACCTAATAAAAATATAGGTTGTGGATTAAATGAATGATCTATTGATATTAAGTATTGTAGTTTTAATATACTTAGTTATAACAGGCTACGTGGGTTATGTGGCTTGGAGGCGAACCAAAACTGCCGATGATTACTTGGTGGCAGGAAGGGAAACCCATCCATTCATCATGGCTTTAAGTTACGGTGCAACGTTCATAAGTACGGCAGCCATAGTTGGTTTTGGTGGTACTGCTGGAGTATATGGAATGGGACTTTTATGGCTCACATTCCTGAACATACTGGTGGGTATTTTCATAGCCTTTGTATTCTTTGGAAAACGCACCCGGAAAATGGGACACAATTTACGCGCCCTTACTTTCCCGGAATTTTTATCCAGACGTTATGATAGTAAATTTATACAGTATTTCAGTGGACTGGTCATATTCTTTGGAATGACACTATACGCATCAGTGGTTCTCATTGGTATGGCTCGATTCGCAGAAACAACCCTCAAAATAGATTATAATATAGCTCTAGTTGTACTGGCAGTTATCGTAGCATTATACGTTATTTTTGGCGGAATAAGGGGTGTAATGTACACCGATGCTGTCCAAGGTACCATAATGTTTGTGGGAATGTTCATCCTTCTGGTGGCCACCTATTGGATGCTTGGAGGAGTAACTGATGCTAACCAAGCTCTTACCAATCTAGTTAACGTAGTGCCAGCTAAAGCGACAGCCACGGCGACAGCCACAGGTTTCACGGGGTGGACATCCATGCCCGCATTGGGAAGTCCCTTCTGGTGGACTCTGGTGAGTACACTGATACTGGGAGTAGGAATAGGAGTTCTGTCCCAACCACAGCTTGTGGTCCGATTCATGACGGTTAAATCCAACCGTGAACTAAACCGGGCTGTACTGGTGGGTGGAATTTTTATTCTTCTAATGACTGGAACTGCTTTCATAGTAGGGGCCTTATCCAATGTTTATTTCTATGAAACAGTTGGAAAGTTAGCTGTACAAGTTGTAAATGGTAATGCCGACTCAATTATCCCCGCATTCATCACTGCAGCTATGCCCTTATGGTTTGCCTATATATTCATGATTGCCCTTTTATCAGCAGCCATGTCCACCCTCAGTGCCCAGGTACACACCCAGGGAACAGCACTGGGTCGGGATATTTACGAAACCGTGTTTAACAAAAAGGGAGGAGCATCGGTAATGATCGCCAGGCTAGGAATTGCCATAGCCATGATCATTGCAGTTATAATGGGATTCATCCTACCGGCTAACATTATAGCAGTGGGAACCTCCATGTGGTTCTCCATAACCGCAGCAGCCTTCCTTTCCATGTATGTATTTGCCCTTTTCTGGAAAGGTTGTACCAAAACCGGGGCCATTTCTGGACTGTTGGTTGGTACATTCCTTAGCCTATTCTGGCTGGTATTCGAGTACAAAAAATCAGCAGAGGCCCTGGGAATTGCAAAAGCACTAACTGGTCAGGCTGTCCTAACGACTTCTCTACCATGGCCAACAGTTGACCCCATAGTTGTTGCCTTACCAGTTGCGTTAGTGGTTACCATAGTGGTAAGTCTTTTAACTAAAAAACCCAGCGAAGAACACATGGAAAAATGTTTCGAAGGTGTATAAATACTTAGGGAGTTTGAAAAAACTCCATACCTTTTTTTATAGAACTATTTTATTAAGTAAAAATTCATTTTCATAATTAGAAATCTTGGATAAACTTAAATAATTTTAACAGTTCAATTGATTATTTTCACATTATTACATCTAAAAATCATTAAATCCACTAATGGGGAGATTTAGTCTAAGGGAAGATTTTAGATTAAAAATTCTTTAAATTATTAATTATTATTTTTTCAGCCCTGAAACTATAAGTACATCTTGAAACTTAACTTATATGATTAAAATTATGATCTGCTTTAATTTGGTAGATAAATTATGAACTACCTTTTTATATGTATCTGAGGTGAGACCATGAGGATCGTGCAAGAGATTGTTGGAAAAGAAGTTTTAGACAGTTCAGCAGTGGTTATTGGAAAAGTTAGGGATGTGGAAGTAAATTTCATGACCAATGAAATCGAAGCCTTCATAGTGGGGAAAGGAGGCATATCTGAAGGTTTAGGATTGTCTAAAGGCGAAACAATAGTTCCTTATGATATGGTGAGTAAGATTGGGGATAAAATACTCCTTAAAAGCAGGGAGGAAGGAACCAGCTATGAATTTTGATTAATTTCAAAATTATTCTAACCCATTTTTTTAAACTATTATTATATTTTTTACATCTAATGAATTCTCATATTTCCTAAAAAAGATTTTCAGGGGATCCTGAATTGTAACAGTCAATTCTAAGTTATTAGGAGTAAATTCTAGGTTATTAGGGGCGAATTCTAAGTTAACATAGCTAATAATGCACGCCAAATACAAATTCACTCAAAAAATCAGGGTAGGTGACATTTTTGGAAGTTCGAGGCATATGTAGTATCTGTGGGCAGCCTGGTAAAATGTACACCTGTTCCTTATGCGGTAATCTGGTTTGTGGGAACTGTTTTCAATGGAAACTGGGAGTATGTCAGCGCTGTCAAAGAGGATTGAAATCCACTAATACAGACAAAAGGAGTACTTTTCAATAGAATATATTCTCTTATTCTGCTAATAAAAGAATATATCCATAAAATCAGAGATATTCACCATATGAAATATTTTAATTTACTAAAAAAGTATTTTACTCCTTAAATAATATTTTACTCCAAATAATTGGGGGAATAAACGTTTAAATAATGGAATGATAACATGGTGATTGAACAGGAAAAAAACCTTTTAATAAGTTTATTAAAGGATAATCAGGTTATTCAATTCGGCAAATTCACTCTTTCTTCTGGAAGGGAGAGTGACTTCTATGTGGATATGAAAAAGGCCATCACTGACCCTGAGATACTTTCCCAAGTGGCTAAAATCATTTCCCACATTATCCTGGATGATGAAATAGATCTGGTGGCTGGACCTGCCCTGGGAGCGGTGCCCATAGCCACTGCCGTGGCCCTGCAGTCAGGCATACCCATGCTCATGATCCGTAAGGCACAGAAGGGTTACGGAACATCAAAACTTATCGAGGGCGAATTGAAAGAAGGAAACAGGGTCATAGTTGTTGAAGATGTTACCACCACTGGTAATTCCCTCTTAAAAGCTGTTCGAGCTGTTCAGGATAATGGGGGGGTAGTGGAAAGAACCTTTGTAATTGTGGATCGGGAAGAGGGTGCAGTGGAACACCTGAAAAAGGAAGGTGTGATCTTAGAGCCTCTAGTGTCCATTAGTGATGTTAAATAGTTCTAAAGCTTATGAATTAATCTTCTATCTTTTTGAACAAATTTTAAAACTAAAGAATTTAGGCCCCATTTTTTCAAAACTCTTTTTTATTTTAGATTTAATAGTTCACTTTCCCGGTTGATATTGTTAAAGTTATATTCAAGTTCATTGCTTCATATGTTTCACTATATGTCCCATTTCAGGCTTTATTAGTTTCACACCCAACTGAACTGCATTGGGTGAACCTGGTAAGGCCACCAGCAAGGTTTCCTTCCAGACACCTGCAGTTGCCCGGGTCATTATGGCACCAGTTCCCAGTTCTTTATAAGTCTCATAACGGAAAACTTCACCGAAGCCATTTAATTCTTTTTCAAATAAGGGTTTAATGGTTTCAATTGTGATATCCCTTTTCCCAATTCCAGTACCACCCGTGCTGATAATGATTTCAGCACCCAGATTTTTCATTTTCCTTAATGTTTCCAAAAGCAGGTGGGTATCATCAGGTATAACTTGGTAAGACACAATTTCATGCAGCTCTTCCAGTGATTCAATTATCATTTTGCCGGAGAGATCTTCAGGGTTTGAAACAAAATTAGGATTTTTTTTTTGGGATAAATTTGATTTAGAGTCGCTTAAAGTAATTATTCCAACTTTAACCCTTAATGGGCTGTGTTTTTTATGTTCTTCCATGGTTTTACTTTTCATTTTTTGCCCTCTATATTTATTGAGATGTAACTATTGAGATGTAACTTTTTTTTTAGACTGGCAAATTTACTGATTAATTAGTAATCTATTATTAGAATATTAATTAATTGTAGATGGTAAAAATAAGATAAATAATTGTAGATGGTATTTAAGAATGGTTACAATTCAATTCATATAACAACGAGGTCATAAACTTTAGTAACCAATATCTATGTGGAGATTTGTAACTCATTAATTCCAGTATTAATATGGTAATAAGTAATCATTTCAGTTAAAATTTAACTAAAAATATTTGAGGACTTAATCTCTCTGTATTTGATATAAAATAGTATTAATAAAGTATTTTTACTTTTTAGTGCAAGGGAGGGCATTAGGTCCAAATCGGAGGCGGTTTTTCGCAGGCGAAAAATTGTGAAAGGAGTCTAATGACACCCTCCCTCAACAAATAAATTATTGTTTTACGCACATAAAAACATTTCTCATAAATGATATTCGGCTCTGTCAAAAACTTGGGGGTTAAGAGTCAAAAACCTTTATCTGGTTTAGGATTTCTATTCTGATATTTATTCGCGACATTGCACCTTTTTTAATCTTCATTATTCTTTTAATACTTTTAGGAAAGGTTTTTTGGAATTGGTTTTCCAATTTATTTGAAGTTCGTTCAATATTTTCATCTAAAAGGTACGAAAAGTATGTTTTGAAGTAAGGCATTAACGAATCCATGATAATTGATTGAATAACCTTTGAATAATCTTTTATTTGATTTAATATTTCATCCATTCGAGTTCTAGCTTCTTTAAATGATTTACTGTTAAATAAACTGAATATTTCTAGTTTTTCTTGCCTTATATTCTCTAATTCATCATCAGACAATTCATTATCTCTTATGTATTCTTTTATTTTCTTATTTATGTTTTTAAACACATGAAATAAACACCACTGATGCGTAAACTCTAATCCTTCAATTATGGGTTTATATTTTTCATCTAAATCGCTTGTTATTGCTATTTTCTTTTGATTTCTGGTGGATTCCTCTAAAAACTTTTGTATGTTCGTGGAATTCTCTTTGGAGTATATTTCATCAGCAACGATAATATTCTGTTTACTGTCGAATAAAGCGAAACGGTAATTCCAAAAGCCGTTAAGCTTAATCCACTCCACGTCAAAAATGTAATAACCACTATAAAGATTTTTTACTTCTTTTTTAGGGATTTCATATCCAAGTATCCAGTTTTCAATTGTTTGCCTTGAAACACTGATCCCCGTGTCTTTTTTAATTTTATAAGCAATTTTACGGATTGATCCCAAGAATAAACCAGCTAATTCAACGCATTTTTCTTTGAATTCATTTGAAAAGTTACTATTATCATCTACAATGTCTGATATATCTGTTTTAAACTTTTTACCACATTTTTTACACTTGTACATTTGAATTTCAGCGTTAACAACTCCTTCATCATAAAAATAAAGTTTTCTTTCTTTAACTCCATTTTTAATCACAGATTTACTGAAACACTCCGGACAAAAAGAAACCAGCACCTCAATATGAAAAATATCCTTTTTATACCAAGTATTCAACGAATTAAATACATTATCATCTCTTTCAATCGATTTTAAATGATTTTCCTCATATTTCGATAAATCTTCACAAAAATAGGAAAGTTTATAACTCTGATCAAACAAACTATCAATTGGAGCAAGTATTTTTCTGTTTAGCATAGAAAATACTATGCTCCCCTTATTATAAAAGTTTTTAGTTTTTTATTTCAGGAAATAATGAGTTTAAACAAGGATAACCAAATTGTTTATCAAAACACAAATTTCAAAAACCCCCAAGTTTTTGACAGTGTCTGATATTCAAGTTATAAAAAAGTTTTTAACGAGATTAATATTTAAAAAACCTTTAAAAATCATGTTAATTTGACTTAAAATTTATTAACGTTGTTTAATTTGTTATATGTAGAGGTTAATGTAATATGTTCAGTAATACTTGAATTTTGGTGTAATATGAAAGAGAGAATTTTGAAAGAGAAAATTTATGTTCTAGATGCATCTGGAATTATTGGGGGATTTATATCTTCAAAACATAAAAATATCACAATTGGTGGTGTTTTATCTGAAATTAAAGATTTAAAATCGCAAATAGCTGTGCAATCAGCAATGGATGATGGTAAAATCATTATCAAAGAACCAGACACCGATTCATTAAACCAGGTGCAAAATGCAATTGAAAATTCAGGTGATATTCTAAGGTTATCTGAAGTGGATATGTCGTTAGTGGCCCTAGCAGTAACTCTCAAGAAGGATTACCATCCTCTGGTGGTTACTGATGATTATTCCATACAGAACATTCTGAAAATTCTGGAAATCCCCTACCAGAGTGTTTTATCTGAGGGAATCCGGGAAGTCTATGGATGGATCAAGATCTGCCGAGGCTGTCGTAAGAAATATCCTGCAGATTATAAATGGGATGAATGTGAAATCTGCGGGTCAAATGTTTACCGTAAGCGAATCAAAAAATAATCTTTTATTATTGGGATTTATCCCTATTAACGATTTAATATTAAATACTTTAAGTTTTTGGGCATTAAATGATTTTTTTTTAAAAAAAAGGTTGAATCAAAAGAATTAAAATCATATTATTACCCCCTCATTGAGGAGGTAATTATAATAAACATATTGGTCCTAAGGGTGAACTATGATGATGATGAAGATTGGTGTAGTGGTGCACGGACCAGAAATAGTTGATTCTGGTTACGCCCAGAAGTTCCTGGATTTCCTGGAGGATTATGGTACAGTCGGGGCAAGATTAGGTGGAACTATGGGAAGAACTGCGGTCATCGATGCTCACCTGGAAGATAAAATTGATATCAGTCAGAAGCTTTTCCCCAGCCAGTCAGTAGATAAATTCAAGGATGAAAACTGTGATGTTATTTTCCTGATAAACTATGGTAAGTCCAGTGTAACTGGGCATGCCTTTGGATACAAGGTTTACCATAACTGCCAAGATCAACCACCCCTGATACAAATGGAAAGACCCGGGGAGTCGGATGGTAGTGTGGTGGCTTGGAGGGAAGATAAGATGAAACTGGCAGAAGACATTGCCCATAAAATGGATCTACAACTGGTTCTGCCGGAAGATATACATAATAATCTTTTTTCAGAAGATCCCTGTCAGGAAATCTCCAATACCATCTGCCGGGAAATTGCTGGTGTATCTCCCGGGGAGAATATATTCGTCAATGGTATAGTAATCGGGAAATCCACATCATCAGAAGTGGCCATAGTTGCTGAAAATGGTATTATAACCCAGCTAATAGGTGGGGAAATCAAAGAACATGGTGTGGAGAAACTGGGGCCGATAACGCTTCGAAAAGCCGTTGTAAAAACGGGTTTACTCCGCAAATCCAGAGTTAAACCTAGAATATTGAAATCAGAAAAATCCAATGATCATTTCACTATTTCTTACTTAAACCATGCTGCAGAGGACATTTACCGGTTGAAAAATGCAGATATGGTGGTTACAGTGGGGGATGACACTACACTGGTTGCTGCAGATATACTTTACCGTTTCAACGTACCCATAATTGGCATAACGGATGGAGATTTGGATAAAGTTGTTGAAGAAGGTTTTAAAGCAGAAGGTTCTTTGATTGTGGAACTTGAGAATGGTTGGGATGATCAGGTGGGTGATAAAATCTTTTTAGAACTTTTCAACCGTGAAGAGACCATAGAAATAGAAAATATAGAAAATTTTAAAAGTAAATTGCTACAAATTATTAGTAATATAACTAGTCAATATCAGGTTAAGTATAGTTGAGGGTTACAAATAAGGAGATCCTAACTTTGGATTAATTAAATTATAATATTCTTGGCTGTGATTCTGTTGACAATTAACCCGTGATTGACTAATCCTTAAAAACCAACCATAAATAAATAAAAAATTATATCTCTGCATATAATTATTGCATTATAAGAGATCATTGGATTATAAAATGAAATCGAGGTGCACTCGTGGATTTAAGCTCACTTGTTGATTCTATACGAAGTTTTGAGGGAATTACTCGTAAAAATCTCATAAAAGACGTAACTGGGCTCCTGGAAGAAACTTACAATATTTCGGGAAGAACTCTTCTTGGTTTCGGGGATGATGCATCAGCCCTGGAGATTGGGAACGGCCAGGTAGTTCTCTTGGCTGCTGATGGAATGTGGGGAAAATTAATGGAGGCTGATCCCTGGTGGGCCGGGTACTGCTCAGTACTGGTAAATGTGAACGACATTGCTGCCATGGGTGGGATGCCCATTGGAATGACCAACGTCCTTTCCACTCAGGATAAAGATATATGCCGTCAGATTATGGATGGAATTAACGAAGGGGTTAAGAAATTCGGTGTACCGATGGTGGGGGGGCATGTCCACCCTGATGCTCCTTACAATTCCCTGGATGTTTCCATAACTGGTATAATGAATCGTGAGGATATCATCACCAGCTGTGGTGCTAGACCGGGTGATAAGGTACTGGTAGCCATAGATCTGGATGGTGCAATACATCCCCAGTTCCACCTTAACTGGGACACCACTACCATGAAAAGTGCAGACCTGGTACAGGCCCAGATCACCGCCATGAATGAAATTGCAAAAAAACACCTCCTCACTGCTGGAAAAGATATTAGTAACCCTGGAACTCTGGGAACCCTTGGAATGCTTCTGGAAACCTCAAATATGGGAGCTATAGTGGAATTGGAACTCATACCTCGCAGCAATGATGTGAACTGGGAGGACTGGTTGAAACTTTACCCTGGATCCGGATTTGTCCTCACTGCCAGGGAAGAAAATGTTCAGAGGATCATAGAAATCCTGGAAAATGTTAACATCACCACCATGGTGGTGGGTAGTATAATATCTGACCAGAAACTATACTTAACTTCTGGAAATGATAAAGAGATTGTATTTGACTTTTGCACTGATAAGATCACTGGAATACATGATGAAAATCCCTAGGAGGGTATTTGATGCTGGTGAAGGTCAATGGAGAAAAAATAGAACTCCCTGAAGGATCGACAATACAGGATGCCATTGATGCAGTGGGAGCGCCCTATCTGCCGGGATGTGTCCTGGGGCTGGTTAAGGGGACTGAAGAAGTAGAAAAACACGTTAACAAGTACAGTTTGAAAACCAACAAGGGAAGTATCATCATTGAAATACTGGATGGGGCCCCCGAAACTCTGGTTTCAACATGGAAAGAACGTTACAAAGAATTTTCTAAAATGGGGGTGCGCTGGACCACCTCTCAAGAAGTGGCAATTGGGCCTATAGTCACGGAATTAACTCCCAGCAGGGAAACTTACCATTACCATCGTTGGGATGTTCTTTTCAGCCTCTCCGGATTCACTGCCGATGCCACACATCTTATACTTTCCACAGGAGAACATGAAGCAGTTTATGGTGCTCCTGAAGAAAACCGAGGAGTTTTTGCCCGGGTTGTTGGGGGGAAAAGAACCATTCTGAAACTCACTGACGATGATGAAGTATCAGAGGTTAAACCAGTCATGGAAAGGGAGAGCATAGTTAAAAGTGCGGCAATCACCAACCTGGAAACCGAGTTGGAAGAAGGCAACCAGGTATACACCTACGTACAGGTCGAACCAAACCCTAAATCTCCCCAATCAGTGGAACACTTCTATGCCCTCCAGGAATCTGGTAAAGTTCGTGTGGACTATGATTCTAACACATTCGTTGGATTCTATGCATTACAGGGATTGGAAAAGGAAGCTGAACAGATCGACCAGCGTAAAAGGGGCACCATAACCTTCCGTAATTCTGGAAAAGGAGTGGGTCGGGTTTACATTTACCGGGAGGACCGGGTTTCCACACCATCCCACAACGTACTGGGAAAGGTAATAAATGGGATGCAATTACTGGACATCGCAAGTTTCGGTGATGAAGTAACTATCCAAACATCCCCCACCCGGATAATGACATTATCCATGACTCAGAAAGAGGCTGAAGAATTCTTACAGGAAAATGGTGTTAAACAAATCCGTGAAGGTCTCCAGGATGATGAGGCAGTGGTGGTGAGGCAGGAACCACATTACACCATGGACATCATTGCCCAGGGAGAAGTTAAAACCTATGGTATTCCTGAAGAAGACCTCCTTCACGTGGAATTATATGAAGATGCGCCCCGCTCCACCTGGTACTTCCAAAAAATCACCGGACTCCTGGATGCACCTGTAGGATCATTAAAGGTTCACTTCGCCTTCCCCGGCATGAAACTGTTAATGTTCAAGGATGTTCCCAAAGAATCTAAAGGATTAATACCGGAAAACAATCCTCAAAGTGTGGTGAAAGCAGGAGAAATAGGGATTACTAACATGTCACGCCGCCATATAGGTATGGTGGGGGTGCGATTTGAGGATAACAAAGAATTTGGCCCTACTGGAGAACCATTCCAGGGAACCAATATCATTGGAAGAATGTCTGAAGGAATAGAAAATCTGGAGAAATACAAAGAGGGGGACACCATTTATGTCACCAGAAAATGATAAAGTCACCAGGATGTTTGTATTAGGGCCAAAGGCCCAGCTAAGCCAGAGCGAACTGGTGGGAAAACTGCACATGCTAGAATTGCCCCTAACCATTAAATCCACTTGTTACGGTGCAGTGATACATGGGGAAGAAAAGGATGTGTTAGAAGCAGTAAACCGAATAAGAAAACTGGACCCATCTAACATTTTCACCAAAGACCGGGGATTCCCACCAGGAGACCCTAGAAGATGCCGTGCAAAACGAGGTGCGGCCAGGGAAGGATTCCACCAGCTAGAGAAGGAATATGAACTACTGGAATATGTGTGTGACGCCCTGGAAAACCCGGAAAAAGTGAACCTGGAAGAACCAGAGAAAATTACCCCTGATGAATTTAAAAAAATTGCCCAGGAGTGTGAAAAATGAATATCAATCCATCCTCAACTGGAGAAGAACTGGTAGCAATGGCAATGGCCATTCACCAACTGGTAAACGGACTCCCCATGACCATGCGCACACTTAACAATCCCGGTGTACGCATTGAAGGTGGAAAGGTTCTGGATTATAACTACACCGGACCAATCCTGGAAGAAGTGCTAAAAAGCGGTGAAATGGTTCAAAAAATACCAGAAAGTGGGGAATATAAAGACACACCCGTGGTAGTGGTTCCCATAATAGAAGAAGGCCATATCATCGCAGCAATGGGAGTAGTGGACATTACCAAGGGAATTTACAGTGATATAATGGAGATTACAAGAAGACCAGAAGGATTCACCGAGTCCAGGGGTGGTCTACAGTGAAAATAGCTGTTTTCCCACCTAACTCATTGATACTGGCAGATATGGTGGAGCGAAGGGGTCATGAGCCCCTGGTAATCCAGAAAGAAATCCGTAAGAAGGTCACTGACCCGGAAATAGACTCACCTCCATTTAACATCACTGAGGAAGAACCCATCAAAGGCCTGAAATACGCAGCAATTGAAGTTCCATCTGGGGTGAGGGGAAGAATGGCCATATTCGGGCCGATTATTGACGAAGCTGAAGCAGCTATAATTATGGAAGACGCCCCTTATGGTTTTGGATGTATAGGATGTGCCCGTACCAATGAACTTTCAATGTACTTCCTGCGCAAAAGAGGTATTCCAGTTCTGGAAATCCACTACCCAAAAACCAGGGAAGAAACCATGGAAGTGGTTAACCGTATCAACACATTCCTGGACGAGTTAGACAAATCAGATGATTCTGAAGAACCTGGAAAAACCAATGAAACTCAAGAGGGAAAGACCAAGGAGCAGGTGGAGGAATAAGATGGTAAAAATAGCTCAAATTTCATGCGGAACCGAGTACAGTGGGGTTCAGAAAGAGATTGAAAAGGCAGCAGCCACATTTGGAGCTGAGATTGTTATCCCTGAAGCCGACCTGGACTACATTGACGAAGCATACCATAAGTTCGGATTCAATGCTGCCAGTAGCAGCATAAGGTTAATGATTGCCAGAGCCATGTCTCTGGCTGAAGGAAAATCAGATGCAGATGCAGTTTTCATAGCCACCTGTTTCAGATGTGCTGAAGGAGCCCTGGTCAGAAATGAAGTAAGGCGATTCATACAGGAGAACACTAACTTACCTGTGGTCACATATTCATTCACTGAACGAACCAAGGCCGATGAACTCTTCATTAGGATGGAAGCCCTCTCCACCATCGTAGCCAGAAAAAGCCTACTGGCCAGGGAAAAACAGGAAGGACTCACCCTAGGGATAGATTCTGGTTCAACTACCACTAAAGTGGTGTTAATGGAAAATAACAAGATCATAGGAACAGGATGGCTACCAACCACCGATGTTATAGGCTGTTCCAAGGATGGAATGGATCAGGCTTTCAAGGACACTGGTTATAAATTCGATGATGTGGATGGTGTGGGAGTCACCGGTTACGGGCGGCTGACCATTGGTAAACACCTGAATGCTGCTCTTATACAAGAAGAACTCTCTGTTAACTCTAAAGGGGCAGTTTACCTGGCAGGACACCAGAAAGGTGAAGCCACTGTACTGGATATAGGTGGTATGGATAACAAAGTCATTACAGTCAATGACGGAATCCCTGATAACTTCACCATGGGGGGAATATGTGCTGGAGCCTCAGGAAGATTCCTGGAAATCACCGCCCGACGTTTAGGGGTGGATATAAGTGAACTTGGGCCTCTTGCTCTCAAGGGAGACTTTAAAAAAGCAATCCTGAACAGTTACTGCATAGTATTCGGTATTCAGGACCTGGTCACTTCTCTGGCTGCAGGTGGTGCTAAAGAGGATGTAGCTGCAGCTGCCTGTCATTCTGTAGCGGAACAGGTCTACGAACAGCAATTACAGGAAATTGATGTGCGAGAGCCCCTGATCCAGGTAGGGGGAACCAGCCTAATCGGGGGACTGGTGGAAGCAGTTAGTACAGTCCTGGGAGGAATGGATGTTATTGTACCTGAATACTCCCAGTACATTGGAGCTGTTGGAGGAGCCCTACTTGTTTCTGGATTGGGAGATAAGACAGATTTTGGGGCTAAAAAATAATCCAGGGGATATAAAATGCAGGTAGAATGCTACGATGAAAATGGGCGTGAAGTCTACGATATGATCACTAGACACATACTCCAGGAAGTACAAGTAGTTCGCGCAGTGAAAGATATTCAAATATACGTGGATCCCCGTGAACCAGTGTTTATCATCGTGGTCCAGTATGAAAAAACATCCCCTCCAGTGGTCATGGAGGACTTTGCAGAATACGAATACGATGCTGAAGCCAACGAAGCTTTCATAAAGATAAAAGATGAAAACTATCTACCCGAACTTCTGAAAAAACTCTGGGAAATTGAGGGAAGGAATAAAATACATCAACCCAGCCGTTTCGAGGTTATTGTTGATGACCCTCAGATTAAACTGGAAGGACTGGTGGTCCACAACCCTGAAGAAGACCTTAAGAAGAAGGTCTATGATGCCATTTTCAGGATTATTCCCGAAGGATTCCGGGTGGTGGATCACTACTCCCAGGGCAACATCATTGCCCTTACCTGTTCCGATGAGTACATCAAGGAAGAATACCTGGAAAAAACTCGCCAGATCATTAAAAAAATGGAAGAGAATAAAAAATCATATTAAATAAATAACATCCACTAGAAATTTTAAACTAAAAAATCAAATTAATAACTGAATATTCCTGGAAATTTTTAAAAACTACAATGGAATTTTTTAAAGTCACATCCACCAAAGATGGGGAGGAAATTCTATGAATGAATCTAAATTCGCACATATAACCCGTGTACATCCATGTTTTAATGAAAAAATGCATGACAAGGTGGGAAGAGTTCATCTGCCCATCGCACCTCGCTGTAATATACAGTGCAACTTCTGCACCCGTGAACTTAACAAATGTGAACAACGCCCTGGAGTATCCTCCAGGGTAATGACGGTGGAAGAAGCAGTAATCCATGTAGCTAAGGTTATCAAGGAAATGCCCATCAGCGTGGTGGGAGTAGCCGGACCCGGCGATGCCCTGGCCAACCCCGAAACACTGGAATTCTTCCGAATAATCGATAAAAAATTCCCAGACCTTATAAAGTGTATGAGTACCAATGGCCTCCTACTTGCAGATATGGCTGAGGAAGTGGCCGAAGTAAACGTCAGCACCATCACCGTAACTGTCAATGCAGTGGACCCTGAAATTGGTAAAAACATATATTCCAGAGCAGTTTATGATGGTAAGGTCTACCAGGGAGAGGAAGCATTCAAGATCATATCCGAAAAACAATTAGAAGGAATCGAAAAGATATCCAAACTGGGAGTGGTGGTCAAGGTTAACAGCGTCCTCATACCCGGCCTTAACGATGAACACATTGAAGACATCGCCAGGGAAGTGAAAAAACGAGGTGCCAGTTTGATGAACGTCATACCGCTCATACCCTTATATAAAATGAAGGATTATCCCAAACCGGGATGTGATGAACTCTCCAATGTAAGGGATAAAGTGGAAGAAACCATACCAGTCTTCCGTGCCTGCACCCAGTGCCGGGCCGATGCCTACGGAGTCCCTGGAAAAGAGGATAAACACCTGGACATGACCCCAGCCAGCCATTACTAGGGATACTTCATCACTTTAAACCATTTTTTTTAATTTAACTGATAAATTTGTTTTAAATCAATTATATTCATCATTATCACGAATCTAGTACTCATTTATTATATTTCAAAATATTAATCGGATACTAGCAAACACTAATTTATTAAAAAATCGGATGTGAATTAACCATGAAAACCATGTACTGGAAGGATGACCTTCTTTACCTATTAGATCAGACTTTACTTCCCCACGAAACAGAATACCTTGTGTGCGGAACATATCAAGATGTTATAACTGCCATTAAAACCATGGTGGTCCGGGGAGCCCCAGCTATTGGTGTGGCCGCTGCCTTTGGGATGGCTCTGGCCTTTTTGGCAGATGAAGATATGGAAGAAGCAGCCCAAAAAATGAAAGACGCTAGACCAACAGCAGTGAACCTGTTCTGGGCAGTGGACCGGGTTATGGGATCAGATGATCCTCTTAAAGAAGCATTACTAATATATGAAGAAGATATGGATACCAACCGACGCATGGGCAGATACGGAGCCGCAGTGATCGATGATGGTGACACCATACTGACCCACTGTAATGCCGGGGCACTGGCCTGTGTGGATTACGGCACAGCATTAGGGGTTATCCGCGCAGCCAATGAGGAAGGGAAAAACATCAATGTGGTGTGTGATGAAACCCGACCAGTACTCCAGGGAGCCAGACTGAGTGTCTGGGAAATGCAACAGGAAAACATACCAGTGAAACTCATCGTGGATGGTGCTGCCGGCCGTCTTATGCAGGAAGGAGAGATAAATAAGGTGGTCATAGGGGCAGACCGGGTGGCTAAAGGTGGAATAGCCAACAAAATAGGATCACTCATGGTGGCACTGGCAGCCAAACGATTCAACGTACCATTCTATGTGGCTGCACCTAAAAGCACCTTCGACAGTGAAAACAGCATATACGATACTGTGGTAGAAGAACGCGATCCTATGGAAGTTTTAGCCTTTGCTGGATGTATTGCAGCACCATTAGGTACCCAGGTTCGTAACCCCTCATTTGATGTGGTGCCCAGCGACCTTATAACCGGTATTATAACTGAAGATGGAATTGTGGATCCTTTCTGAATAAATATGGAAGGGAGCTTAATTTTTATATTCAAGACTTAGTGATAAAATATCTTAGTAAGAATAATAAGATTAAATAGGACTTATTTTTCCAGTTAAGAATAAAAATAACTAATTTATCCCAAATTATCCCAAATATTTCTTATTATTCCATCTATTTCTTAAATCCAGCATAAAATAGTTAAAATTCATTAAATCTAATCAGAAACTAATCTTTTTGACAAATCAGCAAAGGGTTTAGTAACATCCACGTTGGAAAGTTTCTTTAGGGCCTGGAAAAATTCAGGGGTTGATTTTGTTTCTATTTCTTCCAAGAGCCAGTTTTTACAGAAAAAGCTTTGAGAACCATGAATGATCTTTACCTGCCAAATATCTCCTTCAATAGAAATGTCATCTCCATTGGAGATCTCCTCCTCAGTGGAGACATTATTATTGGGAAAGTCACAGTCACAATTGTCATCAGGGCAATTACAAGACTCCTCACCAGTTTGATGATTTTCTGATGATGATTTTCCCCCATTATCCGGTGGAAGCCGGCAATCTTCCCATTCCCAAATACCGCAATGATCTAGATCATCCCAGAAGTGTTTCCATTTTCCTGTTTCAGGAATGGAAACCATGGTCAAGTATTCATTCTTTTCAGATAGATGAGAATCTGCTTCTGAAAAAAAGAAGAGCCTCCCCTCCACTAATTTAAGTGAATTATGCCCGCCCTGGCTAAATGAGTATTCCACTTCCAATAATTCGGGAAATTTTTCTTCAGTCATAAAAACTCCTTGAACCTCTTATTAATTCTTGTTATTGTATTTAAGTATACGAGTGCATTTTCCTGGTAATTTATTGGATTAAGGATGCAATCTTTGATAAGTTTTGATATATCTATTCTCAGGTGATTCTGGCATCAATGGCCACATGCCATACTCCGGGACTACGGGACTTGACTTTCCGTTTACCCAGAACCTCAACCTGGCGGGGATAGGCTGCCTCTTCAACCCTTTTGATAGGATCTTCATAGTCACGGCTGAACTGATAATAATTAAGAACCCCTCCGGGTTTTAAATGCTCCACTGCCACTTGCAGGAACTTGGAGGCGGTTCCCGGCAAATTCATAATAATCCGGTCTGCCTTCACATCCAGATCCTTTAAAACTTCAGCCACATCACCCAAGAGTGGGTTAATCTTTCCCTGCACCTTGTTTAACTCAATATTTTCCTTGAGGTAATGAATTGCTGATGGGTTGATGTCTATGGCGTATATCTCCACATTTTTGAGTTGGGGTCTACGGGCAATGTTAATTGCAAAGGGACCCACCCCAGTGAACATGTCAATAATCACCTCACCATCTGTGACCTGATCCCCAATGATCCGTCTTTCCGTGGCCAGACGGGGACTGAAATAAACCTTCTTCACATCCAGCATTATCCGGGAATCATATTCCCGGTGGACGGTTTCAGGGATATCCTCACCAGCAAGATGTTCCAATTCCCTAGTGCGGACAACACCCTTAATCGCACTTTTTTTACGATAAACAGACCTTCTTTTGGTGAATCTAAGGGCAGCATCACCAATGAGGTACTTCTCTTCCTCCAGGTCTCCAGGAATCTCCAGGATCACCACATCCCCCATAATATCAAAGGATTTTTTGAACTCCTCCATCTTTCTCTGTGGTATCTTTCCCTGGAGGTAATTTTCCATATTCCGGGGTCGCCTTTTAACTTCTTCAAATTCAGTATCCACAATATTACCCATATCAAGCCCAATTTCTTCCAAAAAATCATTATCAGGTTCTTGAGTTAGGGGGAGGTACACGTGGTCCTCCCAGCGTCTGATTTTCCAATCATGATCCAGAATTGCCTTCTCCTGTAGAAGGAGGCGGATACGGTTAGCTTCATTTTTAGGGACCTTTAATCCAATCATGGAATTCCTCGAATTTATTATTATATTTCTCTAATCTCTTGTATTCTTTTAATTTATTTCATTTATCCTAGTTCCCTCTATTTATCTTTATTTCCTTTACATTATCCTAGGTTTCTTTAAGTTTTTCCAGGAATATCCCTTTTTAGAATTACTGATTAACAATTTATGTTAACCCTAAAATAAAATTTTATAAACATCCCATCCCATAATTAGATGTTGAAGGTGAAAAAAATGCTCTACCTGGTTGGACTGGGACTTTACGATGAAAAAGACATATCACTAAATGGTCTGGAGGCCATTAAATCCGCTGATGTTGTTTACGCAGAATTCTACACTGCCCGTCTATTTGGGGGTGATCTGAAATCACTGGAAAGCCTGGCCGGAGTAACCATAAACATACTCCGCCGGGAAGAAGTTGAAGAAGATAATTTACCCATTAAACAGGCAGAGAATAATGATGTGGCATTCCTAACAGCAGGTGACCCGTTAATGGCAACCACCCATTCTGACATCCTGATGGAAGCCCGCAGGAATGGTATAAAAACCAGGGTTATACATGCATCATCCATACTCTCAGCAGCTCCAGGTATTGCTGGCCTGCAGGCCTACAAATTTGGGAAAGTCACCACCATCCCCCGGCCGGAACAAAACTACTTCCCCCACTCACCCTACCATGTTATTGGGGAGAATAAGAAAATGGGATTGCACACCCTGGTTTTGCTGGATATCCAGGCCCACCGGGATTACTACATGACTGCCAATGAAGGACTGGAATACCTCCTGCGCGTGGAAGAGGAACGAAGGGAAGAAATCATAGAAGAAGATACCTTGGCAGTGGTTATTGCCAGGGCAGGTTCTCCTGAGCCGCTGGTCCGGGCTGATCGGGTAGATAAATTAACGGAGGAAGATTTTGGAGGCCCATTACATTGCATTATGATACCGGGGGATTTGCACTTTCTGGAGGCCGAGGGACTGGTGGTATTGGGGAACGCACCAGAATTCATTCTGGAAGAAGATTAAATCAGATGCTGGATTAATTAGATGGGGAATTAGTTATTGGGATGTTTAAAGGATTTTATTTATGAATATCATTAAATATTGTCTAGAAATTAATTAGAATCATGGGATAAAGAATCATTGCATTGATAAAAATTAAGGATTTCAAAAATGGCTACAAATTCATTTAAAAAGGACTTTGATATTGCCAGACCATACCTGAAGTGGGCGGGGGGCAAAACTCAGCTTCTTTTAGAACTTGAAAAGAGATTACCTCTATTTATACTGGAAAGTGGGGTTATTGAAAGGTATGTGGAGCCCTTTGTTGGAGGGGGGGCCATGTTTTTCTACCTGAAAAACCATTACCAGGTCACAGAATCCATTCTCCTGGATGTCAATCCGGAATTAATCATGGCTTATAGGGTGATTCAAAGTGACGTGGATAAACTCATCACCCTCCTGAAGAATATGGAAACAGAACACCTCAGTAAGGGCGAAGAGGTGAGGAAAGAGAATTTTTACAGTATACGGGAGGAATACAACCAAAAGATGCAGGATATGGATTATCAGAATTATGGTGATGAATGGATCCAGAGAACTGCTCTCTTGATATTTCTGAATAAGACTTGCTTCAATGGACTGTTTCGTATCAATAGCAAGGGTGAGTTCAACGTGCCTTTTGGCAGGTACCGGAATCCTACCATTTGTGATGAAGGAAACTTGCAGGCAGTGCATCATGCCCTTGAAAAAACTGAGATTCTGTGCAGGGACTTCACCCATGCCCGACACTTCATTGAAAGAAACACCTTAGTGTACATGGACCCACCCTATAGGCCCTTAAACAGCACTTCTCATTTCACCAGTTACTCCCGGGAGCGCTTCAATGACCAGGATCAGGAAAAACTGGCACATTTTTATAGGGAAATGGATTCAAAAGGAGCATACCTAATTCTAAGTAATAGTGACCCTAAAAATCATGATTTGAAAGATAATTTCTTTGATGAACTCTATAGTGGGTATGAAATCGATCGGGTGCCTGCTAAACGTAACATTAACTCTAACACGTCCAGCCGGGGGGAGATAAAAGAGTTAATCATCAGGAATTTCCATGATTAAACTATTGATTCAGGACTAATATTATGGATTTATGATTAAATATTTGATGGGAGAACTGTTTAATTAAATTAATAATTTAATTGATTGCAAATCGATAAAATAGAGTTTAATTGGAGGGAATACCTTGAAATGTGCTTCTTGCACTAAGAAAGATTGTTTTAACGGCAAGGACTGCCTGGAAAATAGAGAAGAAATCAAAGAACTTTACAGGGAGGGGGAAAGTGATTTACTCAAAGCATCATCTGCTATCGAAGCTAGATACTACATGGAGAAAACCCGTATTGAAGAGGTTATTCTCTTTTCAAAGGAGATGAATTATAAAAAGATTGGAATGGCATTCTGTGTGGGTTTAGAACAGGAAGCCCACCAGATACAGAAAATATTCAAAAAACATTTTAAGGTCTACTCAGTTTGCTGTAAGGTATGTGGTATTGATAAGGCAGATTTCAAACTGGAACAGATTGATAAAAAAAGTTATGAATCCATGTGCAACCCCTTAGGGCAGGCATCAATTCTCAATGAAAAAAACACAGACCTTAACATCATAATTGGACTGTGTATTGGTCATGACATACTGTTCACCAGACATTCAGAGGCTCCAGTAACTACTCTGGTTGTAAAGGACAGAGTCCTTACCCACAACCCATTAGGAGCAGTTTATTCAAAATACTATCAAAATAAACTTAATAAGTGACTGGTCTGATAATTGACCAAAGCTCGACTGATATGGGTTCAAATTTTAGGAATAAGTAATGAATTTAGAGATCTGTTAATTTTAGGGATATACATACGCCTTTACTAATTAAAACTTCCATATTCCTAAAATCTTTTAAACCTCACTCATTCTCAGAACTTACATATTTATCAGTAAATTCACATTTTTCCACATTTTGCAGGGGAATCAGTACGATTTTATGCCCAGTCTCCTGTGCAACATAAATAATCTCAATTAAACCACGTTTTTCATGGATTTCAATTGATTCCACTCCAAATTCACCTTTTCTGAAGTTATGCACACTTTCATTGATCATGCTCACTTCAATCCGGTCAATCATTTCTAACACCTCTTATTATCCTTAACTAAACTAATTCCTTCAATTTCCGGTTATAAATCTCTTCTTTCACAATCAGCCATAATTGGCTATCAGGTGATGCATCTAATTATCTAATATCTATAATCTATATCTCATGGAATAAATCTTCATGGAATATCATTACCATGGAAAAACTTCAGGGTAGAAAAATAAAATCAATTATCTACTTAATCAGGAGTTCTCAGCCGGGTATATATAGAAAAAACAAGGGGCATTACTATAACTTACAGTTATCATTTCCTGGTTAATCGAAGCCTGAACTGGCTGCACCGGAAACCTTGGTTTTCCATAACTTGCGTTTCCCTAAATAGTTATTATTAATAATTTACATAAATGTGTATTAATAATGGAGGAATAAAATGGCTGGCAACATTATTATAGAGGCCCGTGAAGTCACCCGGGATTTTGGTGATTTCAGGGCGGTAGATAACCTGAATTTAAAAATAAAAAAAGGTGAGGTTTTTGGTTTTTTAGGGCCCAATGGGGCTGGTAAAACCACTTCCATAAATATGATGGTGGGATTGTTACGTCCTAGTAGTGGACAGATATTCATTGATGGAAAGGGTGTGGAAAAAATCGAAAAATGCACCATAGGTATCTGCCCCCAGGAACTGGTTTTATGGGACTTTTTAACCTGTAAGGAAAGCCTCATGCTCATGGGAGACATGTGCCAGGTTCCCAGGAATGAATTAAAGGTACGAGTACAGAAACTCTTGGATGATCTTTTCCTGCAGGACAAGGCTAACACCCTTGTTGCTCAGCTATCCGGAGGAATGAAACGTCGTTTGAACCTGGCCATGGCTGTAGTGCACCAGCCAGATATTGTAGTGCTGGATGAACCCTCTGAAGGTCTTGACCCCCAGTCCCGCCGGGTGTTATGGCATTACATACGCAGCCTGCGGGATGATGAGGGCAAAACCGTTATTTTAACTACCCACTTAATGGATGAAGCCGACCGATTATCGGACCGTATCGCCATCATTGACCATGGTAAACTCCTCCGCCTGGACACACCTTCCAACCTTAAAAAGGAGATAGGTGAAGGTGATGTGGTGGAAATGAAGCTCTCCAACCCGGCCTCAAATCAGGAAGTTATCAATATCCTGGCGGATATGCCTGATGTACAGGCTGTGGTAGAAATAGATGATGGATTGAATGTCCGTGCCCTGGATGCTGTGGGCAAACTCCCACAGATAATAGACCTGGTGGAAACCACTGGTGTGCATGTTTCTGACCTTTCTATTCGTCAGAATACTCTGGAGGATGTATTTATAGATCTGACTGGCACAGGGCTGAGGGAGTAGAAAATGAAGTTTATAAGCATAGCCCAAAAGGATTTTAAAGAATTGATACGTGACCGCAGGGGCCTGGCAATGATCCTGCTTTTTCCAATGTTCTTCATGCTGGTCTTTGGATTTGCATTTGGGGGGATGGGCCAGAATAACCAACCTAACATGATCGCCGTGGTTAACTACGACACCGGGGCCACCCTGCCTGGTACCGGGGAACAGGTGAACTTCGGGAACAATCTAACCAAAGTTCTGGAAGACTCCACTTATCCTGACAGTGATGTGAATCTGTTTAACGTCACCAAAACCACTGAAACTGATGCCGATAAAAAAATCAAAACAAGGGATGTGGATGCCGAGCTAATCATACCTCCCAACTTCTCCCAATCAGTGGTGGCACTAATCACCAGCACCATACAGCAGCAGACAACCATTAATCCTCCTTCCAATGTTACATCCACCCTAATTATCAGGGGAGACACTAGCTACATTGGATTTGGGGTGAGTCAGGGAATATTAACCGGTGTACTGGGACAATACCAGGATAAACTCATGAGTGAAATAAGGAATGCATTTACTGGATCTCCGGGAGTTGAAGCGGACACCTACCTGCAGACTAGGGTGGAATCCATTCCCGGAACCGGTTCCTTCACCACCTTCGACTTTATGGCCCCTGGAATGATTGTATTTGCCATACTCCTTTTAACCACCACTGTGGCCGCTGCCTTAACTCGTGAAGTGGAAAAAGGAACCCTATCCAGACTTAAACTCTCTAAAATGACATCATTCGACCTTTTATTCGGTGGACTCATACCTTGGTCACTTATTGCCGCTGCACAGGTTATAATCCTTCTAACAGTGGCGGTTTTAATCGGATTCCATTGGCAGGGGGGTTTATACACTCTTTTACTGGCTATTTTAGTGGGGATAATTGGAGGAGTGGCTTCCATATCTCTGGGAATGATAATAGCTGCCTTTGCCCGTAACGACAGGCAGGCGGCCAACCTGGGGACCCTTATAAGTGTTCCCACCAGTTTCCTGGTTGGGGCATTCTTCCCTTTACCTCAAGTGGTGATCGCCAACTTCTGGGGACAACCATTCCAGGTATACGACCTACTTCCCTGGACACACATCCTGAACGCCCTCAGATCCACCCTAACCTTCGGTGGGGGATGGGATACCATAGCCTATCAAGTGGGATGGGCAGTTCTGTTAACCATAATTCTATTCATCATTGGGGTGGGATTGTTTTCCAAAAATAGATTAAGAGCAGAAAACTAAAATAAGAAACAAAGGGGGTACTAAAAAACCCTCTTTTTTTTAGTGGGTGGAATGGCATAATAATTGATTAGGAAGGAACAGTCAATATTAAAAGTATGAGGAGTTGATGGATATGCAGATGGAAAAACACGGCCATAAACATCATGGTAAATCAACCCGGGATATACTGGACCCTAAAACTGTATTGTCAGCCATGGGTTTAAAGCAAGGACAGACTTTAATGGATGCTGGTTGTGGTGATGGGCACATATCACTGGCTGCTTCCGGTTTGGTGGGAAATGAAGGGAAAATATTCTCTTTGGATGTTTATCAGCCCAGCCTGGATCAGCTAAAAGCAGAAATCAAAAAGGAAGGAATAAATAACATCGCACCGATTCTGGCGGATATGACTGTAATGATACCGTTGGATGATGAATCTGTGGATAAGTGTGTCATGGCTAATGTACTCCATGGATTTGCAGCGGAAGGAACCTTAAATCTGCCTTTATCTGAAATTAAGAGGGTTTTAAAGCCAGGTGGCACCTTTGCAGTGGTGGAATTCATTAAAGTGGTGGGGCCACCAGGACCATCCTACGATGTTCGTTTAACTCCTGAAAATGTGGAAAAAATTCTGTTAGAACATGGATTTAAGATTGGTGGAACCACCGAAGTTGGGAAATACCATTACCTGGTGGAATCTTTTAAAAAGTAAATATTCAATAATATGGTAATTTTTTCCCAAAAAACCTTAGGCATTTTTTTAATAAGATAAGGAATGGATAGTTTCATTATGATTAGTATAATTGGGTGTAACTATCCACAAAATCCCCATAATCTCTGTCTAAAATCCTCAGAGCAGACATTGCTTCAGGGGAAGAGCAGCATCTTTCTTCTACCAGATTACGCAGAGTTCCGTTTTTTATATTGGCCCTCACCTCCCTCAAAACGAAGTCCAGAGACTCACGATTATATTTCTTTAGTTCTTCTGGGTTTAAATCATATACTGGGTACTGTTGTAGGTTATAATTATTGTGAGGTGTGGTCATCACCCCTATTTTAGCATAATAATCTGCACTGGAATTTCCAAACCAATCCACACCTAGATAAACCAGTAAGGGTACAAAATTCAGTTCCACGAATGGGAAGAATAGAGATGAGTTGGGACTAATATTCTGCCGTAGGCTGGTGATTATCTTCAAAAGATCTTGAGGTCTTCTTAACAGTTCTTCAGGATTAGCCACCAGGAAAAGCCGATAACCTAATTCTTCCAGTCCAGCAGCACATTCCAAGCGAAGATTAGGGTACTTAGCCCCGTGAATCACTGCTATCTGTTTAACATCACCTTTCTCGGCATGTTTCAGAGTATTTTTCACAGACCATTCTGCCATTTCTCGAGGTACATCGTAGGGCATTGGTTCGTCTGGAACCATTAACTCTGGATTAAATTCTAAAATATTTGGTGTTTCAGTAGTCTGGTACTTTCCCTGCCTCGCCGGTCCGTCGTGTGATTTTATTTCCAACATGTGATCAGTTTCTTTTTTAATAATTAATGGTTTGTAATGTTAATTTTTAATCAATAGATTCATAATCAATTATTTATTTTATTCATTACAATTTAATACACTTATCCTCTGAAGGTGTAACCTAAAAGGTTACAGCTAGCTAATTTTTAGCAACCTTTATATAGCTCTATACTAAAGACTTTTAACTGGAAATCACATGGTTTTCCAAGAGAACCGTGGGATGACCGGGGCGTGAATATAATGAGCTTTTTAGATCGCTTAAAAAACGTAATTAGTGGCGGAGAAGAGCCGCAAAATAAAGATAAAGTGGCAAAATCAGAGACAGAAAAGCCCCCGGTTGAAGAAAAAGAAACAGTAACACAAGAGACAGTCGAGGAAGTTCCTGAGAAATCAGAAGTAACAGAATCAACAGAACCAGAAACTCCAGCTGAAGAGACGCCGGTGGAAGCCAAAGAGGAACCGGTTGAAGAAAAACCAGTAACTGGGGAAGAACCCTCAGAAACAACTGTTGAAATATCAGAACCAGAAAAAACAACGGAATCAGAACCTGAAATTTCAGAACCTGAGAAAGTAACTGAATCAGAATCTGATACAGAGATTCCAGAAGAAATTGAACCGGAAAAGGCTGAAACTGAAGAATCTGAAGCTGACGAACCAGTCATATCAGAAGAAAAGCCAAAAAAAGAAAGGAGTGAAAGCATGACTTTACTGCAAAGTGATGAAAAACCTATAACCCGTGCAGATGTAGATGAAGATTTCAAACAGGAAATCATGGATGCTGGCGCAGAGTCAGTGGCCATATGTTTCCAGTGCGGTACCTGTACTGGTGCCTGCCCATCAGGAAGAAGAACCCCATACCGGATAAGAGGAGTAGTTAGAAGGGCTGTAATGGGACTCAAAGAAGACGTTATATCCGACGACTCTATCTGGATGTGTACCACTTGTTACGAATGTCAGGAAAGATGCCCACGAGGAATTAAAATCGTAGACATCGTGAAGATCATAAGAAACCAGGCTGCACAGGCTGGATTCATGGCCCAATCACACAAAATGACCGGATTATTCGTTACAAAAACCGGACACGGTGTACCAATTAACGACGCCACCATGGCATTACGAAAAAGTGTTGGTCTAACTGAACTACCACCAACCACTCACCAGTTCCCAGAAGCACTGGAAGAAGTACAAACAATAGTTAAAGCCACAGGTTTCGACACCCTAATCGGCTACAACTGGGAAACAGGAGAACTAGAATAAGGTGATAAAAATGGCATTCGCATATTTCTTAGGATGTATAATGAACAACCGGTACCCTGGAATTGAAAAGGCAACCCGGATCATGTTTGACAATCTGGATATCGAACTACAGGATATGGAAGGAGCATCATGCTGCCCAGCACCCGGAGTATTCGGATCCTTCGACAGAACCACCTGGGCTGCCATCGCTGCCAGGAACTTAACCATAGCCGAAGAACAGGGTAACGACATCATGACCGAGTGTAATGGATGTTTCGGATCACTATTTGAAACCAACCACATGCTCCACGAAGACGCCGCAATGAAGGAAAAGATCAACGGTGTTCTAGCAGAAGCTGGTCGTGAATACAAAGGCGAAATAAACGTAAGACACTTCGCTGAAATCCTTTACAACGATGTTGGAATGGACAAACTAGCAGAATCCGTTACCAACCCCTTAAACCTTAACGTTGCAGTACACTACGGCTGTCACTTCCTCAAACCAAGTGCTGAAATCGATATCGACGACCCAATCCAGCCAACCATACTGGATGAGCTGGTGGAAGTAACCGGAGCAAAATCAGTACCTTACAAGGACAAAATGATGTGCTGTGGAGCTGGTGGTGGATTAAGATCCCGAGACATAGATGTAACTCTATCATTCACCCGTGAAAAACTCCAGAATATGAAAGCAGCAGGAGTAGACGCTATAGTTAACGTTTGTCCATTCTGTCATTTACAGTTCGATGTAGGACAGACCGAAGTTAACAAAGCCTACGACGAAAACTGGGATATACCTGTTTTCCACCTGGCGCAACTCTACGGACTGGCAATGGGGGTCAGTAAAGACGACCTAACTGTCGATGCTCATCAGATCAGTGCAGACCCTGCCCTGGCAAAACTGGATGAAATTACCGGTGGAGAATAAACACATTTTCCATCATCTTCTTTTTTTACCCATAAGTTTTTTATTTTTCAAAATACTAATTAAATACTGATTTTAACTAAGAATTAACCAAACTTATAAAGAGGTGTTTTTTTGTTCGTAGCTACTCTGGCTGGAGTATTCAAATACACGGATTTACCGGAAAAATACGGTCCTTTTGTACAGTACAAAGCATCCATAGATGATAAAACAATAACTGATGCTGATGACATAGCCATTCTTGATATTACAGGCACAGAAAGTGTTTATGTACTGTTTTTAGATTTATATAAAAGCTTAGAAGATATTGATGAAGAGCTTAAGGTAGCTGATGCCAAACTTAACCACCGTTCAAAACAGGTTCTGGAAGGTTACTATGAATGAATTGCCAGCAGAACAGACATGGCTGGTGCTGGTGGAACTTCTCACAGATCTTAGAAAGAAGGAAATGGAGATCCCTAAAGAAATCACCAAAAACATCCAGATGGCCAAAACCACCATTAACTTCTACAAAGTGGATCCCACAGACCCGCAAAGACAGGTAGAAGTCAAACGCATCAACGAATTTTTAACCTCAATACAGGATGCTTTAATGGGTTTAGCTGAAGAGTTAGGTTCAGAGTACGCTGACAAATGGATGGATAAACTTTTAAGGGCTTCCAGGGGAGAAGAAGTCTATCCTCAAAAGAAAACTGAGTCTAAATTCGTGGTTGGCGCACCCTCAGGATTTTCAATGGTCCGAATGAACTTCAAAGCCCCCCTATCCGAGGATAGGGTTCAGGAAATTGCAGAATATGAAAATGTTATCATTGAATTTGAGGAAGATGCCCTGCTGGTGGTGTATGGGGATAAGGAAAACATTAAAAAAAGTCTCCAGGAACTTTCCTCATTTTTCAAGGAACAGATAAATGATATGGAATAAAAAAAAGATCAGTTGGAATGCCTTCGATTCACCTTATTCCAATTGTAATTTTTCTAGTTAGATTTTAGTCAGTAGTTTAAGTGTTCAAACTCAATTTTTTAAATTAAGGGGAAAAACCTATGAAAATACTAGCTGTAAGCGATCTCCATGGCGATATAAAACCCATCATCACTTACCTAACTGATAACAAAGTGGACCTGATAATTATTGCTGGTGATATAACCCATTTCGGCCCCCCTGAACTGGGAGAGGACCTCTTGAATGAAATCAGTTCATTCGAAATACCGGTAATGGTCATACCTGGAAACTGTGACCCCAGATCCATACATACTAACATTGATAACTCCAGGGCTATAAATATCCACGCACGTAATGTAGTAATTAAAAACATAGGAATATGTGGGTTTGGAGGATCAAACCCTACACCATTTGACACCCCCCTTGAATTTGAGGAGGTGCAAATCTATGATGAAGCTAAAAGGGCCATTGAGGGAATAAAAGATGAAAAAATAACCCTTTTCATCACCCACGCCCCGCCCTATAATACTAAAACCGACCTCTTACCTTCAGGGGTGCATGTGGGTAGTACGAGCCTCCGTAAAATAATTGAAGATGTGCAGCCTACCTTGAACATCTGTGGTCATATTCACGAAGCCAGCGGCACTGATAAGATTGGTAAAACCACCATCGTAAACCCGGGGGAACTATCACAGGGTTACGCATGTTTAATCCAAATTCGGGATGATTCCACAAGGGAAAAAATTGAAACTGAAATAATAAAACTTTAAATTCAACAATCGCTTATAATATTCCCTGATAAAAAAAATCCTAAGAGAAAATGATTTAAATGATGTTGACAAATAATATCTTGATTTTTTTAAATATTTACATTGTTGCCATTTTGAGGTGAGATAGATATGATTATGGTTGAAGGAGAGGTAAGCGGGAAAAAATACAGGGAACCCTTTTCAAAGGGAGTTTTAGCCAGGTCTTTAACCCGTGCTGAAATGGATCCCAACAAGGCATACACATTCTCATCCCAGATCGAAGCTCAACTCAAAAAAGATGGCGTAAAATTAATCAAACTGGATGACTTGGTGAATATCGTCCGTCAAAGGCTCAAAAAAGAGGACAGTGAAATAGCAGTCCAATATGGACTTTGGAAAAGGATAAGAAAGTGCCAGGATCCTTTAGTGATTCTCATAGGAGGTTCATCTGGGGTGGGAACTTCCTCCATAGCATTCGAGGTGGCCAACAGACTGGGAATCCGTAACATGATCAGTACCGATATGATACGGGAAGTAATGCGTAAAATCGCATCAAAGGACCTCCTCCCCACCATCTACGAATCCAGCTACACCGCCTACCGCTCCCTGCGCATACCACCACCACCAGAACTGGATGAAGTATTAATAGGATTCAGAGACCATGTGGACACGGTGAGTGTGGGTGTGGAAGCAGTTATTGAACGATCCATAACCGAAGGTATTAGCATAGTAATTGAAGGTGTCCACATAGTACCCGGATTCATCAGGGAAGACCTGGTTTCCAGGGATAACGTGCACATGTTTATTCTAACCCTGGAAGATGAAGAAGTTCATAAAGGCAGATTTTACTCAAGGTGCAGGCAACAATGGGCAAGAAGGCCCCTTGAAAGGTACATGAATTACTTTGGAGCTATTAGAAGAACTCATAAATATTTTGAGAGTCAGGCTAACAAGTACCACGTGCCAGTGATCGAAAACATTGACATCACTACCACCATTGAATCGATTATTGAAGATATTACTAAAACCTATGGAAGTGAAGACCATGTTACGGAAACTGAAGGTTAAGGATGTAATGAGCCAGACGGTTATAACTGTCCCTCCCACTGAAGATGTTGTATTTGCCTTTGAAAAACTGATGAAGTACAAAATAAGCTCACTACCAGTTGTGGATGATAATGGAAAACTGGTGGGAATTGTAACTGCCACTGATCTCGGTCACAACCTGATACTGGATAAATATGAACTGGGAACCACTGTAGGGGAAGTGATGGTTGATCAGGTAATATATGTATCTCCTGAAGACGACCTGGCCACTGCAGTGCAGAAAATGCATGAATACGGTTCAGATGAGGGTATAATCAACCAGTTAATAGTACTGGATGATCATAAATTGGTGGGTATTGTTTCCGATGGGGATATAATTAGATCCATTAAGATTTAATACCTATTCTAGATTCCAATACCTTAATCTTCATATTTCTCTTTTTAAATGGTTTTTTAGTGGGTATAAAAGAAGAATTGATATCAAAAATTGTCCCTGTTTGATGGGGGCGTGATTAGCTTTGCTATGGAAATAGATTCCCTTAATTATACTGATCCCTTCTGAATAGTTAGAAAATCTGAATAAATTAGAAAAGTCATTCTAAGGTTAATTAAAAAATATAAAAAAGGGATATGGGATTATTTTTTAACTTTGAGGAGTTATCCTGGGGGTGAATGAGTCACATAAGTTGGGAAACTTCTTGGTTAATTCCATTTCCAGTTTTTCAATTATCTCCTCTTCTATCTCCGGACTCTTTTGAGCAGTGACTGAGAGAGAATCTGCACTTAAGGAAACATTCAGGTTCTCTTCACCTATATTGAACTCCATGGGTATGGTTTTACCTGCATTCAGTGTTTGAACCATATCAGCCATGATTTCATCACTTATTTTAAGCAGTTTAGTCCCCTGGGGAGTATATGTTTCGTTTAGTGTTTCTATTTTTTTTATCCGGAACGGAGCACAGCCTTCAGTCCGGGCAGCCTTCCGGTTGGTCCAGAACAGGGTTATTATCACCTTTTTCTCATTGTCCAGCCCACTTTCAAATTCCAGTTCTTCCATTTTTCACCCTCCGATTCCCTGTTTTATTTTTTCACATTAGTCACCTTAGTCATTAAATTTCCTAAGGGCCCTCAAATTTGCTACGTTATTTAGTTACTCTTACATTTCCTTAATCTTCCCTGCAATTTCCTGACCTATCTGGTAACACTTATCCAGCTGGTCACCAGTAGGTACATAGTTAACCTCATATTTATCAAAAACTTCGAATCCGCATTTAGTGAGAGTGTCTGCTACTTTGTCCACGGCCTTACCGCTCCATCCCTTGGAGCCGAAGGTAACTGCCAGTCGTTTAAGTCCGGTGCGCTGGAAGCTCAGGCCCTCCAGGTAGTAGAGCAGATCCCCGGCACTGGGGTATGGTCCGTTGAAGAGTGTTGGAACTCCCAGAAGCAAGGCTTTACTATCCAGGATGTCATTAACCATTTCGCTACGCTCATCAGTATGCATGAAGTACATGGCCACATCCACCCCTCCACTCATGAGACCCTCAGCCAGGGCATGGGCCATCATACGGGTGGAGTAATGCATAGTGTCATAGATAATGGTGGCTTTGTCTTTACACTGTCCAGTAGCCCAGTTGGTGTAGGCAGTGATGATCTTCATGGGATCAGTCCAGATCTGACCATGGGATGGGGCTATGACCCTAATATTCTCTAGTAACCCCAGTTCCTTAACCTCCTCCAGCTTGCGCACCACCAGCATTGAGGCGGGGGTCACCAGGTTGGCGTAGAATTTTTGGGCAGCATTCATCAACACGTATTCTGGTATTTCATGATCGTACCTTTCCCTGAAACAGAGGTGCTGGCCAAAGGCATCATTGGAAAACAGTATACCCTCATCCAGGAGGAGGGTGAACATGCTGTCTGGCCAGTGCAACATTTTGGCATCCAGGAAGGCCAGGGTACGGCCCCCTACTTCCAGGGTGTCACCGGTTTTCACCGGGTGGAAGTCAGCATCAGCCAGTCCGGGATAGTGTTGTTTCAAACCATTTATTGCCACCTGGCTGCAGTAAATTGGAGCATCAGGGAAACGCTTGTGAATTTCAGTTAGAGCCCCACTATGATCCTTTTCAATATGGTTCTGGATAATCACATCAATCTTTAATTCCCGGTTCTCCTGGCTAAAGGCATCCTTTATCCTACCCCATAACTGTGCTGAAGAACCAGGGTAAGTGTTATCTACCACTGCAACCTCATTATCTCCAAATACTAAAAATGCATTATAGGTTGTTCCATTAAGGGTGTAACCATGATAATCTCGAATATCCCAATCAAGGACACCAATCCAGTACACACCATCTGCAATCTTAACTGCATCTGCTTTCATTGTTTCCCTCCTAAAAATCAAAACATCTAAACCATAAACTTAATAATTATATGGTACTGGTTTCATATATTTTTTATTACGAACAGTTTCAATTATTGACCGAAAAATCCTATAAAAAAGAAGTATTATGCATTATTTTGTAAAATTACCTTATCATTATATTTTTTTTTATAAATATATGGTCTAATTCAGTGAAAAGTTCAAAAGAATTGCCAATCCTGCAGAAATCCCAATGCAGGCGGGAATGGTAACAATCCAGGTGGTGGCAATGTTTTTTATCACATCCAGTTTGATGGTCTGGGTGCCCCTGGCCAAACCCACTCCAATAACGGTTCCCACCAGGGTCTGGGTGGGCGAAACTGGCATTCCCATGGTGGCGAAGAGGAAAATCACTGAAGCTGCAGATATCTGGGCTGCAAAACCCCTCGAAGGGATGAGATCAGTTATCCTCCTCCCTATGGTGTCGGTAATTCTCCCCCCAGCCACCATGATCCCCATAACAATGCCTATGGCTCCAATGAGTTTAATGTCCAAGCCAGCACTGGCTCCGAAGGCATAATAGAGCACACCGGTGGCCACTGCTATGTCAATAGCCCCCACATTCAACGCTGCAAAGGCAGAACTACCAATCTGGAGGTAGGAGAAAACCTTCTCCAAACGGCCCTTTACTGCAATATCCTTAACTTTCTCCAAAAACGCATTTTTAAGAAGATAATATAGGAAAAACCCTATTAAAAGCCCTAGAAGGGGGGATAAAATCCAGCTAGTAAGTATAAGGCCTAAAACATTCAGGTTCATGTTGTTGATGCCCACAGCAACCAGACCATATCCAAAAACAGCACTGATAATGGCATCGGAGCCAGATATGGGTATTTTTTTAATGAGGGTTATGGTTATCCACAGTGCAGCAGCCAGGGTGATTATAAACGCTCCGGTGGCCGGTAGGATGTCGGCATTGATTATCCCACTACCCACAGTTTTTATCACATTATTTCCCAGATACATGGCCCCGAAAAATTCAAATACTGCCCCCATGATCAGGGCTTTGCGCAGGGTAAGGGAACCACTTCCTACTGTTGTCCCCACTGAATTACCAATGTCATTGGCAGCAATGTTGAAGGCCATGTAGACACTGATAACCACACCAATAACTAGCAGCCATTCCATGCTAATAATATGGGGGAGATGGTTGAAATATTTTTGACCCATTTTTTTCCCTGCAAAAATCTTTTTTTATAGGCATAAATCACTGGAACTCATAGATCTCAAGTTTCTGAATATGGGATATTCTGTTTTTTTGGAGAAAACTTTGTGAAGTTTATAAACTTAACTTGTTTTGTATTGGTGGCAAATATCCTGATCGCAACCTTAAAATACCATCAGTACCAACATTAACTGGGCTAGACTGGAGGGTCAGGGGTCCTCTGTAAGCGCACATCCCCTATATGGTGCAGTCGAAGTTCAAGGGGCGGCAGTTTGAATGGGTGTTGGCCCAGGATTTCAACGTAGAAACCTCGTCCCGCAGGATTAGTGGTGGCAGAACTTTAGCTGGAGGGCTGGAGTAAACTGTCTTAACCAAGGGAACGGGTCAGGTCTGGAAAGAAGCAGCTCTACCTTAGACAGCTGATGCTTGTGGAGTAACGGGGCGGAGTTGGGATTTTGGATCACCAGCATCCAGGATGGCTGTCCACCCTTGAACACGCCCACTTAAACTTATAAAACCAATCAATCGTTAAACATGGTGAATAAAAAAATATAACTTAAACCATTAATTCCGGTATGATCCCCGATGTTAAAAACATTTATAAAACATCACCAATAGATAATGAAAAATCCCTTTTAAAAAAATTCCCTATATTTAAATAGTAGGGTTGACAATGTTTTATTTACCACTTTTTTATATTCATTTGCAGGGGTGGCCCAGCCTGGTACGGCGTGGGACTGCTAATCCCATGATCCTTTGGATCTCGCGGGTTCAAATCCCGTCCCCTGCGCTTTTATACTTATTTAACCCTTTATATTCATATAAATCTTAAAGTAATATAAAAATAACTCTACTGATGACATATCTGAAATATAGATGCACACGCTGGGATGGGCAATGGATTTAATATATCTAGAAATTCTAATTATTCTAATTTTAGTAATCTTAAACGGTGTTTTTGCCCTTTCTGAGATTGCCATAATCACATCCCGAAGGATAAAACTGCAAAAGATGAGTCAAGCCGGTAACAAAAATGCTGACACAGCCATCGAACTTGCAGAATCACCAAACCAATTTTTATCCACCATACAAATCGGAATAACCCTCATCGGTATTTTAGCCGGTGCTTTTGGTGGTGCAACACTTGCCGAAAATATATCCCGTAGCCTGGCAGGCATTCCACTTTTACAACCCTACAGTGAAGCCTTAGGATTCTTAATAGTGGTTCTGATTATCACCTACCTCTCCTTGATAGTGGGGGAGCTGGTTCCCAAGAGAATCGCCCTGAACAACCCGGAACAAATTGCGGTGAAAATTGCCAAGCCAATGAAGTACCTATCAAAAATCGCATCACCACTGGTTGCTTTACTCAGTTTATCCATGGAAGCAGTTCTCAAGATCCTCCAGGTGAAGGAAGCCCAGGAAGAAAACGTTTCAGAAGAAGAAATCAAACTCCTGATAGAAGAAGGTACCCAAACTGGGGAATTTGAGAAAACTGAGGAAGACATAATAAAACGAGTATTCCTCCTGGATGATAGAAGGGCCAGTTCACTTATGACACCCAAAACCGGGATAACCTGGCTTGATGTGGATGATTCTGTGGAAAATATTAAAGCCAAAATAACTGGAAGTAAAAGAGCCATGTTTCCAGTGGGAAAAAATTCCCTGGACAACTTTTTAGGTGTAATACAGTTAAAGGATCTTTTTGAGGTGGAAATAGAAAATGGGAACACCCTTAATGAGTACCTTAAAAGTCCCATTATTGTCCCGGAAAGTTCTGATGTTCTGGACATTCTAAACCTGTTTAAGGAATCTCAGGACAATGTGCACATGGCCATTGTTGTGGATGAGTATGGAAGTATTGAAGGATTAATCACTCTTAACGACATTCTGGAATCAATTGTGGGTGAAATTCCAGCCATGGACGAACCAGATGAACCCAAAGCAGTTCAAAGACCGGACGGGAGCTGGTTAATTGATGGGGCCATATCCATTGATGAATTTAAGGATATACTCCAAATCAAAGCATTATCTGATGAAGAAAAGGGTGTTTACCAGACTCTGGCCGGTTTTATACTGAATTATCTAGGTAAAATACCGGAGACTGGAGAATCATTCCAGTCCGAGAACCTTAATTTTGAAGTGGTGGATATGGATGGCCACCATATTGATAAAGTGCTGGTATATCATAAATAAAACTAATTTTAAGGGACTGTTCTATTAGGATGAATTTATTAACAGGCCCACTGCCAATATAACGGCCAATTATTGGATTTTCTTTTACTAGCTTTAACTAGAATTGGAATTGTTAATGAATTGTTCATGGGAAAGAATAAGAATATCCAAGTACAATTATAAATATAGAATTAATTTTAAACCACTTAGGTGTGGGGGTAAGGGTAATCTGGCTAAATAAAATAGGTTTAATCCTTAAACTAGGACGTTTACCATTTCTTTTATTTGGTTTCCTATGTTTCACCAATGGTGCACTACTGGCAGTTACTTTTAACATGCCTTTTTTATGGGATAGATTTTTAGGAGGATATGCAGTTTTACTATTAGCCCATCTATCTGTTTCCTACAGCAATGATTACTGGGATTTTGAAGTGGATCACTACAACCAGTCCACCCTTTTTGCAGGGGGAAGTGGTGTTCTGGTTCGAAACCCGGAGCTCCGGCCGCTGGCAAAAAAGTTTGGAATCCTATTAATCATTTTATCCTTATCTCTGGCCGTAATCTTCTCTTTTATTTATTCATCCTTAACATTTCTTTTAATCGCCCTTTTTGGGAATTTCATTGCGTGGTACTACTCAGCACCCCCATTAAAACTATCTTACAGGGGGTTAGGTGAGGTTGTAACTGCTCTGAGTGGATTTATCTTACCCGCAGCTGGTTACGTGGCGATTTGTGGATATCTGGATTTGAAAATAGTGCTGTTCACGTTACCATTCGTCATTTTCATGACTAGCTTTATCTTAAGCGTTGAAATCCCTGATATGGAGGGTGATAAAAAAGGCCATAAAAACACTTTTATAGTGAAAAAAGGGCGGAAAATAGGGTTCATATCTATTGGTTTGGTAGGGGTGCTGGGAACTCTGTCCCTCATGCTCCTGTCTCTTTCAGGCATCTTCCCGGGGATCAACTTCCAGTTAATGGCTTTGATGTCATTGTTCCCCACAATGGTGGGTTTGTACCTTCTCATCAGTCGCACAGCTAAAAGAGAAAGGGCAACCAAACTTGTAAATTGGAATATCCTGATTCTGGTAGTTTTCATCACTGTTTTTGATCTTTATTTACTGTCAGGGATTATAAGCACTTATTTTTGATCCAGAACTGTTTCCACAAATTCAAGGGGCAAAGAAGACTTTTGAGATACCTCTTCAGGGGAGAAACCCTCTTGGGCGAATCTTCTCACCACGAATTCCAGGGGTTCACCCACCTCAATTATGTAACCATCCGGGTCATAAAAACGCATAACCCTCTGCCCCCAGGGCTGCTCCTGTATCCGGTGGAGAAATTTAGTGTTAATTGAATCTAATTTTTCCTGAAGACGGTTCAAATCCTCGGATTCAAAGTAAAGTTCTAAAAAATTCTTTTTAACCCGGATATCTATGGGGTATGACTCCCCTAAAAGCCCCTGATAGTGTGCAGCGTCGTGTATGGCAAAACCGCCCTTAAAGGCAACGTTAGCCCCGTGGTCCATTTCCACTTCCTGCTTTAAAACATCTTCATAGAATTTTCGGGATTTTTGAATGTCTTCCACTGCAATTAATGGACATACATATTTGATTTTCATTTAAATAACCTCTGATTACCCTATGCTAAATCTTCAGTAACCTTTAAATTTGCTTTACCTGTTGAAATCTTTAGTAATCTTTAAATTTGCATTACGAGTTAAATCATCATGATGTCTAAATCAAAGGTCTTCCATCTTCTGGATGGCAGTTCCCAGTCTCTTCATACCCTCTATGATCTCTTCCTCACAGCAGTTGGAGAAATTCAGTCTCATGGTATCAGTTTCAGGGTTTTCAGTGTAGAATGTTTCCCCTGGTACAAAGGCAACTTTCTCTTTAATTGCCAGTTTAAATAAATCCATGGAAGACATTCCTTCCGGAAGGGTGACCCATAAAAACATCCCACCTTCAGGGGCTGTGTGTTTAACACCCTCCGGCAGGTATTCTCTGATGGATTGGACCATCTGGTCCCTCTGGGACTTGTAGAGTTTCCTTATATTTTGAATATGGTTGTCCACGTTGTTATCCTGGAGGTACTGGTAGACCACCCTCTGGGTGAAGTAATTGGAATGGAGATCAGAGGCCTGTTTGGCAGTTACCAGTTTTTCCATAACCTCGGGAGGGGCCACAATCCATCCCATCCTCATACCAGGGGAGACGATCTTGGAAAAGGTTCCAAAAAGGATTGAATCCGGGATCATGGATTTGATAGGTGGGATGTCCTCCCCCATGAACCTGATCTCACCGTATGGGTTGTCTTCAACCAGGATGGTGTTGTGTTTTGTGAGAATTTCAGCAACCTCCCGTCTTTTATCTCGTGAGTAGGTTATTCCCGTGGGGTTCTGGAAACTGGTGACTGAATAGAATAGTTTAATTTCTTCCTCTTTCAGGATTTTTTCCAGGGCCTCGGTGTCCACACCATCATCCAGAAGTGGTACGGAATGGAATTGTGGTTCATACAATCCAAAAGCCTGTATCGCCGCCAGATAGGTGGGTCTTTCCATAACCACCCCATCATCACAGTCCAGGAAAACCTTCCCCACCAGATCCAGGCACTGCTGGGATCCATTGGTAATGAGAATATCATCCACTTCCACCTGGAGACCCTGCTTTTTATATCGCTGGGCTATAAGTTCCCTTAAAGGGCGGTAACCCTCAGTGGTGCTGTACTGGAGAACTTTCTCCCCGTCTTCAGTCAGAACCCGGGATGTGGCATCTTTAATGGCCTCCACCGGGAAGGACTGTGGATTGGGAAGTCCACCAGCAAAGGAAATCATATCTTCATCATCGGTGACCTTCAAGATTTCCCGGACAAAAGACCTTGGTATTTTATTCATTCGACGAGCAAAACGGTGATTCATGAAAAATCCTCTTAATTCGGTTTAATAAGTTTTAATGTAATTCTAAATAAAGTGATATTTCCCTAATCTATAATATGAATATTTCATCAAGAATAACATTTACCATGAAACATTATTAATTCTCTTTATTAATGGATGGAACTCCCATCCTATGATCATATCATCTGAAAATTATTTTTTTACTCCCGTAGCTGCGTACATGGTCCCATGCCTGATGGTACTTTTCAAAACCATCCCTCTGGGTGTACATGGTGGTGTTTTCCCTTTCAAATAGTTTCCGGTCTTCGCCAACTGGGCATACTTTGATACATATGCCACAGGGGGACCGGTATTCTCGCCTCAGTTTCCGGCTGCGGGTGGCACAGGAGATCTTGTTAATTAGGGGAGGGAAATCATCTGTAGATCCAGTATCACCTTCGGAAGTTATCCTTTTAACGGGATATTCTGATTCAATAGCCCCCACTGGACAGTTCTCAGCGCAGGATAAACAACGGGTGCACAGGTCATCACCAGGAATGGGGGTTCCCTCCAGTCTAAGGGTGGTGAATATACTGGTAAAACGCACCCTTGGCCCCCATTCTGGTGTTAGGAGGATGTTATTCAAACCAAAGGATCCTAAACCCGCCAGATAGGCGGCATGTTTATGGGAAAAAAATGTTAAGGGTTTTTCCATGAGCACTTCAATATCACCGTAACCATCCCTTGGCAGGGGAATGGAAGGATAACCCTTCAAGGTAAGGAAGTTAGCTATTTCATAGGCTTTCTCATCCAGTAGGATGTTTACAGTCTCGTAGAGTTCATGGTAATAGATGGAAGGGGCAGTTTCCACTATGGGGAGCTGCACTGGCAAACCAATCACCACCACTGTCTGTGCCTCGGGATAAATGGACTGTGGCCAGAAATCTGATGGTATCCAGCTGGAAAAATGTTGCGGGAGTTCTTCTGGGGGATTTTCCCACCGTTCCACCGGTGAAAAACCCACCATAGGTATTCCTAGGTCTGAACATTTATCCAGAAGCTCTGATTCAATGTTGGAAATTGCCGGTTTCATTTGTAACCCCACTTGTGCTTAATTATGTTTTTCGGTGGAAATAAAAATAGTGGAAGGGGAGTATGGTAACAAAAGGATGAATGAGTTAAATAAATTCTTTTTCATGGTTTTAACCCATTCTTTACCATTTATTCCATTTTTTAACCAGTTCGTGAACTAGTTAATCTCTATTTTTAAACCATTTAAATACTTCAAACCATAACACACTCAGCATACCCGCTGCCAGGCACAGGAGTATCTCCCACAGGTTAAGTGGGCAGAACTTGAACAGTTGCTGCAGTGGGGGGAAGTATAAAATCGCTGCTAAAAATAGGACCGCACCGCCTAAAACCCACCAGAGTGCCTGGTTAGGTGAGCGTAGTGTCTGGTATATGGTGCGGGACCAGGAACGGTTGGTTAGTATGAGGGCCAGGTTGGCGAAGATCAGGGTAATGTAGCTCAGTGTCCGGGCACTGGCTTCTCCCTGCCAGTTAAGACCCACCAGGTAAATGGCCAGGACAAATATAAGCACAACTATTCCCTGCAAAACACTCATTCCAATGTTCTTCCGGTTGAATAATCCTTCACTGGAACTCCTGGGAGGACGTTTCATCACATCCTTCTCTGGAGGTTCTGCTTCAAAGACCACGGAACAGGCCGGGTCAATGATGAGCTCCAGAAACACGATCTGCACCGGGAATAGGACCAGGGGCCACTGGAAGACTACTGGTAAGAAGGACATTCCAATGATGGGAACATGCACTGCGAAGATGTAGGCCGTGGCTTTTTTCAGATTGTCATAGATGCGGCGGCCCATCTTCACCGTGGCCACAATGGATGAAAAATCATCCTCCAGTAAAACCAGATCTGATGCTTCCCTGGCCACATCAGTACCACGCCCACCCATACTTATACCAATCTGGGCGGATTTAAGGGCTGGGGCATCGTTGACACCATCCCCAGTCATGGCCACAGTCTCACCATTTGATTTAAATGCCTCCACCAGGCGCAGCTTCATCTCGGGCACCATACGGGCAAAGATGTTAACATCCTTCACCCGGTCTTTCAACGTCTCATCATCCATAGCATCCAGTTCATCACCAGTGATGACCATTTCTGGCTGATTGAGCCCTATCTTTTGGGCTATATTCCGGGCAGTGCCAGGGTAGTCTCCGGTGATCATCACCACCCGTATACCAGCCTGGTAACACTCCTGAACTGCTTGAGGGACTTCTGCACGGATCGGGTCCTGGAATCCCACCAGTCCCATGAACTGGAAGTTAAAGTCATGCTGCTTTCCAGGGAGATCCTTCTGGGTAAATGATCCACGGGCCACTCCGATTATCCTCAAACCCTCACCAGCCATCTGGGAAATGTTACGAGATAACTGTTCCAGTTCATGGGGTTCCATGTGGCAGAGATCAGCCACTGCTTCTGGTGCCCCTTTAGCTGCGATTATGTAATCTGCACCATCTGGAGATTGCCATACATGGGACATGGCCAGGAGTTCCTGGGATAAGGGGTATTCTTTAATGAGTTTCCAGTCCTCATGGATGTGTTCTGTTTCTTGGAGAGTGTTGTTTCCAAACTTTTTAAGGGATTTCTCCATGGGATCGAAGGGATCTCGTTGGCTGGCCAGTATACTGAACTCCACCAGTTCGTGGAAGGACTCGGGAAGATGATTAGTGTCAAGGGTCACATCAAAAAAGTCAGTGCCATTCATGATCTTACCCACTGACATCTGGTTTAAAGTTAAAGTACCAGTTTTATCCACACAGAGGACGGTGGTGGATCCCAGGGCCTGAATGGCATGGGAACGCCGGGTGAGGACGTTTTTCTGACTTATTCTCCAGGCCCCCAGGGCCAGGAAGATGGTTAAAACCACTGGGAATTCTTCAGGTAGGATGGCCATGGCCAGGGTTATACCGGCTAGAAATCCGTTAAGCCAGTCCAATCTGGTGAATCCGTAGATCACCACCACTGCGGCACATAAGGCCACACCCAGGAGGGCCATGTTCCGTACTAGGATACGGGTTTCCCTCTGGAGGTTGGTGTCTTCGGTCTCCAGGGTCTGGAGGCGTTTACCAATACGGCCCATCTCAGTGTCCAGTCCAATGGATATAACCTGGGCCAATCCCTGACCCTGCACCACCAGGGTTCCGGAGTAGATTGAAGGAAGCCCATCACCACCAGGGGGATGCATGTCCATTAAACCCCCACACTGCACTTTACGTACCGGTACTGATTCACCGGTGAGGAGGGATTCATTGATGAGGAGGTTGCTGCAGTCCAGGATAACCCCATCGGCCGGGACCCGGTCACCCTCCTTGAGCATGATGATATCACCGGCTACTACCTCCCTTCCAGGGATCCTCTTCTCTCGCCCATCACGGATGACCAGTGCCCGGGGACTGGAAAGATCACGGAGAGCCTCCAGGGTGCGTTCAGTTTTACGTTCCTGATAGAAGGTTATCCCCATAATCACAAAAACAAATCCCAGGAGCATCAAAGCCTCCTGAAGATCTCCTAAAACCAGGTAAATAGCACCACAAGCAATTAAGAGGAGGAACATGGGTTCCCGGATTACCTCTAAAACAATGGCAAAAATTGATCTCTGCTCAGTGGAGGGAAGCTCATTATGGCCAAATTCCTTGATCTTCTGGGTAGCTTCCTCTTCGGTGAGTCCTTTGATCTTCTCCAGGTCCAGTTCATTTACCATGATTATACTCCATTGTTGGATTTTTATACTCCAGTGAATAGTTATACTCCTGTGTTAGATCCATGATTGGTGAATTATTTTTTTCTTGACTTGGTTAAAAATGAAAACATATCTGAATTGATTAAGATATGAAAACGGACATATATATCTTTTTCCAATAATTAGGGTGTTAGGATTCCCTAATAAGTGAAAATAGAATGTTAGGTTTATCTAATTCATGCTAGGATGCTTAATTTTAAAATTTAAAGTGATTTTTTTTTTTTTATCATTATGAAATATTAACAATCTATGTTAAAAATAAAAGAAAAAAGTAATTTACTTGTCATTTTGATATGATATTTGTCCTTATGAGCTAAAAATAAAGAAATAATGGAATTAACTTGTCATTTTGGTGCTGGATTCATTTTGATTTAGAATTGAAGAAAATAAATGGAAGATTCTGGAGAGGTTTCTGGCTGGTTTTTACCAGCCTATGGACTCCAGACGATCCATGGCTTCTTCCAGATTCTGGTAGGATGCGGCGTATGATATGCGGAAGTGTCCAGCACCATATTGGCCGAAAGAAGTACCGGGAACCAGTACCACGTCTTTCTTCAGTGCTTCTTCCACGAATTTTTCCGGATTATCAGTGGATGGGAACACGTAAAATGCACCGTGGGGCAGGTTGCAGTGGATTCCCATATCACGCAGCCTTCCCACCACCAAATCCCGACGTCTTTTAAATTCAGCCACCATCTCACCCACACTGTCCTGGGGTCCGGTGAGTGCTGCCAGAGCTGCTTTTTGGGCCAGGGAGGTGGTACAGGTAACACTGTACTGATGGATTTTTAAAAGTTCCTCGGTTAAAGTTGGGGGAGCTGCCAGGTATCCTATGCGGAAACCAGTCATGGCATAGGTCTTGGAGAACCCATTAATGGTTACCACGTTATCTGAGTAGGTTGCCGGGCTGTAATGTTTCTTACCGTAAATGATCTTATCGTAGATCTCATCAGAGATCAGGGTCAAGTTATGGTCAGTGGCAATGTCTGCTAAACCCTTAACATCTTCCTTTTCCAGGACCGCACCGGTGGGGTTACCGGGTGAATTCATTATAATGGCCTTGGTTTTGGCTGTTACCAGTTCCAGCACATCCTCGGGTATCATGCGGAAATCATTATCATCCTTGAGCTGTGCAGGTATGGGCACCCCTCCACTGAGTTTCACACAGGCATCATAGGCCACAAAACCAGGATCAGGGATGATCACTTCGTCCCCATCATCTACCAGTGCATGGGCACTGGAGTAGAGTGCTCCGCTGGCCCCCACCGTAACTATAATTGACTCGGGTGAGGCTGGGATCTGGTTTTCTGTCTGTAATTTATGGGCTATGGCCTCCCTTAATTCCACTATGCCAGTGTTACCGGTGTAATGGGTGAAACCCTCATCCAGGGCTTCCTTAACTGCTTCACGGATATGCACTGGTGTATCAAAGTCTGGTTCTCCCAGTGCCAGGTTGATGGAGTTTTCCCCCACCATATCGAACATTTTCCGAATTCCAGACAGATCAATGCATTGAACTCTTTTAGAAGGTTTCATGGTAATCGCCATTTTATATTTAGATAAATTTTAGTCTAAGTTATCAAATAGAGATATTTAATAAGATTTAATATAACTTTTCTTATCTATTTTTTTTAATCACAGGCACCACAATGGTAACACCCAAAAGTCTCACACCAGGGTGTAATATCCCCATTTAAAGCCTTGTTAAATTCATCTATCAGGAATTCATCATCAATGTTAACATCTAGATCCTTCCAGGGAAGCACGTCTCCTAAGTTCCAGTGGGGTGTCAGTTTTTTCCACTCACCAAGGGGGACATTTCTATGGGACGAGTCTTCAATGATGGATGATAGATTGGTATCTCCCACTGACAATACGTATTGTGCCAGGGATTTATTGGGATTTTCTACCTTGAAGTGCCTGTTTTTGGTGTGTTTTTTCAGGTATTTCACCCTGCTCTTTATATCCTTGAGGTTGAACTCTGTCCACTGGAAGGGTGTGTGGGGTTTGGGTATGAATGGGTTGACGCTTATGCGGAGTGAATCACGGTGAGGGGCCATAACTTCAAGATCCTTTATCAGATCCGCCAGGTCTTCTAGATCACCATCAGTTTCCGTGGGGAGTCCTACCAGGAAATAGAGCTTAACATTAAAGTTCATATCGAAGGCAGTCGCCATGGTGCTACGGATGTCATCATCGGTGATGGGTTTATTCACCACCTTTCTAAGTCGCCAGGTGGATTCCGGGGCGATGGTAATGGTTCTAAGCCCACTTTCCTTCAAGCTTTCCAGAAGATCCCTGGAAATGGATTCAATACGCAGGGATGGTGTGGTAACCTGGAAATCACGCTGGAGGAGTTGGCGGCATAACTCTTCAATCTGTGAGTAATCCGAAACAGCACCTCCAATAAGTGCGATTTTATTTAAACCCGTGGCTTCTCTGCCAGCCTCTGCAGTCTGGATAAGGGTTTTAAAATCTACTTCTCTGCGGGGTCGGTAAATACAGCCAGCCATGCAAAACCGGCAACCACGGGCACAACCCCTGGAAACCTCCAGGAGGAATGATCTGCCAAAGGCAGGGATGAGGTCTTGGTTATCGGTTTCAGGATGAACCTGTTTTATTGGGCGCCAGGCATCCTGCATATCCTCCACCTGAACCAATTTGGCTCTGTTACCGGGGATGAACACTCCTTCTACATCCAGGAAGGCATCCATCTCCTCCCTGGGGTTATCCAGTTCACTTAACTTGTCCAGGAAATCAGGGAGTATGACCTCACCATCACCCACCAGGAAGAAATCAATGAAATTAGTCATGGGTAGGGGGTTGGAGCTGGCACAGGGACCACCAGCAATGATCAATGGATCATCAGGGGACCGATCTTCCTTGTGGATGTTTAAACCACCCTCCCGGAGCATTTCCAGGACATGGGGGTAATCCTGTTCATACTGTAAGGAGAACCCCACCACATCAAAATCCTTCAGGGGGGAACCAGTCTCCAGGCTCTTACCATAGGGATAAACCACCCGTTCACAGTAAACATCCTCCTGATGGTTCAGGAAGTCGTAGATTATGTGAAAACCCAGTGAGGACATGGCACTGCGGTAAAGATTGGGGTAGCAGGAGGCGAAGCGAAGGCCCACTTTGAGGGGATCCTTCACCACCACATTGTGTTCCAAGAGCATAGTTTATTATCTTGACCACCAATATAATCAAGATATCTACATAATCAATAAGTGAAACTCATTATCAATTAATTAAGATCATCCCCATTAGGGGTTTCAAGTTTTTTAAAAAATAATAAACTAGTAAATCTAATAATTAGTTTAAGGATAGAGAGAATGAAGTTTAACAAATATAAAAAGGTGGCAGTGGGAGGAACCTTTGATAAATTCCACCAGGGCCACCGATTACTCATAGAAAAGGCATTTCAGGTTGGTGAACAGGTACTAATAGGAGTCACCTCCGATGAATTCGGGGGTATAAAAGGAGAAATCGAACCCTGCAATGTAAGGATGTCCAACCTGAACTCCCTACTTAAAGAACACTCGAATTACATTATATCTCGACTGGAAGACCCCTACGGAGTCACCATAGATGATGAATCTGTAGATGCAATAGTAGTAAGTCCTGAAACAGAACCCACAGCATTCAAGATAAACCAGATACGCCGGGAGAAGGGAATGAAACCCCTGGACATAATAACCATAAGCATGGTCCTGGCGGAGGATGGTAAACCCATATCCTCCACCCGTATAAGGAGGGGTGAGATAGATCAGGTGGGAACTATAATTAAAAGGTAAAAAGTAAAATGAAGGTTATAGTGGGATCCAAAAATCCGGTGAAGTTAAAGGCCACCAGGAATGTTTTAAAGAAAATATATCCTCAAATGGGTGTGCAGGCAAAACATGTGGATTCTGGTGTGCCAGACCAGCCCATAGGATTAGAAGTTACCATTCAAGGCGCTATTAACCGGGCTAAAAATGCATATTCTGAAGAATTTGATCTTTCAGTGGGCATAGAATCAGGTCTTTTAGAGGTACCTCACAGCATAACCGGTTACCTAGACCTGCAATGGTGTGCCATCTACGATGGTGAGAAGACCACCCTCGGAGTCAGTGCTGGTTTTGAATACCCTCCACTGGTCATAGAAAAAGTCTTAGAAGGTATGGAAGTGGGGGATGTTATGGACCAAGTTACAGGTATTGACCGATTGGGACAGAAAACTGGTGCAGTAAGCCACCTCAGCCGAGGGTTACTGGATCGTACAGGGAATACCGAGCAGTGTGTGTTGATGGCGATGATACCCAGGATGAATGAAAGGGTTTACTTTTGACTAGCAAAATAAGACGTACTTACTATCAATTTTTTTAATAGTTTCGTTATTCTCATTATTTATATAAAATGTATTATTTATGGTATAAATGTTAATTTTTTGATGTTCTTCCACGAAATTCTTTGGAGCACTATACCTACCGTTTGATACCCTCCTCCCAGTTAACCAAACGATTTTATCTGCAGATGAAGGATCTGCCCAAATAATCTCACTTTGATCTGAGTTATCTGTTATATAATCACTTAATTCAACATATCCATTAATAGGGATATTATCCCAGTTTGCATGAGTATTTTCTACAATTGAAAAAAATGGTGCAACTCCTAAAATTGATAGTAATACTAAAATTAAGAGAATTTCTATAAACCTTTTTGATTTTTTGGTTTTAATGTTTTGTGGATGGTTTTTTATCATGTTTGGTGGGTGTTTATGGAATTTACGATATTTTTATATCGTATTAGGAGTATAAGAATACTATGAAGTCGTTTGATGATTATCTCTTGAACAAGGAGTATGCTCGTGTTGAACGGTTGGGTGATAAGTTGGCTGAAGTTGAACCTTTGATTGAATGGGAGATTTTCAGGCCGATCATCAGGGAAATGTATGATAATCGAACAGAACGTGGTGGTAGGCCCAACAATGATGAAGTAGTCATGATTAAAATGTTGGTTTTACAATCATGGTACGGTTTATCTGATCCAGAACTTGAAAGGCAGGCCACGGACCGTATTTCTTTCAGAAAGTTCTTAGGATTTCCAGATGATATACCAGACCGTGCAACGGTCTGGTCTTTTAGAGAAAGATTGAGTCATACTGGTAAAGACAAGGAAATATGGGAAGAATTACAACGACAAATTAACAGTAAAGGTTTAAAGGTTAAAGAAGGCTTTATTCAGGATTCAACATTTATAACAGCTGATCCAGGTCATAAAAAGGTTGACGAACCACGTGGACCCCGTGCTAAAACTCGCCGCAGCAAAGATGGAACCTGGGCCAAAAAAGGCAAAAAATCCAGTTTCGGATACAAACTACACACAAAAATGGACATGGAATATGAATTGATACGTGAACTCGAAACAACAACTGCTAAAGTGCATGATAGTCAAATTGACTTATCCCAACAAGATGAAATCATGTATCGTGACCGTGGATACTTTGGAGGGCAATGCAAAGGACACAACGCCACCATGAACCGCGCAACACGCGGCCATCCACTAAAAATACATGACAAAATGAGAAATAAAAGAATATCACGCAAAAGATCACCAGGAGAACGCCCATACGCCGTAATCAAAACCATATTCCACTCCGGACACACACGACTCACAAACATCCTCCGAAACCACACACGAAACATATTCAACTGCTTCAGCTACAACCTACTACAACTAAACACCCTAACCTACAAATCAGACAAACTAGCGAACGCTATCATCAAATAACCCACAATAATCCTAAAAAAAATACAACAATACACAAAACTAACCAAAAAACCAAAAGAAAACCTCAAAAAAACCAATACAAAATAAAAACTTAAACTAAAAAACAAAGTAAATAGAAATTATCTTAAGACAAAATAATTGGATAAAAACTTTTTTTTAATTTTAATAATTTCGTATAGCTTTGAAACTGCTAAACCCGCCATTATGGCCAAAGGCAATGCCGCATATTCAAATCCTCGGGAAATATCCGTGTACCCAGAAACCATAACAATTACAATATATGCAATTATCAATTTAAACCGTTTATTGTCCATTTTGTAAAGGAAATATGGTCCAATGGAACCAAATAGGCCTATTAAAATTAAACTGAATATTTGTATAGTGGGGATGATATAAAAAGGAGGATAAGCACTTTTTATAACTCCGCTTTGCCCTGAAAATGATATAAAATACCATCCCCAAAATAACACAGATAATAACAATAAAATATATTTCCAATTTTTTTGGGTACCATCAACTAAGAATAATGGAATAAAAATTATCAAACCTACTGAATGGGTCCAAACACCTATCAATGATGTTATGAATGCTTTGAATTGATTTTTAGGTAGGAAATAAATAGTTAAAGTTGCTAAAATGGGGATAAAATTGGCCGGAAGGGCCACAGCTAAAATATCTACTCTAGGTGCAGTTAAAGAAAACATTCCTGCAAAAAAAACCAGCCATAACTCCATATTCCCGTTTTCCAATCAATGAAGCTATGATAATGGTTAAAATGATTTGGGTTAATACAAAAATTGTATTCGCAAATCTCCACTCCGACAAGATACCATAAAAATGCGAAAACTGTATGGAATAACGGAGGATGCCATAATGCTCTTCCAACAGGATAATATTACTGATTAATATACTAACCTAATTTGTTAAAAAGCTTCAATTGAGATTTAGAGCATATAATATGATTACAATAATTATATATTCTTTTATAACTGAAGAATACTATGATTTATAAATGATCCGTATTGTTAAACATGAATGCAAAAATTTCAAACATTTACAATAAACTATGTCATTATTAAAAATCGTCTTAACTTATGGGGGATTCTTTGTATCTGAAATTAAGAGAATATGTCAGGGATCATGATTCATTGGTTTATGGCATTATTTTAGTTTTTCTTGTAGCTTTAATTGCATATTACCGGGTTCAAATCCAAATAGAAATCGGTCCTATCTGGGATACTTTTGACTTCCTATCCAATGCCATGTACTTTGCTGGGCAGGGATTTGGATACACAGATCTGACCAGACCTCCCTTTTTCCCGTTTTTAACATCACTCATCTTCCGTTTAAGTGTGGTATCTGAATCAGTAATATTCTATTTAGATGCTTCATTTTTAGTATTCGGGGCTATTGGGCTATATTTATTTTTCCGAATTAAATTTGAGGCCATGGAAAGCTTTTTGGGGAGTTTACTCTTCAGCTCTTTTCCAGTGGTTATTTTATTTACTGGAGTTGGACTTACAGATATTCCAAGTGTGGCTTTATCCATCTGGGCATTGTATGCCACTGTGTTAGCAGTTAAAAAGAATCCACTGTTTTTTTACTTTTCTTTCCCCCTGGCCATGTTAGCCTTTTTAACAAGATATCCTGCAGGATTCATTATTTTTCCCATATTTTTCTATCTAGTAATCAATCGCCATGATGTGTCCCTTAAAAATATGATTGGGGGAATATTATTGTCTTTATTACCTGGCTTGATTGTTCTTGTATTCTTTTACAATCAATTCGGCAATCCATTGGGTCCATTTTCTTCATTTTATGGCTCAACCCAAAAAGCATGGTCAACCACTTACGTATATTACCATCCTGACCCCCTCTATTTCCTAAAAAATATTTTATCATATATTGGGGTTGGAGGGATGGCCATTATCTTAGGTTCAGTGCTTAGCGCATTCATTGGTTTATTAACTAAATTTAAGACTGTTAAATTAAATTTCAAACAATTTAGTCCATCTAAACTGTCACATCATACAAAAATAAAGGTTTTGGCACTGTTTTTATTATTTTCATTATTTATTATAACCTTTGCATGGACACAATACTTCATCACTGAGATCATATTTCTGGTTTTTTGTTTTGTTTTGTTTTATACTCTGAGAAATGGCAATATCAAGGATTTAGACATTTATATTTTATTTGTATCATGGTTTGTGGCATTTTTCATATTCCACAGTGTTTACGCGGTTAAAGATGATCGTTACTTTATCACAATGGCCCCCGCTTTAACTTATTTTTTAATATTGGGTTTTAGCCAAATTAAAAGATTATGGGGATTGGAAAGTAAGTATAAAAACATGGCACATAATATATTTGCAGTTATACTGGTATTTATGATGCTCGTAGCAGCTGCTGATTATATACAGGGGATATATGATCATGAATCTCAAAATGTGGTTGAATTGAATGATATTAAAATGGCCAGCCAATGGCTTAAAGTTAATGATCCTCAATACTTTGATAAAAACATATCCTCAGATCAATGGCCTTACTTCAGCTGGTATTTGAAGACAAATGTCAAGCAGGTACAATTATCTAACAATAACAAGGATTATGAAAACAATTTAAACACAGATAATGCCAATTATTTTTTGACTGTTAAAGAAGGGTTAAATTTAACTAATTATCAGTTAATAAAACAGTTTGGATATGTAACTATTTACAAAAGACAGTAACTAGATGAATTCGGTGATTTACCTATGATGAAATTTGAAGATAAAAACTCTAAACTGGTTTTCCTAGTTCTCCTGATAATAACTGTCTCATTGATAACTTATTTTCGTGTGAGAATCCAATTAATTGTTGGTCCCGAGTTTGATGGTTTTGATTTTCTGGCAAACTCTGCTTTATTTGCAGGTAAATCAATTGGATATTCAGATCTTTTAAGACCACCATTACTTTCCTTTTTAGCATCCCTCTATTTCAGATTTGATGGTTTGTATATGGGAATCACCTCTATCATAGATGGACTCATATACCTTCTAGGATGCATTGGACTTTATTTATTCTTAAAAGAACGTTTCAATGCCATTATTAGCTTTGTGGGCAGTTTATTATTCGCAACATTCCCCATAATAATCACTTTTGCAGGAGCCGGCCTTACCGATGTTTCAAGTGTTTCTATTTCAATATGGGCTATTTATTTAACTTATCTTGGTGTTAAAAAGAATTCTAAGTTTTTCTACTTAGCATTCCCTGTGGCCATGATGGCTTTTTTAACCCGCTTTAACCTGGCTTTGATCATTTTTCCAATATTTGCCTACATCATTGCAAATCGACACGAGATTAAAAATCCCCGAAACATTGTAATTGGAATGATTTTAGGGGCACTGGTTTTACTTCCAATATTTATCTATTTCAATACCAAATTCGGTAATGCATTATATCCATTCATGGATTTTTTTAGAAGTTCAGAAAGTTTAGGGAGCACAATACACTTTGCATACAACCCAGATTCACTGTATTTTGTTAAAAATATGCCCTATTACATAGGAACAGCGTTCTGGATAATCATACTTTCTGCTGTATTTGGTTTATTTGTTTATTCATACCAAAATATTGGTAAAATAGGGTCAGTACTTGGTAAAATAGGATCTTCAACTCCTCTTAAAAATTTAAAAACTGGAAATAAAGTTAAATTACTTCTAATATTAGCTTTGTTGGCAGTTTTTGTCGCTACTTTTGGGAAAACCAATTACATGGTAAGTGAAATAATTTTCTTTACCATTACATTCCTTATCTATAATGTCTCTTCTGAACTGGAATTAGATGTTGGCTGGGACTTACTTTACTTTTCATGGTTCATGGCATTTTTCATATTCCAAAGCGTGTATGTTGCCAAGGATCACCGGTATTTTATTTCCATGACTCCTCCAGTGGCTTATTTCCTGGCACGAGGATTGAATTTTATCACCCAAAAATTTGAATTCAAGTTTAAACAGAAAAATCTGACATTGTATGTTTTTGCGATAATACTATCAATGATGATGATATTTTCGGTTGCAGTACAACTTTCTGAAATAGAAGAGGTTAATCAGAAGAATAAGATATTCAATCAGGATGTGTCTAATGTCAGTCAGTGGCTAAAGATTAATGATCCAGACTACAAATCTAAGGTAATCTATGCTGATTACTGGTCCTACTTTGGATGGTACCTGCAGACTAATGTAGGGAAAATGCCAATGTTCCGTGACAATCAGAGTTTATATCAGGGTGTTAAAGACTTCAATTTCACCTCTGATGATAAGAATGCATTAAATAATGAACTCAATAGAATAAGTCCTGATTATTACATGTGCACCTGGGACAATATGAATTTCACAAATTACGTTCCAGTTGCAAGATTTGGCTCTATAACTATATACAAAAGGGTTTGAAAGAAAATAATAATTGCTATGAATAAAGTGGTGTTAACATAAAAATTGGAGTTATAACCTCTGCTTATCCTGATTTGGAGGATGATCCTCATGGAATCTTTGTTCACAGGTTGATGAGGGAGATTGTCAAGAAAGGACATGATGTTCATGTTTTAGCACCTTTTACTGGTGGTGAAACAGATTATATCCTTGAAGGTGTGCACGTGGAAAGATTCCACTATTTCTATCCCCGTAGATTTGAGAAGCTTTCAGGAAGGGCGGGGATGATTGATAATGTTAAGGAAGGGTTTCTGGTTAAAATTCAGGTTTTAACCTTTCTGTTTTTCAATGTTTTTTATTCGTTGCGAATACTTAAAAATATGGATGTTATTCATGTGCAGTGGCCTATTCCCAATGGATTAGGTGCATTGTTTCTTAAAAAATTTTATGGAATTCCTTACATAACCACAATACACGGAGAAGAAGTTCATCTTTCCAAACGTTACCATATGCTGTTTGCTCTGCGCTGGTTGGTAAATAACTCCTCTAAAACTATCACCAACAGTAATGCTACCCGGAACTTCTGTCTGGAAGCAGGACTTGACGAAGAAAAGATTGATGTGATACCATTCGGAGTTGACACAGATTTTTTCAGACCACTCGATGTTTATAAAGATGAAAATATATTCCAAATATTATCTGTTGGTTATTTAATTGAAAGAAAAGGTTTTGAGTACCTTATTCGTGCAATGCCTCATGTTTTAGAAAAACATGAAAATGTGCAATTGAAAATAGTTGGATCCGGACCATTGGAATCTAAATTGAAATCTTTAATCTATGAACTGGACCTGACAGGTAAGGTGGAAATTGTTAAGAATGTTTCTGATGAAAAGTTACTCATGTTGTACAATTCAGCGGATCTATTTATTTTACCATCCATTGTGGATTCGCAGGGGAATACTGAAGGTCTAGGGGTGGTTTTATTGGAAGCTATGGCTTGTGGGGTCCCGGTTATAGGGTCTGATGTTGGGGGGATATCGGATATTATTGAAGATGGGAAAAATGGGGTTTTAGTTGAACAGAAAATTAAAAGTAAACTTTCTAGTAATATTTCTCTCCTCCTAAGTGATAATGAACTAAGAAATAGTCTAGTTATTAATGGTCAAAGTGATGTAAAAGCTAAATTTTCTTGGAAGAAGATTTCTGACCGATATATAAAGGAGTTTCAATTAATCTAGATATTATTATGGTAAGATTACTCAATATTTTTAATTGAGTGTCATTCAATAAATACCAAAAATTTTGAATTTATGATGATTATAATATCCAATCTAGGGGATTGAAATGTTTTCAATTGTGTGTGTTTACAACGATCAATATATCTTGTCTGAATATTTATTAAAAAGTCTCAATATACAAATTAACAGATATGAACTGATATTAATCGATAATACTAATAAAAAATTTAAATCTGCTGCTGAAGCATTGAATTATGGTGGTCAAAAGGCCAGTAATGATTATATTATGTTTGTGCATCAGGATATGGATATGAGTTCTCCCACATGGTTGAAGGATGCTGAGAATTATTTAAATTCTTATGAAAAACTTGGAGTTGCAGGAGTTGCCGGGCGATCAAAAAAATATTGGTGGCCAATAACTAATATTAAAGATGGTATTCCTCCACATTTAATATCACCTTATCCTATTAACGTTCCTACTAAAGTGGAAACATTAGATGAGTGCTTAATGATTATACCTAAAAAAATATTCGATAATCTTTCCTTTGATGAAGTGGTGTGTGATAACTGGCATTTATATGGTGTTGATTATTGTTTAACAGTGGAAAAATTAGGTTATGAAGTTTACGTACTCCCATTATATGCATATCATAGATCTAAAGGATATTCGCTATCAGAAAAATATTATAATACACTTAATAATCTGTTGAAAAAGCATAGAAATCATAAATTAATTTTAACTACTGTTGAGGATTGGATAACATTTCTTCCTTTAAATTTTCAAAGAAGGCTTCCTCTTATTAAAAATTTATTAGTAACCTTTTTAATGAAGTTATAAGATAATTTTCATGCTGGTTGTATTATGAACCCAGAAATAACAATAATAATCCTAAACTGGAATGGTTGGGAAGATACTATTGAATGTTTAGAATCTTTATATCAGATTAATTATCATAATTATGAGGTTATTGTGGTTGACAATGATTCAAAAGATGATTCAATTGAAGAAATAAAGAAATTTTGCTCTAACTCCAATAATACTCTGAAATCTGAAAGAAATATTGATATTAAAATGTTTGAATATGAAGAAAAAGATTTTCACCATGTTAATCCATATTTAGAATCTGAAAAAACCATTAGAAATTTGATCCTTTTAAAAAATTCTAAAAATTATGGATATGCCAAAGGAAACAATATAGGTATTAGATTTGCTCTACGCGTGTTTAATCCTGATTTTATTTTATTGTTGAATAATGATACGATTGCAGATGAAAATTTCCTGAACGAATTAACTAAAGCTGCAGAAAACCAAGAAAGAGTGGGAATCTACTCCCCTAAATTATTAAATGCATATGATCATAAAATAATTGATTCTACTGGCCATATTATCAGTTGGGGACGGATTATAGATCGAGGTCATGGAAAAATTGATAAACATCAATTTGACAAAAAAATTAATATAATGGGTGCTAAAGGAGCAGGAGCTTTTTACAAACGTGAAATGTTAGAATCAATTGGTTTGCTCAGAGAGAGTTACATTACTTCTTATGAAGATGCGGAACTATCTTGGAGAGCGAGTAAAAATTCTTGGAAAGCGGTTTACGTTCCCAAATCCATCATATATCACAAAGGCTGGAGAAGTATTAAGAAAGACAATTCAAAATGGTTCTATTTTTGGGGGTTGAGCTTAAAAAATACAACATCGACCGTAAAAGAATATGGAACTTTTTATCAAAAGACAATATTTTCAGTATTTCTGATATACTTCATGATTGGGAGTTTTTTGCTTAGAATAACTCGTATTAGAAATTCTGGAGTAAATTATGCTCATCTATTAAAAGAATTGTATAAATAAATGAATCACTAAAATTTTAATAGTGATTCAACTGTTGTAACTGAGACTTACAGCATGCTATGGAATAATTGTGATAACCGAAGTGAAATAGGTTAAGGTGAAACATTAATGAATAAAGATTCTAATGTTTGTGCTGTAATTGCTACTTATAACAGGAAAAAACCATTATCTAAATGTTTATCCTATTTACAACAGTGTGATTCCCTAGATGCCATTTATTTAATAGATAACGCTTCAAATGATGGAACCCCAAACTTACTAAAAAATGAAGGTTATATCTCGGAGCTTCCTCCTTTAAATACTAATGAAATTTGGAAAACTTCTTCCAATGTAAAGAATCAAGATGGAAATGTAATTAAATTCTATTATTTAAGAAATTTTTCCAATAGTGGAAGTGCTGGGGGATTTCATGATGGAATTAGGGAAGCATATAATGAAGGTTATAAATGGATATGGGTTTTAGATAATGATTCCGTACCTAAAAAAAACTCATTAAATAAGTTATTGGAGAAAACTGTATTAGTGAAGAATATTGGTTTTTTATGTAGTAAAGTTTTATGGCGTGATGGAAATGTTCATGTCATGAACATTCCCCAAGTACAGCCTTTAGTGAAGGAAATCCCTTTCAATAAATTCGAAAATAGTAATGTTTTAGTTATAAGGGCTGCTTCCTGGTTGTCTTTACTGATAAAAAGAGAAGTGATTGAAGAAGTGGGATTACCTTTGAAAGAATTTTTTGTTTGGGCCGAGGATATAGAATATACCAATCGCATGACTGAAAATAATTTTTTAGGTCTTTATGTAGCTGACAGTATTGTTTATCATGAAACTCAAAAAAATTATTCTGATGATATTATTGCAGCTGATGCAGAAAATATTATGAAATATTCATTTGGCATAAGAAATAACCTTTATCTTATGAAACAACGCAGTGTACTCCTTTATATTCTGTTATTAGTTTACAATCTAACTTTTTCCAACTATAATATTCTTAAGAATAGGAAAGATAATAAATTAAAGTTTTTTTGGACAAATACGACATCATCTTTTAAATCAATATTTTTTAGACCTGGAAAAGATTAACATGAAAAAACTAAAAGATTTAGCATCATTTATAAGATTTGAATATGATCTTCTGGTTTTAAAGAGAGTATCAAAAATTATTTCTCAAATAGAACATGGATATTGTGTAAAACAATATTTGCCTGTTAAAGATCAATATAAAATTGCTTTTATTGTTCCGGGCATGGTATCATATAGTGGTGGGCATACTTCCATATTACGATTAGGCACTTTACTATCTCAATTAGGACATGATGTGTATTACATCACATATGATGGTACTAGTAGGGAAAAAATGGAGAAAAGTGCAGAAATTAATTTGCCAGGATATCAAGGTACTTTCCTAGAACAAAGTGAATTAAATAAATTCAATTCAGATATAGGTATAGCTACCTACTGGGAATCTTGTTATTGGCTGCTTGCTTTTCAAGATATTTTTGATTATAAAATGTATTTTATTCAAGATTTCGAACCATATTTCTATGCTATGGGTGACCTCTATTATTTGGCATTGAATACATACAAATTTGGATTTCACATGGTAAGTCTTGGAAAATGGAATAAATCTATTGTGGAACGTAAAACAACTGAAAAAGTTGATTATATTGATTTTCCAGTTGAATTAGGACAGTATAAACTTAAAAAGAGAAAAATTATTATCAATAAACTTGTTAAAATAGCATTATACTTAAAATTGGATAGTAGAAGAGCACCCTTTCTTTTAATCCAACAAATTGGTTATCTTCATGAAAAATTATCAAAATTAGGATATGAACTAGAGGTATATGTATTTGGGTTAAATAAACATATTAAATTGCCATTTATTAAAAATTTAGGTAAACTCAAAACTAAAGAGTTAATTGAATTATATAATGAATGTCATTTTGGATTAGTTGCATCACTGACTAATATTTCATTAGTTAACTATGAAATGACTCTTTCAGGCATCCCGGTGATAGATCTCGCTGATGGTAGTGCACCTACCTTTTTTTCGGAAGAAGAAATGATTTTTATAAATTCTAATATTGATGATTTATACAATAAAGTGATATATTATTTAAATCACCAGGATGTATTAAATGATGTTCTTGAAACTTCTCAAAATAAAATAATTAATAAAAGATTGTCATGGGAAAATTCATCAAATCAGTTTAATAATATTATTTACAGGAATGTTTCTAAATGACCTATAATACATTCACATTAAAAAAGCTTTCAATTTAAAAGACTATCAATTATATGTCCTTCCATATATTCTCAACCCTTGAATCCTTCCATTGGTTAGTTCATTATAATTTATCACCTGAACATTATTTGAATCACCCCAAACAAAGTAATAAGTAATATTATTGGCAATTAATTCATTTTTGAGTTCAACAGGGTCAATAATATTCTTGGGTAACCCATAATATTGGTTGTTCAGATAATAGGAAATCGCTAATGTATTTTCCCAATGACCATTGGATGCGATGTTCCCTTGTAGGCCATAGTCATTTTGTAAGGTTTTACTTAAATCATACAAGCCATTATCAGTACTGGGATAAATAAACAATTCAAAAGCTGGAGTAAAGATAAAAGATACCATCAAAATTACTAAAAATATATTTCTGAATTTTAAACTAAGATTCTTTTCTTTATACAGCGTACTAATTATATAAAATCCACAAAACATCATTAAAGTAATTGCAGGCCATAAATAACGTTCTTCAACGAAAATAAGCAAATATCCTGAGGAATATATAAATATGGTGAGCATTATATAAATCAATCTGTTTTTAAAAGATCTCTCGGTCTTCAATTTCAGGATAAAGTATAAACTAATAAAAATTATTGCAAAGGATAATAATGAGTAATATTCAAATATAATAGCTGTTTTGAGAAGGTTGTCCTTGGTTAGTTTTAACTGAAATTCAAAATATTCCCGTGATTCAAAGGGACTCCAGTCATTCAATTTAACTAATGAAGGTTCCTCCCAAGTACTTGTGGCACTTGGATTTGGGGGCCTAATAAGTCCTATGGAATAAACCGGATGATTACCATACTCAGGACCAACAATTGCGTGATTATATTCTGTTGTAGTCCCAATGGTTGGTTTATCATATTTTAAGCTTAAAGTTGTGATCCATATTCCACTAATTGCCAGAAATACTACCAATCCCACAATTAGATTTTTTTTTACACCCTTTCTATTTTTTTTAAGTCCTTTAAAATAGTATAAAAAATTGAAAAAAAGGAAATGCACCATGAAAAAAGGAAAAATATAAGTTTTGGTTAAAAAACCCATACCACCCAGAAACCCACATATAGCACCATTAATCCAATAATTCGGATAATTTTCATCGAAAATAAAACTGAAATAGTAAACAAGCAGGCAGACTACCAGTACATCCGGTGTGTCCTTAAATATTGAATAAAATAAAATCATGGGGATTGAAGTTATCAATAAAACTTTTTTCACTGTTCTATTTAAATTAAAAGTGAGACTTAGCCTATTCAAGCTGATTATAGTAACAAAACCGGCTACTAAAGACACTATCCTAGTCACATATGGTGCAGTTGATACATTATAATCAAAAAAAATGATTGGTGTCAGTAACCAGGAGTAAAGAGGACTCCAATATCCGTTAATGGCAAGTGACCAGCATCCATTTACATAATTCTCAGCTATAGATAAATATGAAATTCCATCGGTTCCAAGATTAAAATGATAATAATTGATGGAAAATATTGCGAGAATTGAATATATAATTAAGCTTATGCTTAAATCAAAATTAGTGATAAGAAAATTCTTTTTTTCCATTAAAACCATCTATAATAATCATTTTTCTTTTATTAATCATCTAGAAAAACATCTATTCCCATGTGATAAATAGTTTTTAGAATTTTATTCCATCAAAGAATCCATGATAATAACTGATAAAGAGTTTTCTATTCCCATAATAAATACTAAGTATTAGGGGTAGTATGAAGAATCCTATTATTTGGTAGATAACAAAAAAAGCATAATCACTCTTTTTAGCCCATTTTCTCATAAAAATCCACCGGTTACGTGTTATATAATACAAGCCTATTGGTTTGCTGATCCCTCCACCAGATTGGGATACTTTATGCCAAATGTGGGCAGTGGGGACGTATAAACTCTTATAACCCGCCTGATTAGCTCTTAGGGTCCAATCACTTTCTTCAAAGTATAAAAAGTACTTCTCATCCATCAAACCTATTTTCTGGATGGCTTCGGTTTTAATAAGAAATGAAGAACCACTAACGTATTCAACTTCTCTTTGTTCATCGAACTGTCCTTGATCAACTTCGTTTGTGCCGATTTGTATCCCCCGGCTTAATTTCCAGGATATTCTGCAACCTGCACTCCAAATTACGTCTGGTTTGTCATAAAAATAAATTTTAGGTCCTAAAATACCAATTTCTTCCTTACTTTCTCCAGTTTTAACCAGATCATCCAGTAAATTTTCCCCCACAACAGTATCGTTATTTAAAAGTAAAACATATTCCGGATCTAGATTATTTAAGGAAAACCTTATCCCAATATTATTTCCTTCAGCAAATCCATAATTTCTATTATTTTTTATTAAAGTTAGAGAATATGAATCATTTTTGTTTAGATATCTTAACTTTATACCTTTTTCATAATTATCAAATTCTTGAAGGAATAGGGGTTTATTTTCAGGGTTATAATCAAAGTATTGTGATACAATCTTCAATTCTCCTTTACAGTATTCTCTTATTTTGGATAGAGACTCGTCATTGGAATTGTTGTCTACCAACACAACTGAAAAGTAAGGGTAGTCGATTTTATAAACAGATTCCAGACATTCTATGGTGTCTTTCCACCCATTATAGTTCACAATAACTATTGTAACCCTTGGATAATTCATAATAATCATTAGTACTCAACACGGAACAATATTAATGGGAATTAAACTTCTATTAATCTTATAAAAAAAGATTAATTTATTTTAATTTTTTTCTAAGCAACTTATTTTCCTTTTGAACTAGATATATTTCCCGTTTTAAAAGGCTTATCTGGGTTGCAACAAATCCAAATATTAATATCTGAATCCCTGAAAGAATAGTTACGACCATGAACAGCATTAATGGTCTGGTAGGGTCTAAACTACCAATTAAATACAAATAAAAAAGGTATATGGCGCTGATTATTCCAATAACGCACATTGTTAGTCCAACAATTCCAAAAAGCATCATTGGTTTCTCGTAGAATGTGAATAGAAGATGGGCTATAGTTGTTGATTTTATTTTTATTTTTGATTCACCAAATTCTCTTCCCTTAAGAACTACTGGGATCTCCTTTATTTTAAAACCAACTGCATTGGCTTTTGAAAGTATTTCGGGGTTAATTTCTGTTCCTGAGGATTCTATTTCTATGGAATCTAAGACTTCTTTACGATATGCTCTTAAAATACCTGTAACGGTACTTATATTTCCGGTGAGTGCGTAGCCAACGATTTTATTGGCCATCTTACTTATAAATAATCTGTGAAATGGTATTGATTCTGTTTTTCCCCCGGACATGTACTGTGAACCAATTACAATATCAACAGCAGCAGAATCCAGTGTTTCGATTAATTTAGGAATGTACAATGGATCGTAACTTAGATCTGCATCCAGAGTAACAACCACATCTCCACTTGAAAAATTAAAACCAGTAATAAGTGCCTTACCCATCCCCATGTTTATAGGGTGTTCTAAAAGGATGATTGGGGAGTTGGTGGAAGCATACTCTTTTACTAGTTGGCTGGTATTATCCTGGCTTCCATCGTTTACAACCAGAATTTCGTAATTTTCATAATAATCTTTTAGAATTGCCTCTACTATTTGCAATGTCTTCAGGACATTTTCTTCCTCATTATACATGGGGATTATTACAGAGATCTTCATATACAACAATTAGAGTTTTAATTAGTTAATATAATTTCTGAAAAATTATCAATAGATGGTGGACAGTTTTAATTAGATTCAATTTAGAATATTTAGTGATTACTAAATTTGTTGACTTATTGTTTTTGATAAATTTTGGTATGTAGTATTCAAAAATAGTTTAGGCGGTCTAAAATATTTTATTCATATTTTATTCTAAAAAAAATAAAAATTAAATTTCTATAAAAATTAGATTTTGTTCAAAGTCTTGAAATGTTTAGGTAAAGGTTTCATTTTGGCAGGGGCACCTATCGCCAAATAGAATGGCGGTACATCTCTAGTTACAATAGCCCCTGCAGCAATCATGGATCCTTCTCCAATTTCAATCCCAGAGAGGAAGGTAGAATTTGCCCCAATAGACGCACCTTTCCGTATTATGGGGCCTTTAAGCTTATAGTCACCTCTCAAAGGGTACCGATCGTTAGTAAAGCAGGCACATGGGCCTATAAAAACATGATCTTCGATTAAAGAATTTTTAGGGATATAAACATTTGATTGGATACTGATATTATTTCCAATTTCTGTGTGGCCTTCAATAACGCTATTGGTTCCCAGGAGGACTCTGTCACCTATTGTGGTTTTTTCCCTAACCAACACTCCATGACCAGTTTGAAAATCGTTACCAATTTCCACATCATTATAGATCACGGTGTTCGAACGCAGCAAAGCGTTTTTACCAATTAAAGGGGGTTTTGATCTGAATTTATAACTGACTCCTAGTGTCACATTATCATGAACTTTAGGTTTGCCAATATTTTCTTCAGAGTCAACTCCAAAAAACATATTTTTGAAATTGACTTTTTCATTGGAACCCCATGGGTTTTTGAATAATGCCATAATACTCCAAATTTCATTGATTAAATCCATTTCCTAGGCAGTTAGTTAACATATATTATTAAACTGGTACTTAATCAATTTTCCTATTGATTATTTTTAATCAACTATACTCTTTAATATCATAAACCTACAATTTAATAATGTTAAATTGGCAATATAATTGTTATAATTTTAATGAGTATAATTTGAAAATTTATTTAGTGATAATGACAATATGATTGGTTTATAGTAAAAAATAGTTTAATATAACATGTATTAAGAATGATAATTAGATGAAACACATATAAAACTGGTATTGATATTGATTAATACAGTTGATATTATTAAAATTTATTATAAAAGATTCATATGACTATTTTGACACGAATTAAACGTTTTTCATTTCAAAATAAGGAGATAATAATTCTCTTATTAATCTACGCCGTATTATATTCATTTAATCTTGGTAAGTTTCCAGTTGTCAATGGTGATGAGAATTGGTTTATTAATCCTGCCTATGATTTGGCCACATTTGGTAAAATGGGCACAACCATGATCTATGGCTCTTGTAATCTTGCTAATTTCACTTACTGGCAACCACCGGTATTTATTTTATTAATGGCAACTTCTTTTAAATTATTAGGTTTTGGAGTTATACAAGCTAGACTGGTAAGTGTTAGTTTAGGTTTTTTAACAGTTTTATTTACCTACTTACTTGGTTTTAAATTGTATAACAAAAAAATTGGGTTATTAACATCTTTTGCTCTGATTTCAAACCCTTTATTCTTCATGGTCTCCCGAAATGCTCGGATGGAAATTGCAGTGGCATGTTTCATGATTATTGCTCTTTATTTCACGTTTTTGGCGTTGAAAGAGTTCAAAATTGGTTATTATTTTGCTTCCGCTTTTTTTGCAATGCTTGCATTGTTATCTCACCCCAATGGTCTTATTGCGATACTGTCGGTTGTAATAATTATTTTGGCCGAAAAAATAGATTTTAAGACATTAAAATTTAATCTAAATCTCAATGAAATTGGTGCATTCATTTCAGGGATTTTACTTCCATTAATTCCTTATGCATTATATATATCTCTGGATTTTGCGGCTTTTAAAGGCCAATTCATGGGAAATATTGCTAGATCTCCTTCAAATCCTCTGAGTAATATATTAGTGGAACCTACACGTTACATAAACCTTTTTTGGTGGTTAAATCAGTATAATGGCCTATTTTTGGCATTTCTGGTGTTGGCATTGGTTGTGATTTTAACAGTTTTGGGTTTGTACTATCTTTCCCGAGAGGGGAGGTTTGGTAGAAAATTTTTGTTAATTGTTTTAATGGTAAATATCGGGGTTTTTGCTGTTCTGGTTTATCACAAATTCTTTATTTACTTAGGATTAACCATCCCCTATTTGTCAATAATCATGGCTTTGACTCTTAAAAATAAAATAAAGTTTAAAATGAATAGAAGAAGTATAATGTCAGTTATTATTATTGTTTTATGGTTTATGCTAATAGTTGGGAATTGTATATTTATAATTAGCTTTTTAGAAAAAACTAATGATTATGATTATATGAGAATTGAATACGAGGTTCAAAAGTATATACCTCATGGAAGTATTGTTGTGGGAGATCATAATTATTGGATTGCATTACATGATAATTACAAATATTACGGGCGTGAAAACGTAAATAAAACCAATGAAATGATGGTGGATTTAAGAGCGGAATACATTCTTTATGATAACATATGGGCAATGGAGGATGATTATATTGAGATTTTCATTAACCAAAATTGCACACTGATTGCTGAAATTCCAAGTAATGACACCGCTGGATTTGGAATAACTAAAGTATACCAAGTAAAAAGGACATCTTAGATCATCGTTTAATATTAAAAAATAGAGTTATGGGACATTATAATTCTTTTAACCGTGAAACCCTTATAGATATGATAATGTTTTCAGGGTAAAGGTTGGATTAATGTGCTGTCCCTCATTAATATTTATAAAAAAATAATTCAGCAGCATTAAAAAAAATTAAACTTATTCAAATATTCTGTTGGAGTATAAATGGATAAAAAATTAATCGTCAACATAGCTATTGTCTTGCTGATTTTTAGCATTGGGTTTTCCATGAGAGTGGGAACTATTACTCTCAATTCCATTCCAGAATATCAAAAACCTTTCTATCAGGATCAAAGTGACCTTCCTTACATGTACGAGCTGGACTCTTACTATAATTACCGTTTAGCAGAAAACTATTTGGACCATGGATATTTGGGGGATACAATAATTAAAGGTGTTGAATGGGATCTTCATTCATACTACCCTCCTGGAGTTCCACTTGATTATCCCCCTTTAATAGTCTATTTAACAGTTTTTATTTATAAATTTATTAACCTATTTGCAGATTTACCTCTTTTTGTCATCTGTTTCTGGTTGTCTGCGTTTATAGCGCCACTGGCTGGAATTATGGCCTATTTCTTTGTTAGCAGATTAACTAATAAATATGGGGCAGTGGCTGCAGGTATTTTATCAGTAACAATTCCCTATTATTTTACCCGAACTGTCCCTGGATGGTTTGATACTGATATGTTCAATTTATTATTTCCTTTTTTAGTGGTTAGCTTCTTTTTCATGGCCCTAAATAATATAAATAAACCTCAAAAGGCAATACTTTTTTCTTGCCTAGCAGCAGTGTCTACTTTCTTATTTGCCCTTGCCTGGAATGGTTGGCAGTACCTGTTTTACCTCATGGTTATCTTTTGGGTTGTTCTCATTCTCTGGACTAAGTTAAAGGGTGGGATAGTAAAAAATCACCTATACAACCTGGTATTGTTTTTGGCAGTGACATTGATCCTAGTAGGGGTCTCCACCGGATTAATAAATATTTTTAAACTGCTATACGGGCCGATTCAACTTATTACGTTATCTTCTGGTAATGGATCCTGGGCTGATTGGCCGAATCTATACATTTCAGTTTCTGAACTGACTAAACCTTCGATTGAAGTAATCATTTCTGCTTTGGGCCTTTCCCTCTTTGCAGGGTTATTTGGACTTTTATGGACTTTCCGCATATTATTAAATGATGAGTTAAGCCAGAAATTATTGAACAGAATTAACTGGATATCATTTTCTTTCCTGGTTTTATGGACCCTAACAGGTTTTGGTGCTTTAAATGGTGGTGAACGTTTCATTATATTGTTAATCCCACCACTGGTGGTTAGTACTGGAATAATGGTGGGCATATGCATTGAATATTTGGGCTTATTGAAAAACAGTGAAAAAATTGTTTTTTTCAAAAAAAATCCCGGTATTCTCAATGTTTTCGCTATTTTAATTGTAATATTAGCAACTTTTCCAGGAATATGGGTCAGTGGAACTAGCTTTATGCTAACACCCGGGATTAATGATGACATTTGGGATGCTTCAGTTTGGATTAATAATAACACTGCAGATAACACTGTTATTGTCGGTGATTGGAATAATGGCCATTTATATGCTGCTATTGCTGATCGTCCGGTCCTTGAAGATGGTAGAATGGGTTACATAGAAACATTATCTGTTCGAAGTTTTGATGATTTGTTCCCATATAAAGATAAATCTCCCAGTATTTCAAGGGATTACTGGATAAATAAAGCATTTTCAACAGACAATGAGAGCCTTTCTGTTGGTATCATGCGAATGTTATCCACCAGTGGAGATCAGGGTTATGTAACCTTGGTTATGTATGTACAAAATACTAGTAAAAGTGTGGATATTATGGACAATATACTAGGTCAGGATGAAGCTAATGCTCGTAATTTGCTTTTAAATAATTATAATTTAACAAGTAATCAGACTGATAAAGTTTTGAAATATACTCATCCTGAAAATCCATCTCCTATGGTTGTAGTTACCAATGATAAAATGATTGGCACTGGACACTGGATATTTAAGTTTGGTGATTGGAACTTCAATGAAAAGTCTTCTAAAAATTATACTTACTCAGTGGGAACTGTGAAAATAGCTCCTGACTATTTTAATTCAACAAATGATGTATTTATGGATTTTAAAACCTAAACTTTAACCTGGGGAGACGAAACACCCTATTTTGTAGAATTCATTGACAATGGGACCATCTTAAAGCATTACATGGATCCTAATAGTGATTTTGCTGTCTTCATAATAAATCATGAAAAAGCAGTAGTAATAGATAAAAAATTTGAGAATTCAATTTTCACCAAGTTAGTTATTGAAAAGAGTAATTCAACTGTGTTTAAACCTTTATTCTACAGTGATAAAGCAGTTGTTTGGGGAATTTGATAAAATTATTATATAATAATCTTAAAAACTACATTTTACCAATAGCAGCATTTCTCGCAGTATCAATCACTTGAGTAATATTCCCTGCAATTGATTGGGTAATATTTATTATGTATCCGCCAGCGACAATTACAATAACTAACATAGCTCCAATTAATAATATCATTTCAGCGCTAATCTGACCTTTTTCATCCATTTAATCCACCTTTTATATCGTAATAAAATTATAGAATCATAATTTAATCCAGTACTCTTATTATATTTGAAAGATTCTGCTATAAATTATTTTTCACTCGGGAAGAATTCTCGAATGGATTGAACCTGATTTATCATACGTCCTAATTCTTCAATTAGGTTCCTAATTATTATTTTTTCTAAAGATTTGAGAGATAAATTAGAAAATAAGAAATAATTAGAAAATAAATAAAAGAAAGAAATTACTCCAATGTTTTATTGAAGTGCGCTTGTGGTTCTTATGGTTTCAACGTCCTGAGCGGCGTTTAGTGAAGAAGCGCCTTGAATGTATGATCTGTAGACTAATAATGCAGCTATTGCTATAACAATAATTCCACCAAACAGTAAGATATATTCAGCTGCTCCTTGCCCACTTTCATCTTTTAAAAAGCCCATATTATTTACCTCCCAACATGAACCCCAATCACAGAATGTACTTTAGTTAAAATATACTCTAATATCTAATCAACATGATCATGATAGTTGAATAAAAAAAATACCATAATGGTATTAACCATTATGGGTTTCTTTATTGGAGCACGCTTGTGGTTCTTATGGTGTTAACGTCCTGAGAGGCGTTTAATCCGGAAGTTCCGCTAAAGTATGCTCTGTAGATTAGTAATGCAGCTATTGCTATAACTATAACTCCACCAAACAGTAAGATATATTCAGCTGCTCCTTGTCCACCTTCATCTTTTAAAAAACTCATAATTTACTCCTCCTAATGATACACAATACAATGATTGTTAAAAAAGTATTATGCTGGTTTATAAAAAAAAGAAAGTTACCCATATATGGTTTGAACCACTTATGGGGTTTCTTTATTGGAGCACGCTTGTGGTTCTTATGGTGTTAACGTCCTGAGAGGCGTTTAATCCGGAAGTTCCGCTGAAGTATGCTCTGTAAATTAGTAATGCAGCTATTGCGATAACTATAACACCACCAAACAGTAATATATATTCAGCTGCTCCTTGTCCACCTTCATCTTTTAGAAAACTCATATTTTTACCTCCAATAGGGTTTTTTACAACTTATATACAACTCCTCTGTTTATAGTTATATATAAATATTTTTATTGCCTTTTTGTAACAACATTCATATTACAATTTAATGTAATTACTAATAACATTTAGTGTTCACTAATAATTATCTTTTATATACTTCTTTGTGCATATTATCACACACTAATTAAGAGGGCTTGTGACCATGCCTAAAAACTACAATTTACGAAAATTAATCCTGGAAATCTTAGAAAATGATGAGCTATCCAAAAAAAGAATATTGGAAGTTATAAGATCAAAATCAGGGATAGGCACATCAGACAAGACTTTTAACGAATCATTAATGGCACTTCTGCGTGAAGGACAGATATACATAGCAGATTATGATTTTACAATATACAATGGTGTCAAAAGGATACAATCTATAAGGCCAGAGGGTATTGTTTTCGGTGTTTCCAGAATGGATTTTGTGGAAATCGAAACCATCCTTAAACAGATGGAAAGCAAGGATCACGATGAGGTTTACCGGGCATCTAAGAATCTTAAACGGATTTTCCGCAGGAGGATTGATGAACTTCAAATTGAACGGGAAACTCTCAAGAACTCCAACGAAGCAGACTCTCTATTTAACCAGACCATTTTCTACATGAACTCGATGGGTGAAGAACAAAAAAGAGCCCTTAGAAACAAATTAGCCTGGGGATTAAGCAACAATAAAGGATCCCTTAAATTATTCAAAAACATTATTTCTTTTGTCCAGTCAAATGAATAATTATTTTTTTTTCAATATTGCTGAGGGCCGCCCAATCAATTAAATGAATTATATCAAGTGATCTTTAATTGAAAATAAGAAGAAAAATCAGTTGTCAAAATATCAACGTAATTATTGATATAATAAAATATGGAGTTTAATATACGTATTTTTAATAAAGAACTTCTAATTGTCGGGTATAAAAAAATCCCTATTGAAAACTACTCTAATCTAAAAATTTTAGCTCTGAACATGATACATTAACACGAAATATGATAAACTCATTTTTTGTAGGTGTTTGAAGGGCCTCTAGATACCATGTACTTTATAATTACAGTATTAAATTAAAATGATAAAAATAGAAAATTTTCTATGGTGCCTGAGTCAACTTAATAATATAGGCTTGACAATATCTAGTTGGAGTTCTTAAAATTAAGAAATAATGATTTAAATGATCAGTAACGTTATAAAGTCCATGCGCCCCAAGCAGTGGTATAAGAATTTAGTCTTGTTCATTGGGGTTCTTTTCTCTTCTAATATGCTGAATCTGACCTTTTTAGTTGATTCAGGGGTTGCTTTCCTTGTTTTTTGTCTGTTATCTGGTTCCATTTATCTTATTAATGATATTTTAGATATTGAAAAGGATAAAAATCATCCAAAAAAACGTAAAAGACCAGTACCCTCTGGAACTTTGAAAGTATCCCATGCAATATTCTTCATTGTATTATTCTTAACTATCTCTTTCACGGTAGCTTACTGGGTTAATCAGTATTTCTTTCTTATTACTTTGTTTTTTATTATATTGCTCCTTTCATATTCATTATGGCTTAAAAACATCATCATCGCAGATATACTTATCATATCATCGGGATTTGTTATTAGGGCTGTTGCAGGAGCATTGGCCATAAGTGTTTTTGTTTCGCCATGGCTTATCATCTGTGCCTTCCTTCTGGCTTTGTTTTTAGCACTGGGAAAAAGAAGGCATGAACTCATAATATTGGGAGATGAGGCTAAAAATCACAGAATAATACTGGAGGGATATTCCACTCAAATGCTGGATCAGATGATAACCATTACCACCAGCAGCCTCATAATGTCTTATTCACTCTATACTTTCTTCGTGGGAAAAATCTATATGATGATAACTATACCATTTGCTTTTTATGGGCTATTTAAATACCTATTCTTGGTCCACAGTAAAAACTTGGGCGGAGAACCAGAACTCATTTTCAAAGATAAAGGAATGATATTAAGCATGATTTTATGGGTAATGATCGTTTTTATTGTAATTTATGTGGATAAAATTAGGGGAATTTTCTAAAAAGTAATAATTAGGGATTATATTCTTTCATAATGGATAAATAGAACATCTTAAACTTATAGATAAAATTGAGTTGTTTGACTTTCGATGCTTAAAACCGGAAAATTTAACCATTCGAATACTGGTATTTGCAACTCAACATAGTGCGTTTAACTACGGGTAGTGATGCTCATTTGCAAATGAATAGGTGAAACTTGTTAAAAATGGAACACAATAGGCAAAGATTCATTAAAAAGAGAAACATCGCATTCTCCCCATTAAAAACGAATACCCAATATTGGACAGAATCCTCAGTTGTTAATACATGACCACAAGGTGTTAAAAATATGGCGAAAGGTAAGATCTGGATAACCCTTCTTCTGGCAGTGACTATTTATCTTGCTCTCTGTATATACGCAGATATTGACAAACTCATCCAGGCATTTGAAAGTTTCCAATGGGCATACTTGATATTATTGTTAATATTTACTACCATAGGGTATTTTATCCGGTTTATAAAGTGGAATTACTTCCTGGAGAGTGTGGGTATCCACATGAAAACTAAAGACAATATCTTTGTATTCTTTAGTGGCCTTTCAATGATCATAACTCCTGCGAAGATGGGAGAAATATGGAAAGGATGGTTAATTAAAGAAATAAACGGAGACAAACTTTCAAAAACTATTCCGGTTGTGATCATTGACCGAGTAACGGATCTTTTAGCACTTATAATATTGTCATTAACTGGGATTGTTTACTATGAAAAAGGATCCTACATTCTCATTATTGTCTTCCTGTTTTTTGTTGTTTTTTTCATGGTAATAAAATCAAAGTATATATTAAAGAAATTAATATTTTTCATGGAGAAAAGGGCGGGAAAATACTCTCCTAATGTTAAAGAAATGCATCAGACATTTGAGACAACAATGGTATCCAAAAATCTTATGGTGGCCATTATTTTAAGTGTACTCGCCTGGTTCTTTGAATGTATGGGACTTTACTTGGTGGTTATGGGATTCAGCCAGCATATTATCTTAACCGTTTCCACATTTATTTTCAGTTTCTCCTCACTGGTGGGTGCAGTGAGCATGATACCAGGAGGTTTGGGGATTGCCGAAGCCACAATATCAGGTTTACTCCAATTTTTTGGACTCACTGCCACAGTATCAGTGGGAGTGGCCCTGATCATCCGCCTGGGCACATTATGGTATGGAGTGATAATGGGACTAATGGTATATTTATTGTTTAAAAGAAAAGTAATGTAAAAAGATATTTCAGAAAAGATCTATTTAACGAAGGTTTATGGTATGTCAAAGGTTGCGATTTTAAAAACTTCACCTGAAAATGTGGTCACAGATTACTCGGATTTAATGCGGCTGGCTGATTATGATAAAATAATTACCAAGGATAAATTAAACATCCTTAAATTAAACCTCTCCTGGACACTTTTTTATCCCGCATGTTCCACTCCACCCTGGCAACTGGAAGGAGTCCTGGAAACCCTGAAAAGTGAAAATTACTCCAAGGTCCTGGCGGTGGAAAACCAGACTGTGGTGACCCATCCATGGAAGGGTGCCTACTACAATAAATGGTTGCCATTATTAGATTGTCATGATGTAAAGTTCCAGCCCCTCACCGATGTAAAATGGGTTGAATATGAACCCCGAAGTGAAATGTTGGCAATGGATGAAATATTTGGGGGAGTGCTGATCCCGGAGATATTTAAAGGTTCCAATATCATCCATTTTCCAACCATGAAAACCCATGGACACACCCAGACTACTGGGGCCATGAAAAATGCCTTTGGTGGTTTGATACCGAAATATCGGCATCATGCGCATAAGATGATCCATGAAGTACTGGTAGATCTATTGGCCATCCAGAAAGAGATACATGATGGTATTTTTGCAGTTATGGATGGTTGTGTCTGTGGAAACGGTGCCGGGCCACGGACCATGGAACCATTTTATGGGGACATGATTCTGGCCAGCAGTGACCAAGTAGCTATTGATGCCATTGCCGCTAAGATCATGGGTTTTGAACCTTTAGAAATAGATTACATCAAATTAGCTCATGATCAGGGTTTGGGAATGGGTGACACTGATCAGATCGAGTTTGTGGGTATTGACCGAGCGGATTTAGATATCACGAACTTCAAATTCCATACCCAGAAAAGTCCAGTGATACGTTGGGATCAGATCATCCGGAAAAAAACCATGAGAATACCCACCATACACAATGCTCTATTCAATTCTCCCTTCTTTAAAAGCTTCATATTTGCCTCAGAATTCTATCACGATCATTTTTGGTATCCCACCGCAGGTAAAAAGAACATAAACAGATTCAAACAGACTAGATGGGGGGAATTATTCCAGAAATATTCCTTTGGTGAATTTCCAGAATATCCTGAAATCAAGGAATGGGATCCATATTGAAGAATTAGGTTTAAGACAAATATTCTGAGAGTTGATCATTATCCCCATAGATAAATTTATTTAAAAAAGACCACAATTGATTCTTATTGTATTCCATTTTTAATGTTTTAGATTAATGTTTAAAACTTTCCAAGGCACTTAAATGAAAGTACTCCTAATACCCTGTGGCATTGGAATGGGACACACCTCCCGTTCAGTGGCTTTAGCCCAGAAATTAGAGGAAATGGGTGATGAGGTTCTCTTTGCTAGTTATGGTTCTGGATATCAGACCCTCAATGAGTACAGTGATTATAAGGTGGAAGAACTCCCCACCATCAAGTTCTACGGGAGTTCCGGGGAATTGAACTTTAAACACACCGCTCGCAAATCCATAGACGCACCTTACATTTTCCTGAAGAGTATCTACCATGAATCCCGTATAATCAAGGAATTCAATCCTGACGTGGTTGTATCTGACTCTCATTATTCAGTCCCCATCACCTGCCGGGTGCTGGGCATACCCTGCATCCTGGTGAGTAACGACCTGGCTCCAGAACTTAAAGAAGAGCACCATAAGGACATCACCCTGGAGTACTTGGAAAACGGATTGCAACGTTTCATCAGGGATGTCTCCCGTCTCTGCCATTCCATCATCATCCCGGACATTGAAAACTCCTACCCGGTACCTTCGCAGATCAAAAACCGGGTGAACTTCACTGGACCAATCCTGAAGATGGACCCTAAATCTATGGAAAGTAAAAAAGAACTCCGGAAACGCTTCGGATTCGGATCATCAGAGAAGATTGTAATGGCCACTGTGGGAGGATCCCAGTTTGGTAATAAACTTTTAAGTCTCCTGCACCAGGCAGCACCTGACCTGGACTGTGACCAGTTAATACTGGTAACCGGGCCCCAAGTGAAACTGGATCTTGCATCATCCCCGGGAATAATATGCAAACGCTTCCTGGGAGATATCATGGAGTGGATGAAACTATCGGACTTCCTGGTGAGCCTGGCTGGACACACCACCTCCATGGAAATAGCTTCCCTGGGCATCCCCAGCCTGATGGTTCCCATTGAAAATCATCCGGAACAAATGAAAAACGCCACGAAAATGGAGAGATATGGAATAGCTCAGGTTGAAAAAATGGGTACTTTAACTTCCCAGGGTTTATCCGAGAGGATCAATTCCCTACTGAAAGATCAAGACCTCCAGAAAAATGCAGCCAGTGTTAGGAATATATTCTCCCAGTACAAGGGAACTGAAGATGCAGCAAGTATCATTCGGAATTCAGTGAATAATGGAAAACTTTTAGAGTAAATTTATCCCCATGGCATGATCCCATCGGCTAAATCCGGAAAATATTAATAATTGTTAATTCACTATTTAGAATTAGAAATTCATTTTTTTAAGACCCAAATTGAAAGAATGATAATAATTGGTGTGTGATGAAACTAATAATTTATAAATAATCCCTAACATAATAAGATTCGGAGGTATGAGATGATCAATTTAATTGTCAGCGTTTTTGGGGCTCTCATGGTTATCGGTGGTTTTTATTTCATGTACCTAGGTTTTAACATCCCACCAAACCCGTTAGCTTTCTTTGTAGGGTTAATAGCAGCGGTATTAGGACTTATTTTAGTGATATTTTTCGGTAGCAGGTTAGATTTATCCAAAGGGGTTATGCCCAAACCAAAAAAGGCAAAAATTCCTAAGAAACCAGGTACTGCACCAGTAAAACCTAAAAAAATGCCAGTTAAAGATAAAAAGCCTTCAGAACCAGCTCTGTCTTCTGAATTACGTGCCATTAAACCCAAACCAAGGGTTAAACAACAGGCAAAATTCGGGCCAGCAACCACATCCACACCAACTATAAAAAAGGAAAAAGAAACCACAACTGGAACGGCCATAAAACCCAAAAAGGTAATAAAACCACAAAAAAAGACGGAAACACCAGGTGCGATAAAAAAGACACCAAACACTGAGAAATCAACCACCTTACCTCCGGAAATGACCACTAAACCTAAAGAACCCCCTAAAAGAATCGCCCCGGTTAAAAAAGCCCCTGAAGAGGTAAAAAAAGAAGCTGAACCTCCCCAGGTAAAACCAGTAAAACTTCAAGAAAAAGAAGAAAAGAAAGTTCCAGCCCCAAAATCAGTACTGGAAACTGCTGACAAGGAAAGACTCAAGGAACTGCAAACTCGAACTGGACGGGATGATCAGTTCGTTAAAAACAGACTGGACAAACTCAAGGAAAACTACATCCAGAATGCCAAGGATATTGAGAGCATCATCGATGAACGGTTAGATTCCTTCAAGGGAACCATTGATAAATTGAAGACAGATTCGACCGAGCCATCTATTATATGGTCATTCGAGGCACAAGATGTTCAGGAAGCCATGAAGGACACCATCATAACTGCAGAGAACAAGTTACTGATGATGTACCCTTGGGTGCGTAACATTGATGTGGGAATCCTTAAAAAGTTCATGGACACTGAAAGCCGTATGATCATCCAGGAAGCAAGCTTAGACGATGATGCATCAGTGGAATTAATAAAACTCCTCCAGGAAAAAGATGTACAGATCCGGACCATGCCCCACGTGCACACCGTGGCTGTAGTGTCTGATGAAAGTAATGGTCTTATAATATCCACTGATCCCATATACGAAAGTTATGAAGTGGGAGTTATCTACAAGGACACAAAATCCATCCTGGAAATTGAAAGAATGTTTGATGATGCCTGGAGCATATCTAAGGAAGTGGATCTGGAGCTGAAAGAATGAAGATCCAGTGGCTGGGACACTCTGCCTTCCACATATTAACTGATAATGATATTAACATCTTGATTGATCCCTTCCTCCGTGACAACCCGGCCTGCCCATTTGACCCCGAAGAAGTTAAAGCCGATGTCATATGTGTCACTCATGGTCATAATGACCATTTCGGTGATGCAGTGGAATTAGCCAAAAATAACAATGCATTAATTGTGTGTAACCATGAGCATTCAGTTTACATCTCCCAACTGGGATTGGAAACAATGGGTATGAACATGGGGGGAACCATTGAAGTTGCCGGTATAAAGATTACCATGGTCAATGCCATCCACTCATCAGACATGGATTTCATAGATGGAATCGGGCCGGGTGGAAGTAGCTGTGGTTACATCCTAGAACTGGAGAATAAGAGGAAGATCTACCACTCTGGAGACACCGGTATTTTCGGAGATATGAAAACAGTTATACGGGATATATACCGGCCAGAAATAGCATTAATACCCATAGGAGATCGATATACCATGGGAATAAGGGAGGCTACCATTGCAGCCAGCTGGATCGAACCAGAAGTCATAATACCCATACATTACAACACATTCCCCCCTATAGAACAGGACCCATACGATTTCAAAGATATGGTTGAAAAAAATACCGAGACCAAAGTAACAGTGCTTAAACCCGGTGAAACCTACCAAGAGTGATTTAATGGTCGATATCATGCGTATTTTCAGAAAAAAATTTTTCACAGACATCTTCAACAAACTAATTGGAAAAGAAAAAAAACTCAAAATAGGATTCTACGGCCACCCCAACTCTGGGAAAACCACCCTGGCTAACCGGATGACCAAAGATTGGACCGGGAAATCCCTGGGACTGGTTTCAGAAATACCACACGAAACCAGGAGAGTTTACCGGCAGGAAAGGGTTACCCTAAGCTACGATGGTGTGGAACTGGATTTCGACATCATTGACACCCCGGGAATAGCCACCAAGATCGATTATAAAAACTTCCTACAATATGGCCTATCTGAACAGGAAGCCAAAGAACGGGCTAAAGAAGCCACTAAGGGCATAATAGAAGCTATCAAATGGTTAGATGATGTGACTGGTGTTTTATTAGTGGTGGATTCAACTAAGGATCCCCTCACCCAGGCCAACATCACCATAATCGGTAACCTGGAGGCCCGTAAAATACCCTTTGTAATTGTGGCCAACAAGGTGGATCTACCAGAATCCAATTCAGAAAGGATTCTATCGGTGTTCCCCCAGCATAAAGTGGTCTCCATCTCTGCCCTCCACGGTGAAAACACCGATAAATTGTACAAGGCCATGGTGGAGAGTTTTAACTAACAGGTGATAGATATGGATGACGCTGATACCAACAGTCTCAAAATGGATTTCCTCTCATCAGATGCCCTTAAAGCCCAGAGTAGTATTGAAAAAATATCAATGATCGTGGAGAAGGTTAAAAAAGGCGAACTACTGGTGATTGAGGGCGGACTGGAACCAGAAGAAGAGGCAGAATTAATCGAAACCACCATGCGTGAGATCGATGTGGAAAGTTTCATGGGTATTGATATTTACACATTGGAAAAGGATGAAAGTTCCTTTTTCGGATTATCCAAGAAGAAAACAGTGGGTATAACCATTATTGGCCCGGCTAATGTGATGAAAGCAGTGAAAAGGAAGTCCAACTTCCTCTCCATGGTGGCAAGCCTCGGTGGTAGTGATGCATCGATGTATTAAGTGCGGCCAGGAATACGAAGACTCAGAAGACCTAATCATGAAGGGCTGCCCCAATTGTGGCAGTAAATTCTTTGAATTCCACCAGGAAGGAAAGGTCAAAGAAATCAAGGAAATAAAGGGAAACTCAGTGGAGACCATAATGGTCAAGGAACACGGGGTCTACGAGGTGAACCTGGAATCCCTGATTTCTGATGAATCAGTGATAGTCTCTGATGAAGAAGGAAAATACCTGATAGACATTAACTACATTCTGAAGAAGAAGATTAAGGAAAGAAAAGGAAAGTCCTGAGCACTAAATTGTATTTCCTTTCTCTGTATTTTTAAGAATTCTTTTCTCCACATATTTTTTCTATTATTTCTAGAGATTTATTTAGAATCCTTTTGGATCTGTTTAGAATCCCACTGGATTTATTGAAAATCCATTCTTAGATTATTTTGAATATGAAATCCCCTAATATTATTAGGGGATTATCTTCTTCGATTATCCACAAAATCACACTTACCCGATGGCAGTACTCTGATCACATCTTCAAGGGTTAATACCCGTTCCGGGTCGATCTTTTTAAGAACTGCCCGTGCAATTTCCTCTTTCTTGGTAAAACCTGGTTTTAATACCACGTAGTTATCGGTGTACTTGGACACAGATTCCACCGGACCAGCCATTATTCTTTCTCCTTCGTAATCCACTATTCCCACCGCTATCTTGAGGGGTATTCCCCGGAGATATTTACGTGAGCCCCTGATTATGAAGGCCCCTCTGGCAACGAATTCCCCTGATTGGGGTGTTTTGGAAACCTGATCCGGATGCACCCAATAGACATCCTGGGAAGCGTAACCCTTACTCCAGGCACTGGAAAATGATGCTGCCAGAGTTCCTGCTTCCTGAATAGTTGATTCTGGAATTTCTCCCTCCACTTCACCTTTTTTAATAACCACAGATGGAGCTCCGTGTATGTCGGAGTGCAGATAAATATCCTGGTTATCCAGGTAGCGCTTCACAACCAGTTCATTGGTACCGGCATCCCGACCACCAATAACCAGCAGTCCATCGGATGACAAGAACCAGCGTAGTTTCTCGAACCATTTAAGCTCCCTGCGCACTCTCTTCTGGGGAACTTTCACCCTTTCCAGGGCCAGTTCCCGCTTGTTGCGTTTTCTTTCCACGTCTTTACGGGTGCGTTCAATGGCTATGTTAACTCCTTTGATCTTCCGTTTAGCCTTTTTACCCTTATTATAATATTTCTCGGCATTTTCCGGGATCTCCAGATTGGCATCTACAATCACCCTTTCACCCTCCAGGTTAAGGGTGAGTACTCCCATCTTATCCATGGATTCAATGATCTGCGCTTCCTTCATTCCTTCTTTACGGGCTTTTTTAAGTTTAGAGGCGATGTCCATCCAGGAAAAATTCTCCCGGGCCTGATGAATGATGTCCAGGAGGTTTTGAATTTCAGAGTAATGGGAGTACAGGAGGTTACCCTTCTTTTTGGTTTCAATTATGGTTTCCTGGAACTTCTTCAGGGTTTCTTCCTGTATGCGGAGCCTTTTCTCGTATTTACCCACTTCTTTAGCCCACACATCTTCCTGAACCTTCTTGATATCTGCACCAACCTTTCCACTGTAGAACTCATCAGCAGCCTGGTTAAAGGTATCAAAGCGTTCCTTCTGGAAATTCTGGTAGATCAACGTATCAAGGGGTAGAACATCCTCTTTACCAGTTTTAACCTTTTTAAAATCAGATATGTCTTTGTTGTCAGTAGTTTGACCTGTTTTTTCATCAGCAGAGCCAATGTTTTTGTCTGTTTCATCAGTTTTGGTTTTATCTTCAGCAGTTTTCACTGACTCGACACTTGATTTGTTTTCTTCAATAACATCCCGCACAATCTGTGGGTGGAACTGGAATGTTTTAAGGGGTTTGAAGAGTTCCACCATGTTCTTATGGATGGATTCAATTTCTTCTTCACTGACCTGGTTGGCGGGTTGTTTTTTATCCACACCTGAACGCAGGATTATTTCCTCGGAGTACATTCCACCCAGCCCACTCCGGGCCAGTGCCCGGATAAGATCAGAGTCAGAATCTTCGAATAATTCTTTTAGTTCCTCCAGTTCAACGTTCAGGGGGTGTATGCCCCGTTCTGGGGGGTAATGGTATTCTTCCTTGGAGGTTATCTTCCGGCCCTGGGCGTGGCGATGTTTCAGGGGTAAGATTATTCGGTTCTCTTCATCCAAAAGTATTATATTACCTTGGGAGAAAAGTTCAACAACCAGAGTAAAGCGATGTTCCTTCTGGATGTCAATTTCCAGGATACGGTCAAAGTTATGTTGCCGGACCCCTTTCACTGTGGCATTTTTCAAATGCTTTCGTAGGAGCATGGGAAATGAAGGTGGTACTTTTGGGTTTTCAGGCGGATACTGGGTGGTGTGCACCCTTAAACCGGCCTGGAATGCTACGTCTACCCTTCCTTTTCCTGGGACGTGGAATCGTATGATTACAGTGTCCCTGGTGGGTTGGTATGCTTTCTGCACCCTGGCATCAGTCAGGAGTTCATTGAGTTCATGGGAGATGGCGTAAAGATCAACATTGGACATTGCTTTCATGAGAGTACACCTTTATCTATATTATATGGTAATGACCATAGTTAAAAACGGAGGAAAAATATGGACATTGAAGTTAAGTTAACCAGCATACATGCGGCACTGGCAATTGTTGCCGGAGCCATATCATACTTACTATCCACAGGCGCCATAAGCGCTCTTGGTAAAAACGAATTCCTGGCAGTCCTGGGAGGACTATTAATCCTATATTTAACAGGACAGCTATCCGAACGATTATTCGGTAAGGAAGCAGTTGGTGGGATGAAGGGATGGCTCTGGAGTGGTATTTTACCCTTCTTCTTTGTGTGGGTACTGGTATGGGTTATGATGTATAACCTGTTATAAATCATCCCCAACACATCCCTATTTTAAATCAAATACCTCTATTTTTTTTGAAATGTTATTAGCCTTATCTTTTTTATGCTTATTCCAGGAATATATTTATGAGATTCCTTTTTTAAATATTTATTAATCAGTTTAAGGAATGTTTTAACTAGTTATGGCTTATGTTTAGAAGGACCAGTAGAATATCCAGATAAATACAAAGAACAGTGCCAGTACAAATAACAGTGGTGCCACTATCCTGCTTACCGCCACTATGGAAGTTATGGTGGTTACCAGTTCAGTAGCATGGGTGGGGCCTAAGGTGTTTATACTGGACAGCTTCACAGTTTCAGCACCAACCAGAACTGGTTCCAGATCATTTAAAGCATTTTTAACACATTCTACTGTTTTAACCACTATAATATCACGGTCTTTTGTTCCCAGGGGGTTGTGACCCCCGGAAAGAGTGTTGACAAAGTGGGTGTCAGTGGTCATTACCTCGGCATGGTCCAGTCCCAGTTTTTCCACTGCAGTGAGTATTTCATCCCGGAAACCAATAACCATGTTGTTGGCATCCAAAAGGATATAAGCAGTTTTCTGACCGTTAACATCCAGAACCATCACTTTAACTCCACTTTGACCAACACCACTCCTTTTACCTAACTCTGGAATGGTGTCATTGGCACATCCCATTTTAAGTTCACTTTCTGAGGGTTTTTCCAGTTTCTCCACTGCACTTAAGAGTTGGAAAACTTCAGGGTTTCCAGGGAGCACCCTACCTGATTCTCCTTTGAATGAGTTGTGACAGTCCACCAGGATCACATTTTCTGCCTTAGTATGTCCCTGTGCTGCTTTAATAATTGCCAGTCCCACTCCGAAATCAATATCATCAAATCCAAGGGGTGCAAAGGTGGCCAGGAGTAATAAATTATCTCCAAAGTACTGGGCGCCCAGTTTAGCATCCTCATGTTCCACCTGGATGAACTGACTGGCCAGGGAGAAGTATTCCATATTTTCCAGGGATTTTTCCACCACATCTTTGATTTTACAGATTTCCCTGGAACTCACCGGGTTAAAGTCATGGGTGGAGGGGCCATGGCTGACCATTGCGAATGGTTCCAGGCTTTTAGCCAGAACAGTGGGCATATTTCCCCCTCCAATGTTTCCAACTGGTCCTGGATGGACGCAGGGGGATATGAACACTCCTTTCACCCCATTTTTACCCTTGAAACTAACCAGTCCCACCAGGGTGTCTATTGGTTCACCCATATCTTCGAAGAGTGCTTCCATGGCCCTTGATCCTTCAGTGTACTGGGCTATAAATAGTGATAATAATTCCAGACCCCCCACTCCCAAGTTACGTTTAATGGGTGATTCAATCACCAGTATAAAGGAGTAAATAGCGATCATCAGTATCAGTCCGGCGATTAGTCCCTTAAGGGCCACTGCTATGATACTGAATGATCCGATATTGGTGCCAATGGTGGTTAAAAATACAATTACCACCACCATGCTGAGTATTAGAACTGGTTGAATTGCGGAGATTAAAATTGATCGGACGGCTCCTATGTTGGAGGTTCCCCAGATAACGAATGTACGCAGGCCAAAAGCTAGTGCACAGCCTAAAATCAGGGCATCAATGATATAACTGTAAAAAGTAAAGGTGGATACTAAACTACCTGCAATGTAAACCATTGCCACCAATACCATGTTTAGAAGGGATACAAACATGGACTGCTTCATTTTCATGTGTCTTCCTTCCATGGCATTGACCAGTGGTTGGGTTATAGCCCCATCCATGATGGAAGTTAGTCCAAAGATCAGGAACCCTGCTGATCCACCGTATACTATACTGTCAAATACAGAGGATAAAGGTTCAAGGTAAGCAGCAATAGCACCTGTAAGGAAGCTAAGGAAGGTCATGGTTAAAATGGATATTCTACTTGGTGGAAGGGTTACCATGTACTTGGAAAGATCAGTAATGTTATCAACAGCGGACATAATTCACCTCATGGATACAAAGAAATGGATAATTAAATTTTTAAGATTAATCTGGTTATTAACGTATTATTGACTTAATATATTAGTCTATTATCTTTATTTATACCTTAGTCTTTATGGGTTAGGAATAATAGTTTTATTATTTTTTGATTGATTTTCCTGGTTCGAGAGTTAGTTTCATTCTAGTAAAATTAATAGCAATATCTACTATTAAATCCATTAAGTTAATTAAACCTTAACCCCTGTTTCATATATAAATATAAAAAAGTAATACTTAATGGTGTTCATAATGTTGCTTTATATTTACAAATCATACTCTTCCGGGAGTTAAGTATTTCCCTGAATGAAATTTATCCATATTTTTGGAAATTCTTCCAGATTTTTGAAGTTTTTTTTTTGGAATAATAATCATTATTTCTTTACCTGTAATTAACATTAATGTATGGCTATTAAATGTACTGACATGTATCTATTATTATTGGTGGATATACCTACCTATTCTCAACTATCCCCAATTTTGTTATAATCCAGTAAGAATTCAATGCTCAACTGTTTGTAAGCATCTTTACTATTTCTGTGCACCCCCTCGAACCATATTTCCAAAAAGCATTAATATCATACCAATAAACCTATATTTAATTAGGTTAATTATTAGGAAAGCCATGTGATGGGTTTAGGATAACTAAATCTAATTTTTTTATACTTTCTGGATAATTTCCGAATGATTTAATTGATATTGAATAAAAATTGATAATTATACAAGTAACAAGGTGTGGGCAATGGTTTTAAAGAGAACCATAAAATCAATTCATACAAGGGGTGGCGGGTACCTGTTTTGCAATTACTGCGGGGGATACTACAAATTAAAGGAAAGTGAGTCTCCCAGGGACTATGTGAAGTGTGAGTGTGGTAATCCATTGGAATTCTGTAAAACAGATAAAGAATTGGAATTAAAGAGTTACAACCTCAGTCAGAATAAAGAGGTTTATGATTCATTTCAAACCAGAATCTTCAAAAGAAGAGAATCCCTCAAAAATTTCTTCCCCACCATAGAAATAGAAGACGATTACATCGATGAGGAATTGTCTGAAAAAGAAGAACTATGGGATGTAATTGACCGTGAAATTAATGTTATCAATCAAAAGAAATATCTTAATATCATATTGGAACAGGAACGTTTAATGACAATTATTCAAGAAAAAAAGGGTAGAGTTAAAAATCCCAGTTTAATGGAGAAATTAATCCTTTTTTATGAAGAAACAGACCCCCTCATAATATTGGGAGTGGTTATCATCATCCTGATTACCGTTCTAATATTGGCAGTTTTCAGGGGATGAACAAAAACTTATTTTGTTAAGGGTTAAATCAGATTTAAAAGGAAATTAGATTTGAAATAAAATCCTATTTCAGATGATTATATTAAAAGATTATCTGGAAGAGTACAAATCATTTGGAAGTCTTAAGAGTCAATTAAATAATAAAATCACAAAAGGTGCCATAATGATCGTTCATCTTAAAACACCTCTAAAGAAGGAAGACACTGAAAAATTAAGAATTAAAGATTCAGTTTACATCACTGGAACCATTTACACTGCAAGGGACAGTGCCCATAAACGCATAATTGAGACTGGTTCACCAGTGGATCTGGAAGGGGCAGTGATATTCCATGCTGGTCCCATAATAAAAAAAGAGGATGATAACCAGTACCAGATGGTGGCAGTAGGACCCACCACCAGCACCCGCATGAACCCTTACCAGGCAGAAGTACTGGACCAGGGAGCCCTGGCAGTAATCGGTAAAGGAGGGATGGATGAGAAAACTGCCAATGCATTGAAACGAAACGGTGCTGTTTTCCTGGCAGCAGTAGGTGGTTGCGCTGCACTCTACGTCAGTTCAGTCCTAAAGATCAACAGTGTTAACTGGCTGGATCTGGGAGTGCCAGAGGCAGTCTGGGAACTGGAAGTCAAGGATTTCGGACCATTAATCGTTACCATGGACTCAACCGGGGGTAATCTTTACCAGGAAGTTCGAAAGGCAAACCAACCCAACAAAGGTTAAATCAAAAAAGATCAGGGAAATATTACTATTTTTTTTTACAATAATTTTTAATGGACTGATTGAAGGAAAAACACACTGTAAATCTTAATAAATGTAATACAATCCCATATTAATAATAAATCCTGGATCTGAAAGATATGAACTCCAGTCAAGATATCAAACCTGCAGAAATCCTCACGGGTTTCATAGACACCCATATCCACACCAGCCCTGATGTTAAACCAAGACTATTAAACGATTATGAGGCGGCTCTGGAGGCCAAAGAAAGTGGTATGGCTGCAATTGTCATCAAATCCCATGTAGAACCCACGGCTGGCAGGGCTTACCTGGCCCACTGGGTTACTGGCCTACCAGTAGTGGGTGGTGTAACCCTCAACCATAATGTAGGTGGTTTAAATCCCGATGCAGTGGAGAGCATGGCTTCCATGGGTGGTAAAATAGTGTGGCTCCCCACCATCCATCACCATGAAATAAAACTGGAAGCTGATCCTCTGGAGGAAATATTAAACCTGGTAATAGAAAACAACCTGGTTCTGGCCACTGGCCACCTCAATCCAGGGGAAATATTCCAGGTACTGGATCACTGCCGCAGTTTGGGAGTGGGAAAAGTATTGATCAACCATCCCCTAACCCGGGTGGTGGGGGCATCAACCGATGAAATGAAGGAAATGGCCCGTCATGCTTACCTGGAACACTGCTGGGTGGCCACCATGCCCCGCCATGATAAGCTGGATCCAATGGTAATGGTGGAGGCCATTAAAGAGGTGGGTGCTCAGCATTGTATCCTGGCCACGGACTTTGGACAGCAACACAACCCCAGTCCAGTGATGGGAATGCAGATGATGATGGCCAGCCTGATCAAACAGGGAATTTCCGGGGAAGATATAACCCTCATGTGTCGGGATAACCCTGAAAATTTATTATTTAAATAAAAATCAAGATAACTCCTAAAAATAATTTCTCTAGTTGCATAATTAGAATAAAATCATAATAAGAAGGGTTTAAATTGGAAAAAAGACATCAGGAATATTTGCAATATTATCAGGCCCGATTGAAAAAATATGAACACAACCCACTGTATCCCTATTCTCATGAATCCCAGGATGCACTCTATCAGGCAATCGCTAACTCAAAAAACCTGGAAGAATTCGGTCAAAAAGTTGAAAATGAACAGTTAGCTCTTAAAAGTGCAATTGCCCTGGTAAAGGATAAGGAAACTGCAAGAATGAACTTTTATCAGGATTTAAATGAAGAAATAAGATCGCATGCTCCTTTAAGAATTCTGGAATTTGTTGATTCAGTTAAAACTGAAGCAGAACTCATTAACACCGTAACCGAGATTGAAGGTGAGGTGAATATTGAGATCACCCTGGACCTTTTCACCCAGGAGATCAGCCATGACCTGATGATGCTGGAAGAAATAGAGGTTTACCAGAATGCAGAAGTCCCCGAGGAATGGAAGGAAGAAATAAACCATGATTACCCCCAGGAACTCATTGATCAGGGACGTAAAGACTGGGTGGAAATAGTGGTACCCAATGCCCAGCAATGGGATCCCCACTGGAAATTTAACCTGGACCTAATCTGGGAGGAAAGACACCGCAGATTAATTCCCATACCGGATGAAATACTAAAAAAGAGAGTAGAACAGTTCAAAAACTACCGGGGGATTTAACATGCCAGTGGACAAGGCAATGGCTGATGCTATACTGGACACCTACCGCAACATGTACCGGGAAATCAGTGAGAAAGGGGTGGAAAGTGAATCTTTCAAGGCTATGGAGAATGCCCTTAGAAGAATGGAAGCCCTGGCAATGGAAACTGATGATATAACAGATTTCACTGCGAAACTCACCACCGAAAATCTATTCATCCAGTTCAGCAATGCTTATTCTGAAACAATGGCGGCACTGCTCAGGGGTGAATATTCAGGGGATGATGGTGATGAAATTCTACTGGAGAAAACCCTGGAAGCCTATGAAAATTCCATTAAAAACCTGGAGGCTGATCCCAATTATGAAATTTTAAAGGCCCCCATTGAAGAGTTAATAGAACTGGGCCGATCAGGAATTTCATATGCAGTATTCCTGCGCACAGCTGAAGAAAAAGGACTCTACCAGTTATTAGAAGGTGATCTGATTGTAAGGGATTCTATAATGAGAGATAGAACCTTTGCAGAGTTTATGCATCTTCCTCTGGAAGTGGAAAAACAGGATAAACTACTCAAAATACATGATAAACTGGTGGCTGATTTACCATTCAAGGTTGCAGATAGCTTCCAATTTGGATTGGAAAGGGAAAGACTTGACTGGGAATACGCTCCCCTCATAACTGGTTGGAATATCACCATACGTTTATGGGAGAAAATGTTGATGAATGTTTACGATTGGCTGGATTCATTTGGAAGTTTCGCACCTCATGATGAACGTTGGGTGGATTTAAGGGGTCAGACTTTCACCATGCGTAACATTAAACGCACCCAGGAATGTAATCCTGGTGTTCTAAGGGCCAGGGAAGTAGTCCTGCAGGACTACTTCCAACTAGGTTGGGATGACATATTCCAGCATGAAACCTACATTAATGAATACCAGGCCAACCGGGTCTGGTATTCTGATGAAACCCTGGAACTAATTAAAAAAGCATACCCTCATTGTCAGCCCTATCAAAAACCTCCTGAAGAGCTGGTCAACCAGGCAGAAACCATATACACTCAAAAAAGGTATAAAAGACCGGAAGCTTTCCAGTATTCCTCCGAGGATAAGGAGAAGTTCATATCCCTTTTCGGTGAGCAGAAGTGGGATGAGCTCTTCAACAGATAAGCATCTAAAACTATTTAACCAGAAATAATATTCCAATAGATGGCCATTATAAGCATTGCAATCTAGGAGAGAGTTTATTGACAGATCCGCACCCCACAGAATTCAGTATACGTTACCAAATTCCACCTAAGGATTATTTTTTTAACTTAGAATGGGATGGGGATAGATTATTCTTGAAGGAGTTCTCTCTGGAATCAGGGATAGATCAACAGAAAGACATCAAACCTGAAATACATGATTGGAATGAATTCTGGTCTCATGTGAATGAGATCCGAGTATGGGATTGGTATGATGAGTACGTGGTCAGCTGTAAGGATAGTTGTGTGGAAGGGGATGAATGGGAAGTTAACCTGGTCTATGGGGATCAAAACCTGGAAGCCCATGGTGCCAACAGTTACCCTCCCACATTCCGAGAATTCCTGAAGGCCACTGAAGAGTTGACCGGGATCATAATTGAATTTATCCAACCGGACTGATGTATCATTGATCATAATGGTATTATTAGCAGTTCTAATGTAGACTTAAGTTTTTGAAGAAGGAACCAGTACGACAATTAAGTAATTGGGGTTTGGGAAAAATAGGTAAAACCCATACTAAATTTTCACAATGAAAATAACATAAAAAAAGTTTGTAATTTTCCACATTCTATAATGTTTCAGTGGACCTCAACACTAAAATTTCAGTGCAACCTAACTAATACTCTTACACTAAAAATGTATTAATTTGAGAAAGTGCCCTATTTCGGGGAGTCAGTATATATGTGGTTATTGAAAAACACCAACTTTGCCAATTTTCACCCCACCCCCTACCTGGGCTATGGTTCCAGACTGGAATCTAACTTGTTTTCAGGGGATGTTTTAATGAGGAATTGATAATAGAAAATTTATAGGGGAATGATTGATATAAAAATAGGGTGAGGGGTGTATAAACTATTTTGGGATAAATTATTTTAATTTAAAACGATCATCTATTGTCATGGAGGAATAAATATGCCTAAAATTGAAATAGATCCAGAATTGTGTACCAAGTGCGGCACCTGTGTAAGCAACTGCCCAGTGGGTATCTTCCAGCAGGATGATGATGAATCTGTTCCCTTAGTAGGGGATACTGATAACTGCATACTATGTGGCATGTGTGTGGATAACTGTCCTGAGGATGCAGTGAAACATGAGAATTTTTAAGATGAAACTATTTTTTTCCCTTTACTTGATTGATTAACATTATTTTTTAGGCCTATTAAACATTAGAAGCCGGTTCACCGGATATTATTTGAAGGATGAAATTAATCCTTCCAGATCACACGGTGAAATCTCATAACTTGACAGGTTGCTGGTGATTATAACCTTACATCGGTTTCGGCGGGTGGAAGGGTCTTTATTGAAACTGATAACCATCCGGTCTTCCATCACCTTTATCTGATCCACTTCCGAACTGGAGATGTCAAAGGATTCCTCTTTCCCGTTTAGATACTGCACAGTCAACATACCTACATCCATATTACATCACTCCTTTAAAACAGATTGATTTTTATTATTTATTGGCATCCTATATATCTTTACTTTATTCCTCTTAACTAGATGGTTAGAATTAATTTTAAAATCCAAAGAGATTGTATCTAATTCCGTGAAGCATAATTTCCCTAACTTAGAATTGACATTGTTATTTGAAATGTAGAGGATCATATTCTTTTCTTATAGGTCAATTCATTAAATCTTATTTTAAATTCGGTACCATGGCTGCGGTCAAGTTCGATCTCACCATCAATCTGTTTGGTCAGGCTGTTAACCAGTTCCAATCCCAGGGTCGTGGTGTTTTTAAAGTCCAGATCCGGAGGCATACCCACACCATTATCGTTCACGGTTAACAGAAATTTCTTTTCATCATCAGGGATTTGTTTAAGGGTTACCCTTATCTCCCCTTCCCTGCCATCTGGAAATGCGTATTTCAGGCTGTTGGAGAAGAGTTCACTGATTATCAGTCCGCAGGGAACTGCAGTCTCCATATTCAGGTTTACGTCATCAACATCCACCACCAGCTTAACCCGGTCACTGCTGGTGTCATAAGAATAGAATAAATCAGATAACAACCGTTTAATGTAATCCTCAAATCTGATGTGGGTGAAATCTTTGGACTGGTAGAGTTTTTCATGGATCATGGCCATGGTCATAACCCGGTTCTGGCTCTCCTTTAGGACAGTGGTTGCAACTTCTTCATCATCATTCAGGTGTTGGATTTGCAGATTTAGCAGGCTGGAGATAATTTGCATGTTATTCTTCACCCGGTGATGAATTTCTTTGATTAAAATCTTCTTCTCATTCACTGATGATTTTAGTCTATCCATAGCATTCTTTCGATCAGTTATATCAGTGTCAATTACCAGAATGGAGTTGGCCATCTCATCCTTTTTTATGGGAACCAGTTGGGTTTCAATCCAACTGTACTCTCCCTTTTCATTGATCAACTGGTACTGGAAAGGTTTCAAAGTTTCCCCTTTCAGGGCACGTGCAAATTTTTCCCTAACAAAACTTAGATTATCTGCGGAGAATATTCCCAATTCAGAGAAGTTCTTGCCAATTAATTCTCCAGCAGATAGACCTGAAAAACGAAGTGCGGAACTGTTAGCATCTAAAATTACACCATCTGAACTTACCAGTATGGTGTGGTTCGGGTTAGCTTCAAAAAGAGTGCGATATTTCTCTTCATTATCCTGCAGTGCCATTTCAGTGTATTTACGCTGGGTGATGTCCATTAACATACCGGATATAGTATCGCCGGTGAGATTGGCACTCATTAACATGTTTATGGTTTTACCAGTGTTGGAAACCATTTCTAATTCGTACTGTTCCAGTTTACCTTCTTTTTTAAGCTTGCGAATGATTTTTTTTCTTTCGGAAGGGTTTTTATAAAAATCTATAATCTTTTGGGATTTGAGCTCCTCTACACTTTCTGATTTGAATATTCTGACCAGAGATTCATTGGCAAAGAGTATATCTCCATTTAGGTTGGTTTGATAGACACCAACCATGGAATTGTCCACCAGCTCACGGTAATTCTTTTCACTAATTAAAAGTGCTTTTTCCGTAAGTAACTGCCGAATCAGCACCATAAATATTATAATCCCCACTATTATTTCCATTAAATCTATATTTGGTTGATATGGAATTCTATCAACTTGTATGAGTAATAAGAAAGCAATTAAGGCCCAAATAAGGGGTAAATAAGAAGTAAAGTTGGATTGGGTCAATGGTAATGTCTTAAAGTACTGGTAAAGATTGTATTTTTCATCACTAGCGTGTAAGAAGGCTGCTAAACCAACCACCAGTAAGCCTATTATCCAACCAACATCCAGCAAACCCCCGGATACATAGGTTCCCTGCAAATTCTGGTAAGAGTAAATACAATCACTTACTATGAAAGCAATAACTCCCAAACCGAGGAGTATCATAGGACCGTAGTATTCTTCCTTGAATTTGCTGTAAAGGAGCCGCATAAGGGCGAAAAGAAGAACAAAATCACCAATTATGTAGGTTATGGATATCATACTAGGGAAGAACTCTTCCTGATTAGAAAGATTAGGCTCTATCAGGAATATCCAGAAAATAAGGCCCACTGTCAGTATGACTATTCCCATTTCCAGAATGATCTTCAATTCTTCCAGGTAACTGAACTTAGCACGGGGAAGGAAATAAATGCCCAGAGCAAAAAGAGGATAAAAAACCAGGTAGAAAATGTCAGCTACAGACGGGAAGGGGTTCTGATTGTATCCCAACTCTATAATGGCCCAGGCAACATCACCCAGTGCATAGGATAAAATACCCAGTGTCATCAGCATCCAGGCAATCCGCATACGACCTTGGGAGCGGTAAGCAGCATATGACAAACTGATAACCACCACCAATCCAATGAGGGGACTGGACAGGTCACCGAAAATCATCCTGAGGGTTTGATCATCCTGTAGAAGTAATGAAATAATTGCAAAGCTAATAGTAATAATTATTGCTAGTAAAACTCCAACTTTAAAGGATATTAATGGCTTTTTGCTCATGTTAACACTATGTGAAGTTTTCCCATAATATTGATTTTGCAGATATTAAATCAATTTTCGCTGGTTTATTCATCATAACACAATTAGGGGGCAATTACCTAACAATCTGAAGTTCTTCTAATTATTTATATCATTCACAAATAAATAAACCAGTTTAAAATTTTTTGTGAAGTTATTCACAGTTTAAAATATACTTATTATTATTCCAAGTTAGAGTGGACATTTTCCTCCATGGACCGGAACGTAGGTACCAGTTCCTTAACTTTCATTGCATCCCCCACTATAACCATTCCCTAGTTTTAATTATGTAGTTGCTTATTAATATAATTTAAACAACAGGGGTAAAAAGAGTATATTCATCCATAAAACGGGATAATTAGAAAATAAGGGGCTATAATAAGTTTATCCGGTGAAACGGTAAATGTATCTCTTGATCTGGAAAAATGTTATCAGTTGATCTGGAAAAAAAGTAAATATGCTGATCTGGAAAAAAAGTATTAAGAAAAAACTGTTAAAGTAGGATAAAAAACCCTGAAAAATCATCTGAGGTTTATGACTGTAGAACCCACATCTCAATCTAACATTTTGTTTTAAGACTTGTGGATCGGGGTGAACTCTGTAGGAGATCGCTTTTGTCTCCTTCTTTTAACATCAGCCTCATGTCCACGGCGAGTGCTCCGTCTCCTTCATCAAATACCATTAATGGGTTGATTTCAAACTCGTTGATCTCCGGGAAGTCAGTGACCAGTTGTGATATACGGAGAATTATATCCACAATGGAATCCACATCCTTGGGCTTAGCTCCCCGAACTCCCTCCAGGAGTTCATGGGTTCTGATCTTCCTTATCATATCCTTGGCTTCCATCTCATTTACCGGGGCAATGGCGAAATTAACATCTTCCAGGACTTCCACATATATCCCGCCCAGTCCAAACATGAGCATGGAACCAAAGGTGGGATCCTGCACCATACCAATGATAACTTCAGTACCACCAGTTAACATTTTCTGTAACTGAACACCCTCCAGATCAGCTTCTGGCTCCTTTAATGGTATGTTCATCATCATATCCTCATAGGCAACCTTCACTTCCTCAGCACTGGTAAGGTTGAGCTTAATTCCACCCACATCAGACTTGTGTGAAATCTGGGGGGAGACGATCTTCATAACCAGGGGGTATCCTATTTTCTCGGCGGCTTTCACAGTCTCTTCCAGGTTAGTGGTGATGGCAGTGCCCACGGTGGGGATTCCATAGGCCTTTAATATGTCCAGTGACTCCAATCCCAGGGTGTGTTTACCCTTTTCCCGTGCATCCTCTATAATGTTTTTAACCAGATTTTTATCAGCATCAAATTCCGGAGATTTGGGATATTCCTGTTTCCGGATTAGGGTGTAATCAGAGAGGGTTTTCATACTCTTAACTGCCCTTTTAGGGTAAAGGTAATTGGGTACCTGTTCTGCGGCTAATAGTTTTTCTGCCCCTTCAAAACGTGTTCCTCCAAAGAAACTGCACAGAATTGGTTTTTCAGTTTTTTTCGTATGATCAATTGCCACCTGGGCAATTCCCTCTGGCTCAGTGACTGATTGGGGTGTTACCAGGTAGATCACCCCATCCACATTGGGATCCTCCAACACGGTTTCCAGGGTGAAGGCATATCTCTCGGGGCTGGCATCACCCAAAACATCCACTGGATTCTTCACACTGGCAGTATCTGGTAATCCTTCATTTAACCGGGCCTTGGTTTCAGTGGTGAGCTCAGCCATTTCCAGCCCGGCTTTTATGGCAGCGTCAGTGGTCATAATTGCTGGTCCACCGGCATTGGTGATTATGGCTATCTTCTTACCATTAGGTAGGGGCGACAGGGCCAGGGCACTGCTGTAATCCATCATCTCATCCAGGGAATTAACCCGGATGATCCCACACTGGGAGAAGGCTGCTTCGTAGGCAGAATCAGATCCAGCAATGGTACCTGTGTGTGAGGACACTGCCTCTGATCCCTTGGAGGTGGTTCCGGACTTTATAACCAGGACTGGCTTTTTCTGTGATGCCCTCCTACAGGCATCAATGAAACCGGGCCCGTCAACTATACCTTCCAGGTAGGCAGTTATTACTTCGGTGTTTTCATCTTCCATGAAATCCTTCATACAATCGTTTTCATTGATCACTGCCTTGTTTCCCAGGCTGACAATCCTGGAAAACCCGATGTTCTTCTTATCAGCGTAATCCAGGATGGCGGCCATGATGGCTCCGGACTGGGTCATGAAGGATATTTTTCCTTTATGGGCGATGTCTGAGGAGAATGATGCGTTCATGTTATTGTAGGTGTCCATTACTCCCAGACAATTGGGGCCCACCAGTTTAATGTTGTATTCCTTGCATATTTCCACCAGCTGGTTTTCCAGTCTTGCTCCTTCCTGGTCCACTTCCTTGAATCCTGCGGAGATCACAACTATGTTTTTTATTCCAGTTTCTCCACATTCTTCCACTGTGGTGGGGATCAGGTGTGATGGGATGACTATAACTGCCAGGTCCACTGGGCCGTGTTCTTTAATGGATTTATAGGCCGTAAGTCCCATGACTTCACCACCTTTGGGGTTGATGGGGACGATTTTACCTTTGTAATAATTTAAAAGGGATTTCATCAAGTCGTAACCAATTTTACCCTTTGTCTCTGATGCACCTATTACTGCAACTGATTTAGCATTAAACATTTCAAGCATGTTATCACCTATTATCTAATACTAATTATGGGGTCCCTTATTTATTATATTCGGATTAATCAAAGGATTTATAAAAAAATACATGTTAATAAAGTAATAACTAACTTAATAAGTTCTAAGAATTCTTTATTTTAGAATTGAAATAGTTTTATCTACATAGGGTCAAGTCTACAATCATTTTTAATTAGAAATGGAAAGTTGTGATTATGAGGATGAAAAATCAATTGCTGGTGAATGTATTTCAACCTGAAAATTTATTAAATAAAATCAGTAAAAAGGGATAATTTTTAGATTGAGGATATTAATAATCTTAAACTACCCGTAATATTGTTTCAGATTTTTATTTATACATCAATCTGGAGAACTCAATTGTAATAGGGGTTTGAAATAAATCCTTGTAGATTAATGAATAATATTACTTTCAAAGAGTTGGGTTACAAGCAACGATTTAACCAATAATAACCTCTTTTTTCTTTAAATTCATCAAACAACAGAAAAATGATCAGTACATATACCCCAATTAAATTAAAAATACTTATTTCACCATATTAATTTTAGTGATTATAGAATCCGTTTTATTTCGTTAAACTATCCTATAACGAAGTAACTAAATTGTCATTATTTTCGTTCTAAAATAAGATTGCAATATTATTGATAAAAGAATAAATATGACTGTATGAATATCTATTTTTAACGATAATTATGATTATTATCTTCTTTCAACATCAAGATAGTAAAAAAAGTAAGTGATAATATGTTGGCGCATCCACTCATTACGCTACTTATAGGGCTTGCTATTATCTTCATTGTAACATATTTTGTTGGATTTATTATAGTTAAATCAAAAAAGATGAAAAAATCTAATCTAATGATAATCACCGGCTTTATTGTCCTAATTTTTGGATTAATTAGTCTTTTAATATTTAATGAAAAACAACAGATATTATCTAGTTTAGTGGGTATTTCCTTCATTATTGATGGAACATTCAGAAACAAAGGTTATCACAATAAAACCTATTATCTGTCTTCTTTAGCTTTGTTAATCCTGTTTGGAGTAATTATAATATATGAATCCTTTTTTAAACAAAATTATTTGGGCAATGTATATTTCACTTACTCAATAATAGGGATGATAATTATAGGGATAATCATGTTATTTAGATCATATCTTCTTAGGTATAAAAATCAAAAAATGCCATGGAAAAATAAATGGTAATAACTACATCAAATTTTAGGGTTTAACCCATAAAGACTTTGTTAATAATGTAAGCTTTTCTTATTCTCTGATTCTCTAATGTTGAATTGAATTTTAACGTCTTTGTAGTGATGTTTGGAAAAAACAGGTTACATGATAGTTACTAGTAGAAAAAAATTCACAAAATTAATGATTAATTATGAACAGTATCTTATACGGTGATAAAATATGAAAATTATAGTTCATTACTAATCTTTTTTAACTTATTTTTAAGAATTTTTTTATCCATTTTTGGGCATATGTTAGGGATTGTGTGCATTTTTTATAGTTTTTTTCTATTAATTCGCGTAATTGTTCTCGTGTTTCTATGAATAATGGTGATATTTCTCTTTTTATTGTTTTCCAGATGAATTCTATGGGTTTGAGGTCAGGTGAGTATGGTGGTATGAAGATGAGGTCTATGTTGAGTTTTTTGGCGGTTTCTGTGGTTAGTTTGGCGTGGTGGGATCTGAAGTTGTCAAGTATGATCATTATTCTGCCATAAGGGTTTACTGTTCTTATTTGTTTTAGGAAAGCAGTTATTTCTTCTTTTCGTGAGTGTTCTTTGAAATCGATGGTGCTTTGTCCTTTTATTGCGTAGAATCCCATTGTGTTGGCTTTCAAACGAGTGGTATTTTTGGTTATAGATGGTTTGGTAGTTGACCAAACTCTTTGTGTGTTAGCTGTGCTTTGTGGTGAGAATTCATCTAAAAATCCTATTACACCATGATTTAGGTTTAAATATTGGTCTATGTTTTTTTTAACTGTTTTTCAGCGTCAGGTGGTCTTCTATAATCCTTAGGGTATGGTTTACCAAATTTTAAGCCCATGTTTCTTAGAATGATTCCTACTTGTTTTAAGCTATATTCGACTTCGAATTCTTCGTGGATTAGGTTACGAATCTCTTTGGTGGTCCAATCATCTCTTTTTCTAAGTATTTCTTTTAATTGACGTTTTTCTTTGTCTGAAAGTTTAGATGGCCTCCCTCCGGCAAATCTGGGTATTAAACCATCATACCCGTCTGCATTCCATCTTTCTAGCCAATTATAACCTGTGACTTTCGTTATTCCCAGTTTATCACTTGCTTCAGGAACACTGCACCCACTGTATAAATAATTCATGAAATGTAGTCGATTTAAAACTTTGATGTCTTTTTCTTTTTCTCTGATTCGTTTTTTGAGCTCTTCGCTAGTAATCCACTTTTCAACTTTCATTGAAGGATTTCTACTCATGAATAATAAATATGAACCTTATTAGTTAAAAAGGTTACGTATTTAACTATAATTCATTTTTTTCATGAGAATTAGTAAAAAACACGAATTCAATTGAATATGTCTATTACTATTAAATTTTATTTGTTCAGGATATACCATGCACCCATTAACGATGTTATTTGGTTATTTTCATCTTTAATTGTTTTTAACCGTTAAATAAAACCATTTAAATTCCCTTCTTTGCTTTTATATCTATTTTCAAACTTGTAACTATTCAGTTCTCCATATAAGAGTTTTGAAAATAACTGGGATGTCTTGGACTATGGTAAAATGTCTTGGACTATGGTAAATGGATTATTACTTTAACATGCCAGATTTTTTTAAAATTGGTGTCGTAGTCTCAAACTATAAATATGGCCAAAATTATAACACTAACTTCGGTGATGGGGTTCACCAAAAAATGCTTAAAACAAGCTGATGACTCCTGAAAATTTAAAGAATCGGAGGAAAAGTAAATGTTAAATAAAAAAACCCCAATATGCAATACTATTTTTAAATACCCCTATTATGATGAATTGAATTCCACTCTAGTTGATCACTTGTTAGGGAACATCCCCAAACTAACTATTTAAAGATTGGGAGTGATCTAAATGGAATTTCAATATGTTGCCTTTAGCGTAGCCATTATAATACTACTGGGTTTGCTCTTCAGTAAGCTCTTCAAACAGATTAAGCTCCCAGGATTACTTGGAATGCTCATTTTAGGTATAATAATCGGTCCTTATGGATTGAACTTAATTGATAAGGCCATACTAAATATATCTGGAGATTTAAGGGCAATAGCTCTTATTATAATCCTTTTAAGGGCAGGATTCGGAATCCACATGGATAGCTTGCGTAAGGTAGGAATGTCTGCTATTAAAATGAGTTTCATCCCCGATGTGGTGGAAGGGCTCACTGTGATGTTCGTATCCCACTACCTCTTGGGTCTGCCTATTGTTGAGGCGGGTATGCTGGGGTTCATAATTGCAGCGGTATCTCCTGCAGTTATCGTACCCCAGATGCTTTCATTCATCAAGAGAAGAATGGGAACCAGTAAAGGAATACCCCTTATCATTTTAACCGGGGCCTCGGTGGATGATGTGGTTTCCATAACCATATTCTCAATATTTCTTAGTATATACGGAGGCCAACAGGTAAACTACCTAATGACAGTCCTCAGCATTCCCCTACAATTCATTATAGGGATATTATTTGGGCTGATCATTGCAGTTATCCTGATATACCTCTTTAAACACTTCAACATACGCAATACCGAGAAAACACTGATAATATTAGCATCAGCCATCATATTAAAGAATTTAGGAGATGTTTTGAGTAGTATTGTTCCCATTGCTGCCCTGGTAGGGGTTATGGTAATCGGTTTTGTAATACTGCAGAAAATGCCCGAACTGGGTACGCAGATTTCCAGTAAATTCGATAAAATATGGGTATTTGCCGAGATATTGCTCTTTGTTCTGGTGGGAGCCCAGGTAAATATCTACTTAGCTGCATCATTTGCAGTTGTTGGCTTAACCATAATTATAGTCGGCTTAATAGCACGTAGTATAGGAGTATATGTGTCATTGGTAGGTTCAAATCTAGATTTGCAGGAAAAAATATTTTGTATAATGGCATACATGCCTAAAGCCACAGTACAAGCAGCAATTGGCGCTATTCCCCTTTCCATGGGTGTTGCATCTGGACAGGAGATCCTGGCCATAGCTGTAATTGCCATACTATTTACCGCACCTTTAGGTGCATTTGGGGTTAGTGTGTATGGTGAAAAAGCACTTAAAGTTGATGAAAATGCGATTAAGGGTTAAACTTTTTAAAATATGGAGGCTTAGAGATGAAAACCTAAAAAAAATGAAACTTTTAATGAAATACGCTCAATTGGGCGATATTAAAGTCATTTATGATCTTTAATGTTATCACTGCAGTTATTTTGGGATTCGGACTATTTATGGGGTCCTTAATTGTGGGAATTACCTATGTCTTTTATCATGCTTACCGGGATGAAAGGGTAAGGGACCAATCAAAATAAGTAGATCCACTTTTCATTTTTTATCAATCCAAGGCAAAATTATAAGTTTTTTGACAAACAAAAATATAATTCAGTATAAAAGGAACATCTTAAGAACTAGAGTTCTGAAGGTCAGACATTTTTAGGGGATTAACCTGTTTTATTTAGCTAATTAGTGGGGTGTATTAATGGAAAAAAAGAGCATAGGATGGGATGATTTTACTAGTGCATTTATTGATAGTTCTCCCATCCCTCAATTCATTATTAACCTGGAACACGAGATTATTTCCTGGAACAGGGCCCTGGAAAAATACACTGGAATCAAGTCCAGTGAAGTTTTAGGAACAGATAAACACCAGACAGTATTATACCATGCAGATAAACCCTTGATGGCTGATTTACTCGCTGATGGTGATGAGGATGGTGTTAACAAATGGTATCCTGGCTGTGAAAAATCGGAATATGTGGAAAATGCCTTTGCTTTTGAGGAATTCTTTCCCAATGTGGGTGAAAAAGGTACCTGGCTGGCCTTCACTGCTGCCGAGATCAAAGATAATGAAGGAAATGTTATTGGTGTTCTGGAAACACTGGAAGACATAAACCAACGTAAAAAGGCCGAATTAAACTTAAAAAAGGCTGAAAAATTATGGGAAGTAACATTCGATGCTTTACCTGATTTAATATCCCTCATTGATTCAAACCATAATATAATGAAAGTTAATTTGGCAATGGCCCAGGCCCTTGACATGAAACCGGAGGAACTAGTTGGTAAAAAATGTTTTGAACTGGTTCATAATACTGATGAGCCACCGTCCTACTGCCCCCACGAGAAACTGCTCCAGGATTGCCAGCAACATTATAAGGATGCTTTTGTGGATAATTTCCACGGAGAATATGAAATTTCTGTATCACCCATAATTGTTGGCGGTCAGTTAATAGGCAGTGTACATGTGGCCCACGACATTACCCAACGTAAGAAGATGGAATCAGCTCTGAAGGAAAGTGAAGAGAAATTCCGGGAAGTATTCAACAATGCCAATGATATGGTTACACTAAACATTATGCACCCAGAGGGACCTGGTAAATTCATTGAAGTAAACCAGGCTGCCCTGGACACAATGGGCTACACCCGTGAAGAATTTTTAGAACTATCCCCCCTGGACATATTATCCTCTGAAGATGGGAAAAATATGCCTGAAAATTTGAATAAGCTCCATGTAGATGGTTACGTTAATCTGGAAATGACCAACATCACCCGGGATGGTGAGAGAATACCGGTGGATGTGGCCATGCATATATTCCAGCTACAGGGACAGGATGTTACTATCTCAGTAGCCAGGGATGTCACTGAACGCAGGAAAACGGAAAAGGCCCTGATGGAAAGTGAGAAGAAATACAGAACCCTCTTTGAAAATATGATGGAAGGCTTTGCATATTGCAAGATGTTATTTGATGATGATGGCCAGCCCAATGATTGGATATACATCGATGTTAACCAGGCCTTTTACCAACTCACTGGATTAGAGGACATAGAAGGAAAAAAAGTTACAGAAGCCATTCCAGGAATTATAGAAGCACAACCGGAACTATTTGAAGTTTATGGTAGGGTCACCCTCACGGGGGTGCCTGAGACTATAGAAACCTATTTTAAACCCCTGGAGATCTGGTTGAATATATCGGTCTTCAGCCCGAAACCTGAACATTTTGTGGCAGTTTTTGAAAACATCACTGAACGTAAAAAGGTAGAGCTGGCCTTGAAGAAGAGTGAAGAAAAATTCAGGAACCTTTTCGAGACCATGGCTCAGGGAGTGGTCTATCAAAATAAGGACGGCTACATAACATCTGCCAACCCTGCAGCACAGGAAATACTGGGATTAACCATGGATCAAATGCAGGGCAGAACTTCCACCGACCCCCGATGGAGATCCATACATGAAGATGGCTCTGATTTCCCGGGTGATACCCATCCTGCCATGATTTCACTTAAAACCGGTGAAAAGATTAAAAACGTGATCATGGGTGTTTTCAATCCTTCTAATGATTCATATCGCTGGATAAATATTAATTCCACTCCCGAGTTCAAGTCAGGTGATAAAGAACCTTCCAGTGTTTACGCCACCTTAGAAGATATTACCGCTGCCAAAATAGCTGAGAAAACATTACGTGAGCGAAACGCCCAGATGGAGGCTATCCTGTCCAATATGAGTGATGCCATTCTTATCATGGATAAAGATGGTAAATTTTTCATGAGCAATGATGCAGCAGTTGATTTCCATCGCTTCAAGACCAGGGAAGAATTCATGGACAAGCTTTCCGATTACTATGAATTATTTGAACTCTGTTCCCTTGAAGGAAAGCCTCTTTCAACCGATGATTGGCCAGGAGTGCGGGCATTAAATGGTGAGACTATCCATGATTATGAAGTTATTCTCAGAAAGACCGATACTGGTGAATCATGGATAGGAAGTTACACAGTTTCTTTAATATATGACGATAATGGTGAATTGGAATTTATGGTTTTCATTTTACGGGATATCACCGAACGTAAACAGGCAGAAATTGCGTTAAAGGAAAGTGAAGAGAAGTACCGTTTACTTTCTGAGAATTCTGGTGATGTGATCTGGTTAATGGACTTTGATTCTCAAAAATTCACCTATGTAAGCCCCTCGGTCTACAAGTTAAGGGGATACACTGTGGAAGAAGTTTTAAACCAGTCCTTGGAAGAAATACTAACCCCAGAATCATACCAGTACCTTGTGGAAAGGTTACCAGTGAAGGTTCAGGCCTTCCTTTCAGGGGATGAATCGGTTAAAATGCAGATATTCCGGGTTGACCAGGTGTGTAAAGATGGCGGCACAGTTCCCACTGAGGTGGTAGCAAATATGATCACCGATGATGAGGGGAATATAAGTGGTTTACTTGCGGTGAGTAGAGATATCACCGAAAGGGTGAAGATGGAAGAAGAAATACAGCAATCACTAGAGGAGAAGGAAATGCTCCTCAAAGAGATCCACCACCGGGTTAAGAACAATCTGATGATTATCGCCAGTCTCCTGAACCTGCAATCACGTTACATTAAGGATAAAGAGGCTTTAGGCATCTTCAAGGAAAGTCAAAACCGGGCCAATTCCATGGCCCTGATCCATGAGAAACTGTACCGATCCACTGATCTTAAGAGGATCAACTTCGGTGAATACATCCGCACCCTGGCCAATGATTTGTTCCGAACCTACACTGATAGTTCTGGCCGTATAAACCTCAACATCGATGTGGAGGATGTTATGATGGACATCAACACCTCCATTCCACTGGGGCTGATGCTTAATGAACTCATATCCAATGCCCTTAAACACGGATTCCCTGAAGGGATGGAAGGTGATATAAACATTTATTTCAATTCAAGGGATGACCAGTACCAGTTAAAGGTGGGGGACACCGGAATATCCTTCCCTGAGGATGTGGACTACCGTAACACGGATTCACTGGGACTGCAACTGGTGAACAATTTAACCAAACAAATTGATGGCCAGATTGAACTGGATACCTCTCAGGGAACTGAATTCACCATCACCTTCAAAGAAGTCAAATACGGTAAATAATGTAACATTCTCACCCTGCCATAACCTAATATGTTATGGGGATATTCTAATACTTTGAAGGGGAAAAATTCTCCAATAAGGCTGAAGGTGAGAAATCCTTCTAATAGGCTGAAAGGCGTTTGCAGTTTTTAAATTAGTTGTAGATAGGTGGGGGAGTTAACCAATTATCAACAGAACTTCACCATGGGAAAAGAAAATGGAAAACAAATACTGGAAATTCTCATCTGATTGTCAAGGATTTTTATCACAAATTGCCTTTGATTTTTTGGAATTACCCCTGGAAGAGGATATCTACCACTACATTGGAGAGAAAATAGGACAAATGGTTGGTGGGAGTTTGGTGTTCATCTCCACCTATGAAATTGATTTGAATGTGTTCCGTATCAAAAGTGTGAATGGTGATCCACAGAAGGTACAGGCACTTCAGGAAAACTTTACCAATGATTACCTGGCTGATCTGGCTGTTAAATGGAGCTCCCTATCTGAAAGTGCTAGAATAGCACTTTCCGAAAACCAGTTACACCGGGTTAAAGGTGGTCTTTACTCAGCACTGGGAGGTCAGCTATCTATAGAGGAATGTCAACGCATTCAAGAACTACTGGGTACTGGTGAAATATACACCACTGGTTTTAAGTGGGATGAGCAGATCTATGGCAGTGCCACCATATTTCTGGATGCTCAGGAGAAGTTGGAAGATCCGGAAGCCCTTTTAACCCTGGTAAACCTTTCTTCAGTGGCGCTTAAAAACAGAACCGCGGAAAGAGCCTTACTGGCCAGCGAGGAGAAATTCCGTAAACTATTCAACAATGCCAACGATGCTATTTTCCTCCACCAGCTCACAGAAGATGGAGTGTCAGGGAAGTTCGTGGAAGTTAACAGTGTGGCCAGTCAGATACTGGGATACACCCATGAAGAACTCCTTAACATGTCACCCCGTGATATTGAGGATATAAAATCATTTAATGAGTCTAAAAGAATGGCCGGCCGGGTTAAAGAGAACAAAATCACCTTTGAAACTACATTAATGTCCAAGGATGGTCGTAAAATACCAGTGGAGATCAACACTCATATTTTCACCCTTAACCAGGATAAATTATCATTATCCATAGCCCGGGACATAACCGAACGTAAAAAAATGGAAGAAGAGATTAAGGTCTCCCTTGAAGAAAAGGAGATGCTCTTAAGGGAAATTCACCACAGGGTTAAGAACAACCTTATGATCATATCCAGTTTACTCAACCTTCAATCTCGTTATATAACTGATAAAGAGGTTCTTGATGTTTTCAAAGACAGTCAGAACCGTGCCCGGTCCATGGCACTCATTCATGATCGGCTCTACCAGTCAAGCCACCTTAAACGCATTAATATTGGGGATTACATTTTAACTCTGGCCAGTGATCTTTTCCGGATATATGCCATTGCCCAGGATCGTGTTGAGCTTAACTTTGATCTGGAGGATGTGATGATCGATATCAACACCATGATTCCTCTGGGCCTCATTGTGAATGAACTCCTATCAAACTGTCTCAAGCATGCATTTCCCAATGATCGAAGTGGCAGGATAGATATTGCTTTCCAGGGGGAAAATGAACACTACCAGTTAACAGTGGCTGATGATGGTGTGGGGTTTCCTGAGAACCTGGACTACAGAAATACTAAATCATTGGGGTTGCGTTTGGTGAACATACTAACCGATCAGATCGATGGGAAGATGGAACTTAAACAGGATAAAGGAACCCAATTCACCATTGAATTTAAGGAAAAGAAGTACGTATACAAATAAAAGAAGTTGTTTATACATTTATCATATTTTTTTCAAGACTTTCTCCGGCGCATTAAATTTAATACATGTGGCTAATTGGATGAGGATTATATCCCACAAGGAAAAACTATTAATACTTCGCCCAATTATTTTCTATTAATTCTTGAAGTGTATAAATCCACTTCCAGTTATATTTAAGGCAAAAAAACCAATAAAATAGTATAAATAAACAAGTAATAGAAGCCCTGTATTAAATAAAAAATTAGGTGAATTCATGAGTAACATTGAACAAAGAATACTGAAGGAACTTAATTCCCGGATGAAAGAATTTAGAGCAGCTTTGCAGGATGAACAGAAAAAAAAGGAGCTTCAAGATAACATTCCCGGCTCACAAGTCCTTATTCGTTTCGAAATATTCCTTCCCTCTCAAAATCCGGAGGAATTCGTGGATGGCCTGTATCTTTACATGAATGATGAGGGTCAAATCGCCAATGCAGAGTACTACTTCCGGGACATGTCTGATGTGGAAGTAATAAACATACCTGAAGAAGATCTCCCGGTTATAAAAGATCTTTTTGGTGATGCATTTACTCTGGAAGTGGAGTAAAACTAATCGGGTTATAATATATTAAATGGGAGATAGTTCCAGAGACTATTAAAGGTAATAGTATTCTAGGGAGTATAAATGGTGAAAGTCCTCTAGAGGTATATGGTTAGTTGGTATTTTAGGGGATATTAAGGGTTATGGTCTTCACAGCCATGTGGTAGATTGTATTTTAGAGTATATCTGGGCAGATGGTCTTTTAAGAGGCTGGGGAACATATATCCTCTATCAAAGCCCAAGTAATAAAAAGCCCATAACCATCCTCTCCATTATTTTATTATATTAGGGTCAGATAGCTTCGAGTATATTTTTTTCATGTGAATCCTTTAAATTACTCTAAACTTTCAAGGAGGAATTTTAAACCGGGAAAATTATTTTTGCAAAGTTTAATATATATAAAAATCTATAGATATACAAATAATCTAAATAAGATGGTAAAAATATACAGCCTAATTACCTTCTAAAGGGTTAATATTAGGTCTTTGTCAACTGGTGGTCATTATTGACTTTAGATAATATTCAGATATTTCCTTTAAAAAAATGGTTTTTTATGATACCTTCATTGGGGTCAATATTAATAAGTATAATAAACTCACCACCACAGTAGACTATTTTTTGCCACATCTTGGAGGACAAAAATGCGAAGTTTTGAAAAATTAACTTCTTACATCCCACTTAGAAAGTCAGAATCAGGATCCAAAAATATCGGACTCCTGGTAGATGGCCCTAACATGCTAAGGAAGGAATTCAGCCTTAACTTAGATCTGGTAAGGGAGATAATGGCTGAATACGGTAATATGAGGGTGGGTAAGGTTCTCTTGAACCAGTATGCCTCAGACAAACTCATTGAAGCCATCGTGAACCAGGGATTCACCCCCATTGTGGTGGCTGGAGACACTGATGTTTACATGGCAGTTGAAGCCATGGAACTAATCTACAATCCCAATATTGATGTAGTAGCGCTTATGACTCGTGATGCTGATTTTTTACCCATAATCAATAAGGCTAAAGAGAATGGGAAAGAAACCATAGTAATTGGGGCCGAACCTGGTTTCAGCGCTGCCCTGCAGAACTCAGCAGATGATGCTATCGTTCTGAAGGCAGAAGATCATAAAAAATATTCCAAGGACGAATGAAATGCTTATCTGTTCTTCTCGGGATGAAATGAAAAGAAGAGAAGCTGCTTTAAGATTCATTGCCGCCCTGCTGAACCAAGAGGGAAGATCCAGTTTATACGACCTTTCGGGTTTAGCCGGAGGATTCCCAGTTAAAAAATCGGATCTCAACCTCCTGGAAACCTATTCTGGTCCGGCCATTTTTTCTTCCAACCTCCAGAAGGAAGGAACCCAACACCTGGGCGGGGAAAAAGTGGCTGCCTTCAACCGCACCAGTGCAGCTATACTGGCCACCCTGCTGGCCCTGGTAAAACCTGGCGAAGAGGTAATACACTACCTGCCAGAGTTACCCTCACACCCCTCTATCCCCCGCAGTGTGAAACTGCAGGGTGCATCCTACCGGGAATTTGATAATCTACAGGATTTCCAGCTTACTGATGAAACATCCCTGGTGATTATAACCGGATCAACAATGGATCACAAGGTACTCCCCTTAACTGATTTTAATAGGATCATCCAGATTTCACACGCAAAACAGATTCCAGTGATGGTTGATGATGCTTCAGGAGCACGAATACGTACTGTAATCTATGATCAGCCCCGTGCACTGGATATGGGTGCGGATCTGGTGGTGACCAGTACTGATAAGTTAATGGACGGTCCCCGGGCAGGATTAATGGCGGGAAATAGTTCTTTAATTGACCGGATACAGGACAAGGCACATCAGTTTGGACTGGAAGCCCAACCACCAATTGTAGCAGGCATAGTAAGGGCTCTGGAGAATTTCAAACCCCAAAGAATTTTAGATTCTCTGGAAAGAAGAGATAAACTTCATAAAATAGCAGGGAATGTTTTCAAAGGAGTGGAAAAAACACCCACAGGCTTCATGATCTCTGCTGCAAACCTTGAAAACGAAATCACCCCTGAAGGGAATGATAATCTCACAAAACGTGAACTAGCGACTTTAATGGCTATGGTACTTTTAAGGGAACATCACATGGTTACCATCCCTGCAGTGGGAATGCCCGGAGTTTCTGATACCATTCGCCTGGACATTTCCAGTAAAGATGCAGAAAGAGTGGATGATAACCAAATAATCCAGGCCCTGAAGGAATCACTTGAAGTTGTGAGAGAAATCATCCCTGATGAAGAAGCCAGTCTAAGTGTATTATACGAATAAAAACTAATTTCTAGTAAATAAAACCTAATTTCCAATATAATAGGAACAACTTTGGGAAATGATCTTCAGGAACTGAGAATAATCTTTCGGTAATTATTTTGGGGAACAATCTTCAGGAACTAATTTTTCAGGGTTACCTCTATTTTCCCATGCTTTTTTTTATATTATCTGGTTTAAAATTAGTAAAGTTTCATTATAAAATTTAAAACGGTACGTGGATGCTCACAAATGTTAGAAATCAATGGATCATATGGTGAGGGAGGGGGCGCTCTTTTAAGGGTCTCAACAGCACTTTCATCCGTCACTGGAAAGGCCTTCACCATCCGAGACATCCGCAGCAACCGGCCCAAACCAGGTTTAATGCCCCAACACCTGAAGGCAGCCATTACCCTGGGAAAAATCTCCAAAGCAACCGTTGAGGGATTGGAATTGGGTTCAACCCAGATTACATTCACTCCAGGCCAGTTAACCGGAGGTAAATTGGAGGTGGATATTCAAACTGCCGGTAGCATAACGTTGATACTCCAGGCATTAATGATACCATCCATATTCACAGACCAGGGTGTTGAAATCATGATCAAAGGTGGTACAGATGTTCAGTGGGCGCCACCAGTGGATTACATGGAACAGGTCACCCTACCAGTACTGCAAGCCATGGGTATCTCCATTAGCCTGGAACTCCTCCAGCGTGGATACTATCCCCGTGGTGGGGGTGTGTTAAAAGCCTGCATAGAACCGGTGAAAAAATTGAATCCCTTAAAACTCCATGAACTGGAAGTAGATTTCATAAAAGGGATATCCTATTCCTCCCAACTTCCATCACATGTTTCCATTAGACAGGCCCGGACAGCCGAGGAAACAATCCGCAATGCAGGTTATGAAAGTAATATCGAAATAAAAACCGATAACAATACCTCAAGTCCCGGTTCTGGTCTGGTACTATGGAGTGAGGTTAAAGGGCGGAAGATTCCTCGTGTAGGGGCCAGTTCACTGGGTAAACCTGGTAAAAGGGCAGAAATAGTGGGAAAGGAAGCAGCCCAAGGAATATTATCATGCTTATCCAGGGGGGCAGCTGTGGATCAGTATATGGGTGATCAGATCATTCCCTACCTGGCCCTGGCAGGCTCCTCATCTGTTCGAACCTCCCACCTTACCCAGCACACCCTGACCAATATCTACGCCACCGAGAAATTCACTGGAAAAAAATTTCATATAGATGGTGGTTTGGGAGAGGTAACCACCCTTACTGTTGAATAGGAAATAAGTTAACCAGATCAAGCCTTACAATATATATACAGTTGGGTAGGATTTTTTTGATATTTGATGAACTTACTCAATAATTGAATAACTCGATTTTAAATTGAAATAAATTGATTTTTAATAGATATATCCTGATTTTTATTGATAAATTGGTGTAAAGTAGAATGATTATGATAATAAATAGAGTAAAGTGAGTAAATAACATTTAAAGAAGATACTTAACTACGGGTGGGGGAAAACTACTTCCCCCTACGGCTGGACTTTGACTACCCTCCAGGGTGTCTGGTCAAGAACTGCCCCAGATTTAGTGGCATCAATACTTAGAATGAAATAGGGATTATTTTTAAAGAGATTGGAAGGTATTTCCATAATCATGGTATTGTTTTTGATTATCAGGGGGATTTCTTCACTGGTTGAGGTACCAATTCCCTCCCTCTCTAGACGGGCAGCACCATTATCAACTGATATTTTCACCCGTTGAGTTCCCTCTGGATTGAAAATATTCAAACGAACATTGTACACTGCACTCGAAACGGGTTTACCCACTGTTTTTAAGGATATCCATGATTTTTCCTTGTTGATGTCCATTCCTGCTGATAATATATCCCAGGGTTCCTCTTTTCCATGATATTTCCCATCACCTGCAGCATCAACAAATAGTATTGGTGGAACCTGCAAACCACGGGCATAGTCCTGTTCGGTGATGTTCGCATTGTTTCTGGATACATTAATGGTAGAATATTCCGCGAATAACTCATTTTTACGTAGGAATGATAATAGATAGGATGAAGGGACAATTTGGGTCCTGTAGGCCTGCAATGATTCCTCTTTCAAACGCTCCTGGTGGGTGGTGAGATTAAACACTGACCATTTCGGACCATTCTCCATCCCCACCAGTTGCTTGGGGGGAACTAGATAATATTCTGGATAGTAACTCCGTGGACTGGGCCAGTTAGGGGGTAAATGCAATAGATAAGTATATTTACTGCCATTGTATCCGGTCTGGGTTGTGGCGTGCTCAATAAAGCCACTGGTGGCCTGATGATCAAACTGTTCATCATCCCCACCAGGATAAACGATAATTGTTGGATTAAACTCGTTTATTATGGTTTTCAGATTATTGGTAAGGCTGCTGCCACTGTAACTGGCATTTTTTTCATGGGCATAGGGATAGTTAATCTGTTTAGAACCATCCGGAGCAGTGAAGGGATTCTTATTATCCCAGTAGTCATTCAAAAGGCTCCTTAAACTACCATCATTGTAGCCTAGAAATATTACATCCTCTTCATTTAAACCCAGTATTTTCGTCCCGTTGATAGTTTCACCATGGCGGGTGATGGGTGAAGTTTTGGTATCATTACCATCAGTCACCACCACCACTTTAACCGGTATATGGTGCTCCACTGCATAACCTATTATTCCGCCATTGCAAATTACCTCATCATCAGGGTGGGGAGCCACAATCAGCAGCCGGTCCCCAGTATTAAGGGAGGGTCCTGCAGGATATTCCTGGGTATAAAAAGGGATTTGTGAGTATGAATAAGCCATAAAAGCTAAAGTAACAATCAAAACTGATAATAACATTATCTTATATTTCAACTTCATGTAAAACTCCTTTAATTCGATCAATAAAATAGTTAACCCATGTAATTAGTTTTCATTAAGAAACTTATTTAAATTTGATTCAACCTTATCGTGGTCAACCCTTAAAAATACAATTCACTAAAAAAAAAGTAGTTGGAGTAGGTCAGTACGAGTGTTTATCTCTTATAATGGGTGCATTCTCCTGAAATAATCTTCCGCAGACTTCCATCATCCATTTCCAGAATGAGGATCCCATCTCTGGTTATGCCCACAGCCTCTCCCCTGATTGTTCCCCCTCTCTTTTTAACTTCCACAGTAGAACCAATGGTTGTGGAGAGACTCCGCCACTGGTTGAGGATTTCAGAGAGCTGTCCTTCTTTGAAGTTCTGGTAAAGGTTTTCGAAGTTCAATAGGAAATTTTGTACCAGCTTTTCGCCTGGAATCTCCTTTTCAAGCTCATTCTTGAGGGATGTGGCCCCTTTACGCAGATCTGGTGGGAATTCATCCACATCAACGTTAAGATCAATGCCAATACCCACCACCACATAGTCCAATCCACCTTTACGGGCAATGGCTTCAGTTAAGATCCCGCAAACCTTTTTATCCCCAATCAATATGTCATTGGGCCATTTTATGCCCACATCAAGCCCACATTCATGGGTCAGTGTTTCGGCAACTGCCACTCCAGTTAAAAGGGTTAAGAGGGGTGCCTGTGAAGTTGGAATATCTGGCCGTAGTATAATGGTCATCCAAACCCCACCAGATGGTGATAACCATTTTTTACCCCTTCTACCTTTACCCCTACGCTGACTTTCAGCTATTACAATGGTTCCTTCCACTGCTCCCTTTTCGGCCAGTTCTTTGGCCACGTTGTTGGTGGAATCCACCTCGGAGTAATGATATATTTCCTGGCCAATGTATTTGGTGGTCAGGTTTAACTGTATCTCATAGGGTAAAAGCCGGTTGGTTGTTTTAATAAGACGATAACCACGTTCCGATGATGAATCGATCCGGTAACCATCATTTTGAAGTTTCTGGATTTCATCAGAAAGCTGGGCATTGGAGATACCCATCTTGGAAGCTAAATTGTCACTGGATACATACTCACCCTTCTGGGCATGGAGTGTCTTCAAAATCTGCTTTTCATGCATGGAACCACCTGCAAATAATCCTATTGATTGTTCATTTAATTTTCAAGCTATCTTATTTTTTGTTGTTGGTCATGGTACTGGTCAGGTGACTGTTAACTGCTGCTGAAATTGCAGCCACCCTTTTAGATGGTAGGAAGGTTGATTTTAGCCGGGTTTCCATTTCCTTATCTTTCTGGATGATCTTTGCCATGTTATCCATTATTTCCTTCCGGTATTCATCAACAAAGTGGGTGTGTAGTTTTGCTTCCCAGAAATTGGGACTTAACATCATGGACTTATGGAAGGGGATGGTGGTTTTCACTCCCAGTATAATGTATTCTGAGAGGGCCCGTCTCATCCGTGTTATGGCTTCGTTACGGGTACTTCCCCATACAATGAGTTTGGAGATCATGGAATCATAGTAGGGGGGTATGGTGTAGTTCATGTAAACCCCACTGTCCACTCGCACTCCCGGACCTCCCGGGGAACGATAACCCGTTATCTTACCGGGATTGGGGGCGAAATCTGCCAGTGGATCCTCAGCATTGATCCGGCATTCAATGGCATGGCCCCTCACCTGGATATCCTCCTGGGAGCAGCATAATTCTCGACCGGAGGCTATTTTCAGTTGTTCTTTAACCAGGTCCACCCCGGTAACCACTTCGGTTATGGGATGCTCCACCTGGATACGGGTGTTCATTTCCAGGAAATAAAACTCTCCATGGGAGTATAAGAATTCCACAGTCCCGGCATTGGTGTAGTCAATTGCTGATGCAGCTTTCACAGCTGTTGATCCCATCTGGTCCCGGAGTTCATCAGTCATGATGGGGGACGGCGCTTCTTCAATTAGTTTTTGGTGTCGGCGCTGGATACTGCACTCACGGTCAGCCACGTGGATGGTGTTACCGTGTTCATCCGCCAGGATCTGGAATTCAATATGGCGGGGTTCCTCCACATATTTTTCTATGAAAACAGTGGAATCTCCGAATGCAGATTCGGCAACGGATTGGGTGGATTCCAGGGCGCGTAGAAGTTCATCTTCCTCGTAAACTGTTCGCATGCCTATTCCACCACCACCTGCAGATGCCTTCACTATCACCGGGTAACCAATGGCCTCCGCTATTTTTAGGGCTTCATCCGGGTCGGTGACTCCCTTACTGTTACCTGGTATCACTGGCACCCCTGCCTTTTCCATGAGTTTACGGGATTCAATCTTACTTCCCATGGCTTCAATAACTGAACCTGATGGTCCTATTAGTTTCATCCCCTGTTTGGAACATTCATCTCCAAGGTGGGGGTTTTCAGCCAGGAAACCATATCCAGGGTGCACTGCATCTGCCCCTGATTTTTCGGCAACTTCCAGAATTCGGGGTATATTCAGGTAGCTATCTCCAGGTGATGGTCCTCCTATGTGGTAGGATTCATCGGCGTACTTGGCGAAGAGTGAATTTTTATCCGCGTCTGAATACACCGCCACACTCTTCACGTCCAGCTCTCTGCAGGCGCGCATCACTCTGATGGCGATTTCTCCACGGTTAGCAACCAGAACCTTGTCAAACATGATATCTTCCTTTCTATCTTAATCGAGGTATGTTTATTAATGTTTTTTCAAATACTAATTACCTAAATTCCATTTATATATAAATATACCATTGTTTTGTTAATTATATCTATTATCAATATCTCCTTAATGATTTTTATGTTAACCACCCCTCCATCTAAACTGGGAAAAAATAATGAAAAATAGAAAACATATCCTCACTAATTATGTGGATTATAATTATATTGCTGTTAATGTTGCTAAATTAACCCATGAAAACTAATATTAATTATGGATAATATTTTTTATTTATCCGTTAATTGGATTTTAGGTTAAGAACAATTTACAAATTTAAATAAAAATCGATATTCATTAAAAAAATCTTTGAGCCCAATGATAACCAAGAAAAGACAGCTGGAAATGGCCCTGCAACACATCCCTCCCCACCCCCACCCTGACCCCAACTTGGAACAGTACCACACACCTTCCATTATAGCCGCTGATGTCATCTGGAATGCCAATGCCTACGGCGATATCCAGGACCTTAAAGTGGTAGATCTTGGTTGTGGAACTGGAATCCTGGCACTGGGCGCTGCTTTAATGGGTGCAGTGGAAGTTATTGGGGTGGATGTGGATGGCGATGCACTGCAAGTGGCAAATTCTGAGGCCCACCAACTTGAAGTTCAGGACAAGTGCACCTTCCTAAAACAGGATGTCCGTGAATTTCAGGGAGAGGCGGACACTGTGATCCAGAACCCACCATTCGGGGCGCAGAAAGCTCATCAGAAGGATGCTGATCGTCGTTTTATTGAAAAAGCACTGGAAGTAGCTCCGGTTGTTTACTCCTTCCATCTGGCCAAGACTATGGATTTTTTGGAATTAATGTTGAAGGCGTTAAATGCCAGCATCACCCATACATTCCACTACCAGTTTCCCCTACCCCGCATCTATCACTTTCACCAGGATGAGAAAAGGGAAGTGGAAGTAGTTGTTCTACGGATGGAGAAAATGGAATAGGAAATCAATATTTAGTTAGATAATTTTAGTTTTAGATACAATAGTTAGATAAATTTGTTCTAAACAGATTTTTTTAGTTGGTTACAAGGTTTTTTTGAAAATAGTTTTTTCAAGTTATAAGTAAAGACTGCAAGATGTTTGATTCACAAAATTTATCCAAAAATCAAGTAAAAATATAATAGAATGATTTTGTTCCACAGGAATTTTTAGTCCCATATATATTATAAGGATCAAAAACAGAAATTTAAAGATGTTAAGTAAGAATATTTCAATTTTCATCCCCTCTTCATTTCTCAGGGAAACAAAAGATTTAAAACTAAAGACATACAAAGTAGGGTTGATTGGCAGATCAGCCGCCCTATTCCGGGCTACAAAAATCGTTATTTACAGCGATACTGAAGACCCAGAAGACAGTAAAGGGGTAAAGTTTATTAGTGATATCCTCACTTATATGAATACCCCACAGTACCTTAGAAAAAAGGTATTTCCTATAACCCGGGAGTTGCGGAACGTAGGCATACTACCACCGCTTCGAACTCCTCATCACCCCACTGGAGAACTCCAGCAAGGTGATTTTAGACAGGGACTTACATTGAAAAGGACCAGAAAAGGCACCATAGTTGATATTGGTGCTGACCGGGATGCACTGTGCAAGGAAAAACTCAGTGTAAATCGGGTCTTAAGCTTTAAGGTGGATAAGTTAGGAAAGGAAATAATAATCAGTCCTGATGAACCAGAGTTCTATTGGGGCTATGATGTACTTTCTACTTATAAAAATTTAGATGACAGCATAGATATGTTGAAACCACAACCTGATCTGGTGGTGGGAACATCACGCTATGCTGAACCCATCACTTCTGTTTTAAACGAAGTAAGAGAGGGGTTAAGGGGCTCCAAACACGTAGCTATTTTGTTTGGTGGTCCGTATTCGGGCTTACACGAATTAATGGGCAACCCAGGGGATGTATTGGACCTGGAGGTTAACACCATCCCTAACCAGGGAACTAAGACTGTAAGAACTGAAGAGGCAGTTTTAGCTACTTTATCAGTATTTAACATGCTAATGGATTAGTTATGCTTTTGACAGGCATAACTGGGAACCATGGGGCTGATTAGCCAGGCTAATCAGTTTTAAATTTTGATACAAGTAGTGCGTATTCTAATGTACTACCGCTATACTAATCTTAGCCATTGTACTGTAGAAATACGTCTTGGGCGTTCCAAAGAGGGGACCCTACATTGTAAATTGAAATATATTCATGTTCACACATTTGGAAAAGTGGAAAATTTTAAGGATTTAAGGAGGAAATATTAGATGGCTAGACATCACCAACCTAGAAAAGGATCAGTTGCATTTAGTCCTAGAAAAAGAGCAGCCAGGGAATCACCCCGTATAAGCTCCTGGCCCGAAAGGGAAGAGCCGGGACTTTTAGGGTTCCCTGGTTACAAGGTGGGTATGACCCACGTGACCCAGACGGATAACACTAAAAACTCACCCACTGAAGGAATGGAAATATCCACCGCAGTAACTGTAGTGGAAACCCCACCAATAGTGGTAATGGGTATCCGGGCTTACACCCAGACCAGCCGCGGACTCAAGGCCATGACCGATGTCCTGGCGCAAGATATGGATGAAGACCTGAAAAGGAAAATCTCCATACCTGTGGAATATGACTCTGAAGCGCAACTGGCAAGTTTAAAAGAAAACCTGGATAAAGTAGTGGAAATTCGAGCACTAATACACACCAAACCACGAATGGCCAGTGTTCCCAAGAAAAAACCAGAACTAATGGAATGTGGAATAGGTGGAAAGACTGCAGAAGACAAATTGGAATACGCTGTCAGTGTACTGGGAAAAGAAATCAACCCTGCAGATGTTTTTGCCGATGGTGAACACACCGATGCAGTAGCAGTCACCAAAGGTAAAGGATTCCAGGGAGTAATCAAAAGATGGGGTGTCCGTATACAGTACGGAAAAGCAGCCCGAAGTAGTAAAGGAAGACACGTTGGTTCAATCGGACCATGGACCCCAGCCAGAACCATGTGGACTGTACCTATGGCTGGTCAGATGGGATACCACCAGCGTACAGAGTACAATAAGAAAATCCTGAAAATAGGAGAAGCCGACCAGGCCGATGAAGTTAACCCTGAAGGTGGATTTGTGAAGTACGGGTTGGTTAAGAACAATTACTTACTCCTTAAAGGATCATTACCCGGACCATCCAAAAGACTGGTCATGCTCAGAAAAGCAATCCGACCACACGGAAAACACGATGATGCTCCGCAAATATCATACATTAGCACAGCCTCCAAGCAGGGAGTCTAGTTATTTTAAGAGTGATGGGAATGAAAAAGATCAATGTTTACTCATTAAAAGGTAAAGTTACTGGCGAGATGGAGCTTCCGGAGATATTCTCCGAAGAATTCAGACCGGACCTAATAAAAAGGGCGGTTCTATCTGCTCAAAGTGCCCGTATACAGCCATGGGGAACAGACCCTATGGCCGGTAAACGAACTACCGCCGAATCATTCGGTGCAGGTCGTGGAGCGGCCATGGTTCCCCGTGTAAAGGGTTCAAGACACCCTGCAGGATCCAAAGGAGCTTTCGTACCCCAGACAACTGGTGGAAGAAAAGCCCACCCGCCACGTACCGCTAGGATCATCCACGAGAAGATCAACAAAAAAGAAAGAAGACTGGCTATACGCTCAGCAATAGCAGCCACCACCAACCTCGAACTGGTGGAAGCACGCGGTCACCGAACCGAAAACGTGCCTCAGATACCATTCGTGGTGGACGATGAACTGTGCGCAGTCAAGAAAACCAGTGAAACCAGGGAAATTTTCAAAAACCTGGGAATAATGGATGATGTGGTTCGGGCCAAAAACGGCCGAAAAATCAGGGCTGGTAGAGGTAAAATCAGGGGAAGAAAATACAAAACACCCAAAGGACCTTTACTTGTCGTGGGAGAAGATAAAGGAATCAGCCTAGGAGCTAGAAACCATCCCGGAGTAGATGTGGTGGTTGTAGATAACATCAACGCTGAACTCCTGGCACCAGGAACCCACCCCGGTCGACTTACTGTTTACACCAAATCAGCAATCGAAAAACTGGGAGATTTATTCTAAACAGGCAGGTGTCATGAATGGATCCTTACAACATAATAATTAAACCACAGCTAACTGAGAAAAGCATGAACGCCATTGATTACAAAAACGAGTTAACCTTTGTGGTCCGAAGAACCGCAAAGAAGTCTGAGATAAAACGGGCTTTCCAACAACTCTTTGATGTTAAAGTGGAACGTGTTAACACTCAGGTAAACTCCCGTGGTGAAAAAATAGCCTATCTCAAACTGGCAGAAGATGAAAGTGCAGAAGACATTGCCGTTAAAATGGGTGTATTCTAGGGAGGATTAATAATGGGAAAACGATTAATAATTCAGAGGAGGGGAAGAGGAACCCCCACCTACAGAAGTGCATCACACCGTTTCAAAGGAAAAATACAGTACCGTTCATTTGATGATATTGAAAAAAATGGCAGTCTCCAGGGAAAAGTAGTGGACATCATCCACGACCCCGGTAGAACTGCCCCTGTGGCCAAAGTTAAGTTCGAAAATGGAGAACAAAAACTGATACTGGCCCCAGAAAGTATAGCTATCAACGATGAAATAGCATGCGGAATATCCGCACCAATAAAACCAGGAAACTCACTACCTCTGGGAGAAATCCCAGAAGGAACACCTGTGTACAACCTGGAGAGAAACCCTGGAGACGGAGGAAAATTCGTCCGATCTTCAGGAACTTACGCTTCTCTTATCACCCATGACGTGGGTAAAGCCATTGTGGAACTTCCCTCCGGGGAATTAAAGGCTTTCAACCCCCAGTGCAGAGCCACTATCGGTGTGGTCGCAGGGGGAGGTAGGAAAGAAAAACCATTCCTCAAAGCAGGAAACCGACATCACGCTGCAAAAGCCAAGGGTAAAAAGAGCATGGGAGTGCGTGGAGTTGCAATGAACGCAGTAGACCACCCACACGGTGGTGGAAACCGTCAGCATCCAGGACGACCTACCACAGTCTCCAGACACGCCCCACCAGGAAGAAAAGTGGGTTCCATTGCAGCTAAAAGAACCGGAAGAAGGAGATAAACTCATTTTATCCCCTTTTGGCAGAAATGGTTTAAGGATAGATTACGAGAATAAAATAAGGAAAATAAAAGCGTTTTAAGGAGGAGGCTAATTGGCGAGGAAAGAATTTAAGTATCGCGGTTACACCCTGGAAGAGCTGCAACAGATGCCACTGGATAATGTCATCCAGTTATTCCCATCAAGACAGCGCAGATCCCTCAAAAAGGGATTCCTGCCCAGGCAAAAAAAAGTAATAGAGAAGATACGAAAACTGAAAAAAGAAGGAGACAAGGGTGGACGACCAACAATAATCAGAACCCACTGTAGGGACATGATTGTACTACCAGAAATGGTGGGTATGACCTTCGGTATCTACAATGGTAAAGAATTTGTGAACGTCCAGATACAGCCTGAAATGATCGGATGTTACTTCGGTGAATTCGCCGTAACCCGACAAAGAGTACAGCACGGAGACCCTGGTATGGGTGCTACCCGTTCATCCATGTTCGTGCCCCTGAAATAAGGAGAATCAACCATGGCAAAAATGAAATACGCTTACGAAGGATCGGGAAAAGTAGCCAAGGCAGCTGGAAGATCCCTCAAGATCTCCCCCAAACATTCGGTGGAGATCTGCAGAGAACTCCGGGGCATGTACCTTGACGATGCCAAGGAATACCTGGAAGATGTCATCCAGATGAAAAGAGCTGTACCATTCAAACGACACAACAAAAAAGTAGGCCACAAAAGAGGACTGAAAGGATGGCCTACCGGCCGATACCCTAAAAAAGCCGCCGGTCACATTCTAGATGTTCTGGAAAATGCAGAGGCCAATGCCGAATACCAAGGTATGGACACCGAAAATCTTAAAATAGTCCATATATCCAGTCACAGGGGCTTCATTATCAGAGGATACATCCCAAGAGCATTCGGAAGGGCAACACCATTCAACACCCCAACCACACACATTCAGGTAGTTCTAGGGGAGGCACAGAGCGCATGATTGAAAAAGACTTTGTAACCGAGGGACTAAAGAGAACCCGAATCGACGAATATCTGGAGAAAGAACTTGACAGAGCAGGCTACGGTGGAATGGAAATCCAAGTAACACCCCTAGGTACCATGGTAGTGGTATACGCTGAAAGACCAGGAATGGTAATCGGCCGAGGCGGTAAAACAGTACGAGCCATAACCCAAAACCTCAAAAACAACTACGAACTGGAAAACCCCCAGGTAGAAGTTAAAGAAGTTGACATCCCAGAACTAAACCCCAAGATCATGGCTCACAAAATATCAGCCATGCTCCAGAGGGGAATGCACTTCCGACGAGTGGCATATTCCGCCCTCCGAAGAATCATGGGAGCTGGAGCCCAGGGAGTGGAAGTAACTATTTCCGGTAAAATCAGAGGATCCAGATCTGCCTGTGCAAAATTCACCGACGGATACATCAAAAAATGTGGAGAACCATCCATTAAATACGTGAAACAAGGATTCGCAACTGCACCACTTAAACCTGGTGTTCTGGGAATATCTGTACGTATCATGCCACCAGATGTTGTTCTACCGGATAAGGTGGATATAATCCAGCCTAAAGTGGAAGAACCAGTAACCACTGAAACTGCAGAAGCAGTTGAAGCACCTACTGAAGAAATCACCGAAGGATCTGTGGAAATCCTAGAAGAGATCACCGAAGAAGCTGCAGAAGAAGCCGCTGAAGTACCAGTGGAAGAACCTGTCAAAGAGGATCTCAAAACCAAAGCCACCGAAGCCAAAGAAGCGGTTGAGGAAAAAGCTGAAGAAGTGAAAGATAAAGCTACTGAAGCCAAAACCAAAGCCACCGAGGTTAAGAAAGCGGTTGAGGAAAAAGCTGAAGAAGTGAAAGATAAAGCTACTGAAGCCAAAACCAAAGCCACCGAGGTTAAGAAAGCTGCTGAAGAAAAAGCTGAAGAAGTGAAAGATAAAGCTTCCGAAGCTAAAGAAGCAGTAGAAGAGAAAGCTGAGGAAGTTAAGGAAAAAGCTGCTGAAGCTAAAGAAGTGGTTGAGGAAAAGGCTGAAGAAGTGAAAGAGAAAGCTGCTGAAGCTAAAGAAGTGGTTGAGGAAAAGGCTGAAGAAGTGAAAGAGAAAGCTGCTGAAGCTAAAGAAGTGGTTGAGGAAAAGGCTGAAGAAGTGAAAGAGAAAGCTGCTGAAGTCAAAGAAGCTGCTGAGGAAAAAGCCGAAGAAGTTAAGGAAAAAGCTGCTGAAGCCAAGAAAAAAGCCTCTGACAAAGTGGCTGATATCAAGGAAGAAGCTTCCGAAATCAAGGAAAAAGTGGAGAAATCCTAAAAGGATTTAATCCTTAGAAATCATCATAAATTATAAAAGGATGTATAAATATGGTTATATTAAGGAGCAAAGAGATTCGTGAAATGGGAACGGAGGAAATCCAGAAAAAACTGGAAGAACTTCAGGCAGAACATGCCAACAACATTTCCAAGAGTGCTGCCGCGGGGATTTACGAAAACCCGGGGAAGATCAGGGAACTTAAAAAAACCATTGCACGGGTCAAAACCATACTTAACGAAAAAAATAAGGAGAACTAAAATCGATGAAAGTCTGCGATGTTTGTGGTCTACCAGAGGAACTCTGCGTCTGTGAGGAAATAGCTCGAGAGATACAGAGTGTTAAAGTATTCACGGTGAGAAGAAGATTCGGGAAACTGATGACTATCGTGGAGGGAATTGATGAACACGATATTGACATTAAAGAACTCACCAAGGAACTGAAAAACAAATGTGCCTGCGGGGGAACGGCCAAAAAAGGCCAAATCGAACTGCAAGGAGACCATAAAAGGAGAGTCAAAGAAGTTCTAGCCGGAATGGGCTTTTCTTCAGATGACATCCAGGTTCGTTAGATTAAGGTTAACTAACTGCAAATTACATGAGATCGAATACTCCAGATAACCTGGAATAATCAATCATGTTTTTTTAAGTAAGTTAGCACCGGTTTTAAGTTCATACTTAAAGAGGCTTTCCCAATCATCGGTTTAAAACCGAATTAGGACAAGTCTTCTGGGAGATTAATATCCAATGGCCCCCACTGGATCTATATTTAGCTCCAATGGGTTCTGTTGGGATTACTCACTTGAGAGATAACATTCACCATCTACCACGCACACTATGATAACCATAACTCCCCAAAACCTAATAAGACATGAACTGGTGGGGCTGGAAGTGGAAATCACCCACAGTATGCACGGAGATTTAAAGGGAATTAAAGGACGAGTGGTGAACGAAACCAAAAACACCCTCACCATTGAAGATGGCGAAGGAAAAGAAAAAATCATACCCAAAGGGAGTGCAACCTTTAAATTCACACTTCCCGATGGTGTTACAATAGAAATCGAAGGGAAGATCATTGTTTCTCGCCCTGAAGATAGAATAAAAAAGAGATTTAGGAAATATTGGTGATAATATGGTTGGTATTGAAGTTACCGAACCCAAAGAAAAATGCGATGATCCTAACTGTCCCTTCCACGGGACCCTGCCAGTGCGGGGTCAGATCCTGGAAGGAATAGTCACTAGTGACAAAGCAGAAAGGACAATTACCGTTGAAAGGAGTTTTTACAAGTTCATACGAAAATATGAGCGATACGAAAAGCGAAAATCAAAAATAAACGCCCATAAACCAGACTGTATCCAAGTAAATATTGGCGATGCAGTGAAAATTGCGGAGTGCAGACCCCTTTCCAAGACCAAGCACTTCGTGGTGGTGGAGGTTAAAGGGGATAAAAAATGAAAGCCATCACATCAAACGTCAGTAAATCACTACCCATAGGCGCCCGCCTGCAATGCGTAGATAACACTGGAGCCCGTGAAGTGGAAATAATATCAGTCAAAGGATACAAAGGTGTTCGAAGAAGACTGGCTACCGCTGGTGTGGGTGACATGGTTGTTATTTCCGTTAAAAAAGGATCAGTGGACATGCGCCGGGAAGTTACCACTGCAGTGGTCGTAAGACAGAAAAAAGAATTCCGCAGGGCCGATGGACTTAGAGTAAAATTCGAAGACAATGCAGCAGTTATTGTCAGCCCCGAAGGAGTCCTGAAAGGTTCTGAAATCAGAGGACCAGTAGCCAAGGAAGCTGCGGACCGATGGCCATCAGTGGGAAGTGCTGCCAGCATTATCGTGTAGGTGATTAAATGTCCAAACAACCAAGAAAACAGAGAAAATTCCGTTACCAGGCACCATTACACATCCGTCACAAACTGATGAGTGTCAATCTCAGCCCAGAACTACGGGAAGAGTACGGACGACGTTCATTACCAGTACGGAAAGGAGACACTGTAAAAGTTCTCCGAGGTGACTTCAAAGGTGACGAAGGTAAAGTGGAAGGTGTTGACCTTAAACACTACCGACTCCTAGTGGAAGGCCTCAGTGTGCAGAAACCCGACGGAAATCAAGTTTACCATCCAATACATCCATCCAACCTTCAAATTATAGAAATGGATCTGGATGATGATGAAAGAAATGAAATATTAGAGAGGAAGGGATAAAATGGCCAAAATGGGATCAAGAAAACATTTAAAAAGGTTTAAATCACCTGAACACTGGCCCATCCACCCTAAAGAGTTTACGTGGACGGTGAAACCCAGTCCAGGACCACACTCCATAGAAGGATCATTACCACTCCTAGTCATAGTTCGTGACATACTCCAAATAGCAGATAATGCCCGTGAAGCCAGAATCATCATCAACAATGGTGAAATCCTGGTGGACGGACGCATCCGTAAGGACTACAAATTCCCAGTTGGATTCATGGATGTAATCCAGTTACCAAAAAGTGGAAAAGCCTACCGGGTGCTTCCTGACGAACGGGGAAGACTGATGCTCCACCCTATTGAAGAGGGAAATACCGAGTTCAAATTATGCCGTATAGAGGATAAAGTCACCATCAAAGGAGGTAAAACACAGTTAAACCTCCACGACGGTAGGAACTACCTGACTGATGACGAGTACAAGACTGGTGACGTACTAATTCTTAATGTGCCTGATCAAGAAATTAAAGACACCATCAAATTTGAAGATGGAACTATTGGTATCATCACTGGTGGTAAGCACATTGGTGAGATTGGAACAGTTAAAGAGATTAACGTCACTCGCAGTTCCATGCCCAACACCGTACTCATTGAAACTGATGGAACAACATTCCAGACACTTCAGGAATATATTTTTGTCCTGGGAAAAGATAAACCAGTGATTTCACTACCTGGAGGAGAATAGAATGAACCCCATGCAGCAGGTACGCATAGCCAAAGCCACTGTCAACATTGGTGTGGGAGAAGCCGGTGAAAGACTGGCAAGAGCAGAAAAACTGCTTCAGAATATCACCAGCCAGAAACCAGTGCGAACTATTTCCAAGGTAACCAACCCCGAATTCGGAATCCGAAAGGGACAACCAATAGCCTGCAAAGTAACCCTGCGTGGTGAAAAGGCTAATGAGGCTGTGAAACTCATTCTCTCTGGAATTGACTACAAAATCAAACCACGACAGTTTGACAGCCAGGGAAACTTATCCTTTGGAATAAGGGAACATATTGATATTCCTGGAATGCGCTACGATCCGGATATTGGAATATTCGGCATGAACGTTAACATAACCTTCGAAAAACCTGGATACAGGATAAAAAGAAGGAAAGTACAGCGAAAGCACATTCCTCATAAACACCAGGTCACTGAAGATGAGACCATGGAGTACATGAAGGAAAATTTCCAGATTCAATTAGAATCTGATAAAGATGAATAGGTGATAATTTTGCCAAGAAAATACGGAAAGGCATCCAGGAAATGTAGAAGGTGCGGAGACCACTCTGCTTTAGTTAGAAGATATGGCCTCATGCTCTGCAGGCAATGTTTCCGGGAACTCGCCCCTAAAATAGGATTTAAGAAGTATAATTAGAGGTGACAAGATGACACTTATGGATCCTCTGGCCAACGCCCTGACCAACATGCGGAATAACGAGATACAGGGAAACAACAAATGTACAGTATCTCCCGCATCCAAGATGATCGGGCAAGTCCTGAGGACGATGCAAAAAGAAGGTTACATTGGTGAATTTGAATACGTGGACGATGATAAGGCCGGTATGTTCACCGTGGAACTAGAGGGAAATATAAACAAGTGCGGTGTGATAAAGCCCAGGCACGCCGTGAAAAAAGATGAATTCGAAAAATTCGAAAAACGATACCTACCATCAAAGAACTTCGGAATAATGATAGTAACAACACCCGAAGGGATAATGACCCACCAAGAAGCCAAAGAACGTGGTATCGGTGGTAGATTATTGGTATACGTTTATTAAGGTGATAAAAATGGCTTTAGCAGTGGTTTTAAGGGAAGAAGTCCCCGTCCCAGAAGGCGTGGAAATCACCATTAACCAAGAAGTAACAGTTAAAGGACCCAAAGGAGAACTTTCACGAAAGTTTAATCAGGGTAACGTCACCATCAAACAGGAAGATAGTATGGTGGTCCTGGAAACTCGTTTCCCCAAAAAGAAGGATAAGGCTATGCTGGGCACCATCAGGTCTCACATCAGCAATATGATCCAAGGATTAACCGAAGGATTCACCTACCGGATGAAGATTGTTTACGCTCACTTTCCAATGGCTGTGAAAGCTTCCAAGGACAAAGTAACCATTGAAAACTTCCTGGGAGAAAGACATCCTCGTACCGCTAAAATAGTTGGCAGTGTACAGGTTAAGGTTCAAGGTGATGAAGTGATCGTTACCGGTATAAACAAGGAAGACGTGGGTCAGACAATGGCCAACCTTGAACAGGCTACAAAAATCAAGGGAAGAGACCCCAGGGTGTTCCAGGATGGAATATACCTGGTGGCTAAGGAGTGATCCTCATGAGGAAACCAAAATTCAGGAGACAGGAATGGCACAGGTACAAAAAACTGGGCGAAAACTGGAGGAAAGCCAGAGGTAAACTCAGTAAAGCAAGAAGGTACCAAGCCCGAAAACCTGCAATACCTACCATTGGTTACTGCTCACCTAGAGCTACTAAAGGACTACATCCATCCGGATACCAGGATATTCTGGTGTGCAACATAAAAGATCTGGAAAATCTGGATCCTGCAACCCAGGCTGGAAGAATCAGTTCAACCATTGGACTTAGGAAAAGGGAAGTTATGCTCCAGAAAGCTAAGGAGCTGGGAATTAAAATCTTAAATTAAATTAATTCCTTATTTAATTATCTTTAATCCTAAAGTGGTATAAATATCCTAAAATCATTCCCCTGGACTTGAATCTGGAAGGAATGGTTTATCATTAGGAAATCAAGGGACCATCACCAGTAATTGTTTGATGGCAATATGAAAAAAATATGAATGAAAAAACGGATGCAAGGGAAGTATCAGCATCCCTGGTTCGAAAATTGACTCAATTTAGAACCTGAAAGAAGTTTTGATCGACCTTTTTCTAAAAGGTCGACATGGAGGTTTCTTTATGAATCTTACTACTCAGAAGAGACTAGCTGCAGACCTACTTAAAGTAGGTGTGAACAGGGTGTGGATAGACCCTAACAACCTGGAAGAGGTTTCACGGGCAATTACCCGGGAAGGAGTTAATAAACTCATCCAGGACGGGTACATCAAAGCACGACCCAAAAAGGGTATCAGCAGTTACCGATCAAAAAAGATAGCGGAACAGAAGAAGAAAGGAAGAAGAAAAGGTAGAGGAAGTATAAAAGGAGCTAAAGGGGCTAGAACCCCTAAGAAGAAAGCCTGGATGACTACCATCAGGGCACTCCGAAAAGACCTCAAGGACATGAGGGATGAACGTGAAATCAACCGGACCACCTACCGTAAGCTATATCGAATGGCTAAAGGTGGAGCATTCCGTAGTAAATCCTACATGAAAACCTACGCCAGGGACCACGACCTTTTAAGATAATGGGGGAACGACAATGGCAAAAGGATCAAGATATAAAGTAGCATTTAAACGTAGAAGAGAAGGAAAAACCGACTACGGTGCAAGATTAAAACTAATCGGATTAGACAAACATCGTCTGGTAGTTCGAGTCACTGGCAATCACACCATAGCTCAAATAGTAGATGTGCAGATGGAGGGTGATGAAACCCTGGTATCAGCCCATTCCCAGGAACTTAAAAACATGGGATGGTTAGCCAGTGGTAAAAACACCTCTGCCGCCTACCTCACAGGATACCTTTGTGGTAAGAAAGCCATCAAAGAAGGTATTGAGGGAGCAGTCCTGGACATGGGACTGGCAACATCCATCAAGGGATCAAGAATTTACGCAGTTCTTAAAGGAGCAATAGATGCTGGTCTCGATGTACCTCACAAAGATGTTATCCTTCCTTCTGAAGACAGAATCACAGGAGAACACATAGCCCAGTACGCCCAATCATTAGAGAAGGCGGAAATGGAGAAAAAGTTCTCCCAGTACATCCAGCGGGGATTAAAACCCATGGAATTACCTGATCACTTTCAAAGTATCAAGGAAAAGATCGAAAAAGAGGTATCATAATGAATGATTATAACACCGAAGAATGGGAGCCCAAAACCAACTTGGGTCGCATGGTGAAGGAGGGCCAGATCACATCCATTGATGAGATCTTCGATCGTGGCCTGCCTATCATGGAACTGGAAATTGTGGATGCACTACTCCCAGATCTCGAAGAAGAGGTCATGGATGTTAACCTGGTGCAGAGAATGCACAAATCCGGGCGAAAAGTGAACTTCCGGGTTATTGTAGCCGTGGGAAACAAGAACGGTTACGTGGGATTAGGGCAGGGCAAAGCCAAAGAGGTTGGCCCAGCCATACGAAAAGCAGTGGATAACGCAAAATACAATGTCATCAAGGTCCGCCGAGGATGCGGAGACTGGGGTTGTGTTTGTGGACGAGAACACACCGTACCTTTCAAAGTGGAAGGTAAAATTGGCAGTGTCCGGGTAACTCTCATACCTGCACCAGGAGGTGTGGGTCTGGCCATAGGAAACGTTGGTAAAACCATCCTTGGACTGGCTGGAATTGACGATGTATGGTCCATGACCAGAGGACAAACCCAGACCACCATCAACTTCGCAGGTGCTGTGTTCGATGCACTTAAAAAGTTAAGCATGGTGAAAGCCCCAGCCAAAGACCTAAAAAAACTGGGCGTCTGTGTGGAGTAAGGTGATATCATGTTTATAGCATTAAGAGTCAGGGGACGAACTGGAATCAAGGGTGACATAGCTGACACCCTGGAAATGCTCAGTCTTACCCGAATAAATCACGCTGTCATCCTCCCTGAAAACCCCAGTTACCTGGGCATGCTCCGGAAAGGAAAGGACTATATAACCTGGGGTGAAATAGACCAGGAAACCCTAACCCAAGTCATAGAGAAAAGAGGAAGATTCCCGGGAAGGGAAAGGTTCACTCCTGAAGCACTCAGTGGAGACTACTCTTCAGCTGAGGAATTGGCCGAAGCCATACTCAAGGAAGAAACCACTCTGGAAGAAGTTGGTATGAAACCAGTCTTCCGATTACACCCCCACGAAAAGGTTACAATCACATTCGAAAAAGCTTTAGAGAAGGAGGAACATTGGGTTACCGTGGAGAGGAAATCTCTCAGCTCATACAGAAAATGATCTAACCCCCCGGGTTGATCATGGGTATAGAGTTTACACTAAAACCCATAATTTCCTTTAATAAAATCACAATTCAAGGTGTAACATTATGATAAGAAGAACCCGCAAAATAAGGAAACTGCGTGGCTCCCGAACTATTGGGGGCGGTTGCTCTAAGAAACGAAGAGGAGCCGGTCACCGTGGTGGAAGAGGAAAAGCCGGAGGCCATAAACATATGTGGACCTGGGTTGTTAAATTCGACCCGGACAGGTATGGTAAGCACGGTTTCAAAAGACCACAAAAGACCATAAACAAGTTCAAAACAGTGAACCTGGATTATCTGGATGATAATGCTGAAAAACTGGTTGAACAGGAATTAGCCCAGAAGGAAGGAGACACCATCATTATCGATGTCACTCAATTAGGCTACGATAAAGTACTGGGCAAAGGAAAACTAACCAAATCTCTTACAATCAAAGCTAACCACTTCTCTGCAAGTGCAGTTGCCAAGATTGAAGAAAATGGGGGAGAAGCAGTAAGTCTCCAGTAGAATAACTGTATAACTGGAAGTTCCTATAAGGAGTGAAAACATTGTTGAAGGAAGCTCTTCTGCCGATTTTCTCATATTTACCCCAGGTAAAATCACCAAGTTACCGGGTCCCCTTTAAAGAAAAATTAAAGTGGACTGGGGTAATCCTGATACTGTACTTTATACTCAGTCAGATACCATTATTCGGCCTCAGTCCCACTGCTGTGGACCAATTCTCCCAGTTAAGGGCGGTAATGGCCGGTAGTTTTGGTTCTATAATTACCCTGGGTATCGGACCCATAGTATCAGCATCCATCATACTCCAACTCCTGGTTGGAGGTAAGATCCTCAATCTGGATCTCTCACAACATGATGACAAGGCTTTCTTCCAGGGAACCCAGAAACTCCTGGCAGTGATATTCACCCTCTTCGAGGGTGGAGTTCTGGTCCTCACTGGTTCACTTTCAGCATCAACCCCATCACTGGTATGGGTCATGATCCTGCAGATCACCATTGGTGGAATACTGATCATCTTCCTGGATGAAGTAATATCCAAATGGGGATTTGGAAGTGGAGTAGGACTGTTTATTGTTGCCGGTGTATCATCCCAGATAGTCACTGGATCTTTAAATCCATTATCTTCACCAACATCACCGGGAGTACCATCCGGTGCCATACCCCAATTCCTGTACCTACTCACCACCAGCCAACCCGACTTCAGTCTACTGATACCCATCATCGCATTGGTAGCAGTGTTCCTGGTGGTAGTTTATGCAGAAAGTATGCGGGTGGAAATACCATTGTCCTTTGGAGGGGTAAAGGGAGCAAGGGGTAAATACCCATTAAAGTTCATCTATGCCAGTAATATGCCGGTTATACTAACCAGCGCATTACTCTTAAACGTGCAGCTATTCGCTGCCTTATTCCAGAAGTTAGGATTCCCAATTCTGGGAACAGTATCCAATGGCAGAGCCATAAGTGGAGTGGCCTACTATTTAACCACCCCCTATGGGCTTTCCAGTTTACTAACCAATCCATTGCAGGTTGCAATTTATGGTGTGGTATTCATTGCATCATGTGTGTTATTCGCCTGGTTATGGGTTGAATTAAGTAATATAGGGCCCAAAGCAGTGGCCAAACAATTACATGGAATGGGAATGCAAATTCCCGGATTCAGGAGCAGCCGTACCCAGTTTGAGAGACTGCTGAAAAAATACATCCCAGCAATCACCGTTCTGGGAGGTGCCTTTGTAGGTCTCCTGGCCTTCGGCGCAGACCTTACCGGAGCATTGGGAGGGGGTACCGGTGTTCTCTTGACTGTGGGTATTGTGTATAAACTCTATGAAGAAATAGCTCAGGAGCAACTCATGGACATGCACCCCATGCTCAGGAAGTTCTTAGGTGATTAAATGAAAGTTGTTGTAGTTGCAGGAATACCCGGATCAGGAAGCACCACTGTGCTTCAACACGCACTTAAAGAAACCGACTACGTCCACGTGAACTACGGGGATGTTATGCTGGAAATAGCTCAGGAAATGAAGTTGGTGGAAGACCGGGATTCCATGCGTAAACTCCCCCCTGAAACCCAGAAGAAAGTTCAAAAAAAAGCAGCTGGAACCATAAGAGCCCGGGCTGAGAAAGCCAACACCATTGTGGACACCCACTGTACCATTAAAACCCCATCTGGATTCTTACCCGGCCTACCCCAATGGGTCCTGGAGGAACTGGAACCCGACATGTTCATTCTCATCGAAGCTGATGGGGATGAAATACTCATGCGTCGGGTGAGTGACACCACCCGGATCAGGGACATGGAAAGATTGCAGGAGATAAACCTGCACCAGGAAATGAACCGGGCCACAGCCATGGCCTATGCCGTATACACTGGGGCCACTGTCAAGATCATTGAAAATCATAATGACCTTTTGGAGAAGTCAGTTGAAGAAATGAAACAAACCTTAATAAGATAAGAGCAGTTATAGATAGTGTTTTATAAGGGGAGAATCATTTATTGATAAGAAATTTTTCCAGACATACAAAGGGATTAAGAATTTTTAAGATATATAAAAAAAATAGATAGGAACATTTTGGGATTATAGAACCCATTGTGGGTATAAGAGGAAGAAAAAATGGCATTTGAATTTATAACTCAACCAATATTCAATGTACTGGACTTTGTGTTCATGCCTTTGGTCAATACCTTTGGCCCAATGATCGGGGTGTTCATAATATCCACCATTGTGGCCTTTTTCATAACCCTGGCCAACAAACTACTGGTGGACCAGGACCGGTTGCAGTTTGTGCAGAAGGAAATGAAAGTTTTCCAGCAGGAGATGATGGCAGCCCAGAAATCAGGGGATCCTAAAGAAATGGCCCGAGCGCAGAAAAAACAGTCTGAATTCATGGACTTACAGAAGGAAATGATGACCAACTCCTTCAAACCCATGATCGTGACCATGTTACCCATCCTCCTCATATTCTGGTGGATGGCTGCTGAACCAGCAATTGGTAAACTGGTAGTGGAATTACCATCATTTGTATTCTACGTTCTACTGGTGCCACTGTTCCACATGTTCTATCACCAGTCACCTGGAGTTCCCTATATGGCCATTGAATGGCTGGGATGGTACATTCTCTGCTCATTTGCCATGTCCATGTTATTCCGAAAATTCATGGGACTTAAAAGTGGGGGAATATAAACCCCACCTAGTCTGTGTTAAATTCAGAGAGGAAAATTTTACTAAATTTAATATAAGGAGATAATAAAATGCCAGCGTTAAGATACAGATCACGAACCTACAAAAGAACCTTCCGTAGGACCCCTGGAGGCAAAACCGTCCTCCACTACAAAAAGAAAAAACCTAAAAAGCACCACTGTGCTGAATGCGGTAAACTCTTACACGGGGTTCCACGAGGAAGACCTTACCAAATAAGAAAACTCGCCAAATCCAAAAAACGACCTAACCGACCATACGGCGGAAACCTGTGCACCGAGTGCACACGCCGATTGTTCAAGGAACAGGCCCGTTCATTAGGCGCACCCCAAGAGACTGAATCTCAAGAGATTGAGGAATAGATCTCAAATGATCATAACCATCGGTGGACCTGCAGGCAGTGGAACCAGCACAACCTCCCGCATACTATCTGAAAAAACAGGAATCCCCTACATTTCAGCAGGGGACATATTCCGGCAGATGGCTGCAGAGAGGGGTATGGACATACTCAAGTTCAGTAAATTCGCCGAAGGAAACATAGAAATTGACCAGGAAATAGACCAGAGACAGGCTAAAATAGCCGCAGAAAGTGAAGATCTCATAGTGGAAGGCCGCCTGTCAGCCTACTTTGTGGACGCTGATTTGAAGGTATGGTGCAACGCCCCCCTGGATGTCCGCTCAGAGCGGATCAGTAAGCGGGAGAGTAAATCCATCACCCTGGCACGTGAAGAGATAATAACCAGAGAGCGGAGTGAAGCCCAACGGTACCTGGAAATACACCAAATAGACATTAACAACATGGATGTCTATGACGTTGTAATTAACACTCATGCCTTTAAGGCTGATAGCGTCGCTCAAATCATAGTAAAAGTAACTGAGGTGATCAAATGCCAGCAATAGAAGTTGGAAGAATTTGTATGAAAATCTCCGGAAGAGAAGCCGGTGAAAAATGTGTAATAGTCGAGATCATAGATGATAAATTTGTGGAAGTAATAGGAAACACAGTTAAAAACCGCAGATGCAACATCAAACACCTGGAACCATTGGAACAGGTAATTGAAATCAAGACTGAAGACCCTGAAGAAATCAAAAAAGAATTCGAAGCCGCAATTGCTTAAATGCAAGCCGTCTGAATACACACAAACTAAAAAGGTTAATCCAACATGGCAGAACTCCTTCAAAAAGCCTACGGGGAAACAGATCCCCAATACGGCTCTCCGCCGGAAGAAAGGCCTATTGAGGAGCATCTGTCCAGGGGCATAATTAACCTGGATAAATCCTCCGGCCCAACATCCCATGAAATCGATGCATGGGTTAAACGGATCCTCCAGTGTGACAAAACCGGTCACGGTGGAACTCTGGATCCCAGGGTCACCGGAGTACTGCCCATTGGAATTGACAATGCAACCCGGGCCATACAACTACTCCTGGAGGCACCCAAAGAATACGTATGCCTCATGCGCATCCACGAAGATGTGGGGAAAGAGCGTGTGGTGAATATTCTGGAAGAGTTCACCGGGAAAATATTCCAAACACCCCCATTGCGTTCTGCAGTGAAAAGGGAACTCAGGGTGCGGAGCGTATACTACGTGAACATCCTGGAGATAGATGGTCAGGATGCACTATTCCGTATTGGTTGTGAAGCCGGTACCTACATCCGTAAGTACTGTCACGATATTGGTGAAGCATTAGGATGCGGAGCCCACATGGCAGAACTCCGCCGAACACGTGTCGGAGACTTCCAGGAGGATGAAACACTTAAAACCCTCCAGGACGTCACTGATGCCTACCATTACTGGAAGGAAGATGATGACGAGGCACCCCTCCGGGAGTGTGTGCTCCCCATGGAACAGGCCGCCAGCCACCTTAAACAAGTGGTAGTACGGGATTCAGCAGTGGATGCACTGTGCCACGGTGCGGATCTGGCAGCCGGCGGAATACTCCAGTTAAGTGAAGGTATTAAGAGGAAAGAAACCCTGACAGTCCTAACCCTTAAGGGTGAACTGGTGGCAGCTGGTGAGGCACTGGCCACCACCAATGAAATTGACCAGGCCGAGAAGGGCATCATGGTAAATATAAAAAAGGTTTTTATGGAACCAGGAACATACCCAATGATGTGGAAGTAAAAATAAATTTTTACTCTTTCCTGACTTTTACCTAAAACCATATAAATGGGTTTTTAATATACCATATAAAACCAGTAGAATATCTGTTCTCACATCAGATAATTGGATATTTTTATCCTAGAGAAAAAAATCAGCAAAGACTTTATATTACATAAAGAGTAGAATATAATCTTATGCCGGGATAGTCTAGCCTGGTAAGGCGCAAGACTGGAAATCTTGTGGAGCTTTGCTCCGCCTGGGTTCAAATCCCAGTCCCGGCGTTTCATCAAAACATATTTTTAAAGTTAGATGGAATAATTGAATCTTAATTATTATTAAGCTCAATTAAAGGGAATTCAAGTAAAGTTTCAGCCAACCCCAACCGGTTGGGACTGATGATCCGCATGAACTCCCCAGACCAAAATAATAGATAATATATGTATATGGAGGAAATTTTAAATGGAAGACGATTTCAAACATATGGTCCGGATCGCCCGTAAAGACGTGAACGGGAACAAGACCATAATAAACGCCCTGACTGATATAAAGGGAATAGGTAAGGCATTATCCGGTGCCATCTGCACCACCATGGATTTTGATCCTAACCAGAAAGTAGGATACTTACCAGACAAGGAAGTACTACGCCTGGAAGAAGCTGTTAAAGATCCTCAAAACAGCACTATACCTAGATGGATGCTCAACCGTCGTAACGACTATGAAACTGGAGAAACCACCCACCTCATAGAATCTGATCTGGTGATGCGCCTACGGGACGACCTCAACCGGATGAAGAAAACCCGAAGTTACAAGGGACGAAGACACGAAGTGGGACTACCAGTAAGGGGTCAGAGAACCAAATCCACATTCCGTAAGGGAAGCTCCGTTGGAGTTAGAAGGAGAAGAAGAGGATAATCACGGGAGACGATTAACATGGGACATCCAAGAAAGGCAAGGAAAAAGTACGATACCCCTTCACACCCCTGGAATGCAGACCGCATAAAACAGGAAAATAAATTAGTTCAAAAATACGGCCTGAAAAACAAGAAAGAAGTTTGGAAAGCCGAAACCATGGTTAAAAGGTACAGGAGAGATGCCAGGGAACTGCTGGGTATAACCAGTGAACACAACTCCCAGGAAAGAGATCAACTACTGGGCCACCTGATAAAATTAGGAATACTGCCAGAGAATGCTAAACTGGAAGCTGTTCTGGACCTTACTGTAGAAGATGTACTACGCCGCAGATTACAGACTGTAGTACACCGTAAAGGACTGGCCTACACTGCCAAAGAAGCACGAGTATTCGTGGTTCACGGGCACATAGCCATGAACAACAAAAAGATTGACTCCCCCAGCTACCTGGTTAAAAGGG